>NZ_JAHFRY010000158.1:0-2733 GCF_023266035.1 Nevskia sp.
CCGACGGCGCAGGGCGGCACCCACGTCAACGGCCTGCGTACCGGCCTGACCGAAGCGATCCGCGAGTTCTGCGAGTTCCGCAATCTGCTGCCGCGTGGCCTGAAGCTGTCGCCGGACGATGTCTGGCAGGGCTGCAGCTACGTGCTCAGCATCAAGATGCTCGATCCGCAGTTCGCTGGCCAGACCAAGGAAAGACTGTCTTCACGCGAGACCGCCGCCTTCGTTCAGGGCGTGGTCCACGATTCGTTCTCGGTCTGGCTGAACAAGCATCCGGAAGCCGGCGAGCAGGTTGCCCAGCTGGTGATCGCCAACGCCAATGCGCGGATGAAGCTGGCCAAGCAGGTGGTGCGCAAGAAGATCACCAGCGGCCCGGCGCTGCCCGGCAAGCTGGCCGATTGCGTGCTGACCGATCTCAATCAGACCGAGCTGTTCCTGGTCGAAGGCGACTCCGCCGGCGGCTCGGCGAAGCAGGCGCGGGACCGCGACACCCAGGCGATCATGCCGCTGCGCGGCAAGATCCTGAACAGCTGGGAAGTCGATGCCAATGAGGCGCTGGCGTCCAATGAAATCCACGACATCAGCGTCGCGATCGGTGTCGATCCGGGATCGTCAGATATCAGCGGTCTGCGCTACGGCAAGGTCTGTGTGCTGGCCGATGCCGATTCCGATGGCCTGCACATCGCCACGCTGCTGTGCGCACTGTTCCTGAAGCACTACCGGCCGCTGGTGAAGGCTGGGCATATCTACATCGCGATGCCGCCGCTGTTCCGCATCGATGCCGGCAAGCAGGTGTTCTACGCGCTCGACGATGCCGAGCGCGAAGGCATCCTCGATCGCCTGCAGGCCGAAGGCAACAAGGCCAAGATCAACGTCACCCGCTTCAAGGGTCTGGGCGAGATGAATCCGCTGCAGCTCCGCGAAACGACGATGAGCCGCGATACCCGCCGGCTCGTTCAGCTGACCCTGGACGGCGCCATCGACACCGGCATCGCTGACCTTGAAGGGGCCGAAGTACCGGTCACCGTCGACGCGATCATGGACATGATGCTGGCCAAGAAGCGCGCGGGTGATCGCAAGGCCTGGCTCGAAGAGAAGGGCGACAAGGCCGAGGTTTGAAGCTGAACGACGCCGGTCATGACGACCGGCGTCGTTCGCGGATCAGTAAGTGATGCTCAGCCGCGCGCCCAGCCGGCGTTCGTCGTCGGCGAGCAGCGACGGTCCCGAGGCCAGGACCGGCTCGGCGACAAAGCCGGTGAACTCCACCGTGCTGCCCAGTCGCACGGTCGCTTCGAGGCCAACCGCCGCGCGTTGGGCGGTGCCGGCCGCAACCGGTGGTGGATCGCGAAAGCGGGCGGCGCCGTACTCGGCGAACAGCGTCGGTTCGAGCGACAGCCAGCCCAGTGCCCAGGGTCGATGGTTGATCGTGGCGCGCGCGCGCCAGCCCTGATCGCCAGCGGCCGTGCCGGGCTCGAAGGCGCGCTGGGTGTCGCCGCCGAGCACCACCTGTTCGTTCTGCGGCAGCGCCGCCGAGCTGAACTGCGCCGAGGCTTCGATCGCCGGCGAGAACGCGGCGCCCGGCTGGTAGCTCAGGCGGATCGCCGGCCGGGCCATCGAGAACTGGCCGCGTCCGCCGCCATCGGCTGGCACGAACGGCGACGAAGTGAAGCCCTGGCTGAGGTCGACACCACCCTGCAGCTCGAACACGTGGTTGTCGGCGATCGCGAACCGGGTGGCCGCGCTGACCACGATATTGGCCTTGGTGTAGCGCTCGGTCAGCAGGCGCTGATCGTCAAAATCGAAGGTCTGCTGCACGCGAGCCACGCGCATGCTCAGGGTGACACGCTCGGTGTAGGTGGCATGCAGCGGCACCAGCCAGGAAACGCCGGCTTCAGTGATTTCGCCGTCCAGACCGGCCGGGAAAACGGTACCCATGGCATCGATCGCCGGTACCTTGGGCTTGAGTTCGACATAGCGGCCGTCGACGCCGAGCACGCCGGCCGTGGTGACCCGCGACAAGGAGCCCGAGGCTTCGTGATAGGGGCCGCTCTGGTCGTCGCGCAACTGCGGAGGACGCACCGCCGCGCCGATACCGACCAGCGCTTCCGTGCCATCGCCCCATGAGTAACGGGCCTGGCCATCGGCGATGTAGCGGCCGGAATAGCGATTGCCGTTGGTTGCGAAGCCGGCGCGCAGCTGCAGGCGATCACGGCCATCGGTCGGATTGTCGATGACCAGCTTCGAGGAATCCGGGCCATCCGGTACCAACTGCATCTGATAATTGTCGCCGGCGCGTTCGCTGAGCGAATCGGCCAGCACGCGGCGTTTTTCGAGGTTGGCGGCGGTGACGAAGCGCGATTTTTCGATGCCGGCGAAGTACGCCTTGATCCTCGGTGGCGCTTCCACCGAGCTGATTCTTCCACGCTGAACTTCGATGTACAGCGTCGAGCCGTCGACGCCGTAGCGGGTCATCGCGGCTGGATAGCCGAGCAGATAACAACTGGCGCCGAGGCCGCGGACGATCTCGGCCGGAGTCGTGGCAACGGATGCCACACGCACCACCTGCGCCGTACCGAGCTTGCAGAAATCGGCGACGTAGAAGGTCAGCGCGCCGGCCTGGACCTTCAACTTGGCGTAGGGACGAATTTCTGCCGCCGGCACCATCTGCGGTTCAGCCGGCGGGGGCAGGGCGATAGCCAAGGTGCTAATCCTGATTGGGGAGTGGCGGTACGGCGG
>NZ_JAHFRY010000158.1:2761-9666 GCF_023266035.1 Nevskia sp.
CAATGCCCGAATACGAAAAGCCCGGCACGCTGCCGGGCTTTTCGGGGCTGCTTGAAGTACTGCTAACCGCGCTTAACGGCCGGTGGTCAGCGTGATGATCAGCGGGCTGGCGGCCGTGACCTTGATGCCGACGTCGCCCTTGATGTTGACCAGATCGGCGTTCAGGAACGCCGGCCCCGGCAGCGGCACGATGATGGTCTGCGTGGTGCGCTGCTGCGGCGTGGTGCCGAGCAGGGCCGGCGGCAGCGCGTTGGCGACGTTGGCGACGCCGGCGACGGTGTCGTTGGCGATATCCGGCAGCGCCTTGACGATATTGCTCAGCGAAACGCCTGGCTCAGCAAGCACGGCCTTCACGACCAGCAGGGTGCTCTGGACGATCGGTCCAGCAGCCTGCGCCGGGATCGACAGCATGGTGGCGAGAGCGGCGACAGCAAGGGTGGTCTTTTTCATTGGTAAATCTCCTTCGGTTCAGTTTTGCCCGAATCCGTTTGGGGTGGATACGTCAACAGGTGCAACAGGGGGTGAAATCGTTACTGTGCAGCGACATCAAGGACGACGAAACCGGCATTGAGTGCCGGTTCGTTATCCGTAGACCGCTTGGTCCTTACTGCGGACCCGTGGTCAGCGTGAAGGTGATCGGGCCCGATGCGCCAACCTTGACGCCAATGCGGTCCGGCAGGTTGACCAGAGTCATGTTCAGGAACGCCGGCCCCGGCAACGGCACGATGACCGTCTGCGTGGTCGACTTCACCGGCTGATTGGTCAGGATCGGCACCAGCGCGTTGACGAAATTGAGGCCGAGCGGCGGCAGCTTGCCGACGATCAGGGCGCGATCGGTCAGCAGCGTGGTGAGGGTAAGGCCAGGGGCCTGCAGGACGGCAACGCCGGTTCCCACCAAACCGCGCACCAGACCAACCGGTTCAGCTTGTGCCGCAGTGGCAAAAAGGGCTGATGTCGCAACTGCAGCAATCAAGATCTTTCTCATGTGTTTCCTCGGTGTTCCCTGTGCCAGAATTTTTAGTTGTCACGCTTTTAGCGAGCGTTTGGCAACGTTATCAGCCGTTTGTCGCGCTGTCGATGCCGTTGCGCGCCCCGGAATGATTGATTCTTCCGATGCTGAAAAGTGAACACTCGTTGCCTGGTGCTCGATTACGACATCGAACAGGACATCGTTATACCTGCCGCCTGTCTGCTCGAACATGGTCAAATACGGCCCCTCCGGACGCTCCGGCCCCGCTGCATGCAGGGGCCGGTGATGATCGCTGCCGCTGACCCCGCCTGAACATGACCCCAATCGAACCGACCGAAACCGAACGCCTGCCGCTGCGGCTGTTCGCCGAAAAGGCATACCTCGACTACTCGATGTACGTCGTGCTGGATCGCGCCCTGCCGCACGTGGCCGACGGCTTGAAGCCGGTGCAGCGCCGCATCATCTATGCGATGAGCGAGCTGGGCCTGAGCTCGACCTCGAAGCCCAAGAAGAGCGCGCGCACCGTCGGCGACGTGATCGGCAAGTTCCATCCGCATGGCGACAGCGCCTGCTACGAAGCGATGGTGACCATGGCGCAGCCGTTTGCCTACCGCTATCCGCTGGTCGATGGCCAGGGCAACTGGGGCTCGGCGGACGATCCGAAATCGTTCGCGGCGATGCGCTACACCGAAGCCAAGCTGACGCCGTACGCGTCGACCCTGCTCGGCGAGCTGGAGATGGGTACCTCGGACTGGGTGCCGAACTTCGACGGCACCCTGCAGGAGCCGAAACTGTTGCCGGCGCGGCTGCCGAACATCCTGGTCAACGGCACCACCGGCATCGCCGTCGGCATGGCCACCGACATCCCGCCGCACAATCTTCGCGAGCTGGCGCTGGCCTGCAAGCTGCTGCTGAAGAACCCGAAGACCACGCTCGACGAGCTGATGACGGTGCTGCCTGGCCCGGATTTCCCGACCGGCTGCGAAATCATCAGCGAGCCGGCCGAGCTGCGGAAGCTGTACGACACCGGCAACGGCATGGTCCGCATGCGTGCGCGCTGGGAGCGCGAGGACGACAACGTCGTCATCACCCAGCTGCCGCATCAGGTCTCGCCGGCGAAGATCCAGGAGCAGATCGCCGAGCAGATGCGGGCCAAGAAGCTGCCGCTGGTCGAGGATCTGCGCGACGAATCCGACCACGAGAACCCCACCCGCATCGTCATCATCCCGCGCTCGAACCGGGTCGACATCGATGCGCTGATGACCCATCTGTTCGCGACCACCGACCTCGAAAAGTCGGTGCGCGTGAACCTGAACATGATCGGCCTGGACGGCCGGCCGCGGGTCAAGAACCTGCCGGAAATCCTCAGTGAATGGCTGGTCTACCGGGTGGCGACGGTCAAGCGCCGCCTCGAATACCGCTTGAAGAAGGTCAACGAGCGCCTGCACATCCTCGATGCCTTGCTGATCGCCTTCCTGAACATCGACGAGGTGATCCGGATCATCCGTTACGAGGAAGATCCGCACGCCGAGTTGATGGCGCGTTTCGGCCTCAGCGATATCCAGGCCACCGCGATTCTCGATCTGCGCCTGCGCCATCTGCAGAAGATCGAGGAGATGCAGATTCGCGGCGAGCAGGCCGAACTGGCCGCCGAACGCGCCAAGCTCGAAGACCTGTTGGCCTCGGAAACCAAGCTGCGCAATCTGGTCGGCAGGGAAATCGACGAGGACGCGAAGAAGTACGGCGACGATCGCCGCTGCCCGCTGGTCGCCCGCGCACCGGCCGTGGCGCTGGAAGCGACGGAAATCCTGCCCAGCGAGCCGATCACCGTGGTGCTGTCGAAGGCCGGCTGGATACGCGCCGCCAAGGGCCATGAAGTCGATGTCACCGGCATGAGCTACAAGACTGGCGACGAATACCTGACCTCGGTGGCCGGGCGCACCAATCACCTGCTGATCCTGCTCGATTCGAAAGGCCGCGCCTACACGCTGAACCCGCGCGAACTGCCGAGCGCACGCTCGCAGGGCGAGCCGGTGACCACCAAGCTCGATCTGCAGGACGGCGCCAACATCATCGCGCTGATCGCCGGCGACGCGGGCGAGCGCTACATGCTCGCCGGCAGCGATGGCTACGGCTTCAACGCCAAACTCGATGATCTGCAGGGCCGCAACAAGGCCGGCAAGGCCTGCCTGACCCTGGAAGGCACGCCGCTGCCGCCGATGCAGCTGAAGAAGCCGGCCGAAGAACGGATCGCCGTCGCCACTGCCGAAGGCCGCCTGCTGGTGTTCCCGGCCAGCGAACTGCCGGAACTGGCCAAGGGCAAGGGCAACAAGTTGATCGGCCTGAAGGGCGAGGACCGCATCGTCGCCGCCTGCGTGCTGCCGGCCGGCTCGGCGCTGGAAGTCACCAGCCTGAAGCGGCGCCTGACGATCAAGGCCAGCGATCTGGAATCCGGCTATCACGGCGCTCGCGCGTCACGGGGCAATCCGCTGCCGCGTGGTTATCAGAGAGTCGATGCGATGGGCGCGGTAGCCAGCGGCCGTACCGGCGAGTCGACTACCTGAGCCTCTTGAGAATCAGTAGTCAGCCGCCAACATTCCCGAACCTGAACACGCATCACGGAATGCAGCCATGAAACGCATCGGTCTTTTCCTGCTCACCAACATCGCCATCATGCTGGTGCTGTCGGTGGTCGTCAGCCTGCTCGGCGGCGACCGCTTCCTGACCCAGAATGGCCTGAACCTCGGCAGCCTGCTGATCTTCTCGGCGGTGTTCGGCATGGGCGGCTCGTTCATCTCGCTGGCGATGTCGAAGTGGATGGCCAAGCGCTCCACCGGCGCGGTGGTCATCGAGCAGCCGAAGAGCGCGGCCGAAGCCTGGCTGCTGGCGACCGTCGAGCGCCAGGCCCGCGCGGCCGGTATCGGCATGCCGGAAGTTGCGGTCTACGACGCGCCGGAAATCAATGCCTTCGCCACCGGCATGAGCCGCAACAGCGCGCTGGTCGCGGTTTCGACCGGCCTGCTGCGCGCGCTGAACCAGGACGAGACCGAAGCTGTGCTCGGCCACGAGATCGCCCACGTCGCCAATGGCGACATGGTCACCCTGACCCTGATCCAGGGCGTGCTCAACACCTTCGTGATCTTCCTGTCCAAGGTGATCGGCTATGCCGTGGACAGCGCGCTGCGCGGCAAGGACGATCGCGGCGGCCCTGGCATCGGCTACTACGTGACCTCGATCGTCATGCAGATCGTGCTCGGCTTCGCGGCCTCGATCGTCGTCGCCTGGTTCTCGCGCCGCCGCGAGTTCGCCGCCGATGCCGGCGGGGCGCACTACGCCGGCAAGCGCAAGATGATCGCCGCGCTGCAGAAGCTGAAAGCCCAGCATGAACCGTCGACCTTGCCCCAGGGCATGCAGGCCTTCGGTATTGCCAGCGAGGTGAAGAGCTTGTTCATGACGCACCCACCGCTTGAAGAGCGCATCGCTCGACTTCAGGCTTCGGCCTAAACGGGGACGCTGCTCCCCAAAGGGTCGTGCCTAATCCCTAACGTCATCCCCGCCTACGCGGGGATGACGTTTTTTGTAGGTCGCACCTCGGGCGACACTGCTGAAGCGAGAAGCGTCGGGCGCGGCCCGACCTACATGCGACTCAGCGGCGCGGCGCCACATCTTCACCCAGCATCACCACCTCGGGCTCCTGCACGTGGTAGCCCTGGATGAAGTGGATACCCATCTGCCAGAGCTTGGCCATCATGTCAGCGTGCTCGACGTGGCTGACGATGGTTTTCATCCGGTGCTGCTTCGCGGCTTCGATCAATTCGCCGAGCCGCTTCTGGACTTCGCGATCGGCGAATGACTGCGTGTACGAAGCGTGGAATTTCAGGAACTGGGCCGGGATGTAGTCGAGCATCTGCCGGGAATTGCTGCCGACGCCGAAGTGTTCGATGGCGACACCGGCGCCAAGTTCGACCAGTTCGCGGGTCAGCGCGCGGGCCTTGCGAATGTGGTTCTGCAGCACCAGTTCCTGGGCCTGGAACACCACTTCGCTGGCCTTGAGCAGGCTGCCGTCGAGCAGGCCGCGCAGCCAGATGATGAAGGCTTCGGCGTCGCGCACCGTGTCTTCGGACAGCTTGATGAACAGCGTTGCCGCATCACGAGTGCCGCGACGACGCTGGACGATATCGAGCGCCGTGGCGATCACCCAGCGATCGACCGAGCGCATCAGATTGAATTTCTGGGCGGCCGGCAGGAACTCCGAGGCGAGCCATTCGCGGCCGTCTTCGTCGACCATGCGTACCTGCAGATCGAAGTGGGTGTGACGGCCGCCTTCGAGGCTGGCGATCGACTGGAACGCCAGCCGCATGCGGTCGTCAGCAAGCGCGCGGCGGGTCAGGCCGGCGATGCGCGCGTCTTCAAGTTCGTTCTGCACCGAGGGAGCGATCGAGCCGACACCGATCACCGTGTTGCCGCCCTTCAGCGAGGCCGCACGTGCTTCGCTGACCAGCTTGTGGAGCATCGCGTCGAGCGTGTCGGCAGTGCCGGTCTGGAACCAGGTGAGCGTGACCGAGAGCTGTACCTCCTGGTCTCGAACCGTGAAGATTTCCTCGTGCAGCTCGCGGCGCAGGGTTTCGGCCAGCCGCTCGATGCCGGCGACGTCGGCGCGCTGCAGGATCAGACCGTTTTCGTCGATCGACAAGGCGTAGCGCGCGTCGGCCGGCGTCAGTCGTGCAGCGATCGCCGCCGTGACCAGTCCAGCCAGCACTTCGGCTTCGACGAAACCGATGCGCGCCTCGATACCGGCCAGGTCGTCGATGTGCAGCAGCAGTGCGGCGCGCACGGCTGCCGTTGCGGGCGGCGATGCAGCGAGCGCCGCGCGGAATGCGGCCCGGGACGGGGCGGGCTCGCGCGGCAGATTCATGACCGGGGCGAGATCGGCCGGGCCGCTACCACGGCAGCAGGGTCTTGGCCGGCTCGCCGGCGATTTCGCGGACCAGGCGCGGCACCAGGTAGCCGGGCAAGCGTGCTGCCAGCTCCCGCATGATCGTCTGTGCTGTCAGTTCACTCACGTCGAAATGTGCGGCGCCTGCCACCCGGTCGAGAACGAACAGATAGTAGGGAAGCACGCCGGCGGCGAAGCAGCGTTCGGACAGGCGGGCCTGCGCATCCGTTGAATCGTTGACCTGGTGCAGCAATACGGCCTGATTCAACAGCGTGACGCCGGCCGAGCGCAGCCGCGCACAGGCTTCGATCACAGCCTCGTCGATCTCGTTGGCGTGGTTGATGTGCAGCACCACGACCTTCTGCAGCCGACTCGCCGACAGCCAGCCGAGCAGACGCTCGTCGACCCGTTCCGGCAGCACCACCGGCAGCCGCGTGTGCAGCCGCAGCCGTTTGATCCAGGGCCGCTCGGCCAGCGCGGTGGCGAACTCGGCGAGCTTGTCATCCGATAGCGCCAGCGGATCGCCACCGGACAGGATCACTTCCTCGATGCTCGGATCGGCGTCGAGGCTTGCCAGCGTCGCCCGCCAATGGTTGCGGGACGCGAGCGCATCGCCGTACGGGAAATGCCGGCGGAAGCAGTAACGGCAGTTCACTGCGCAGGCACCGGTGGCGATCGCCAGCGCCCGGCCCTGATATTTGTGAATCAGTCCGCCGTCTTTCAGCTTGGCCAGATCGCCGACCGCATCCGTCGTATAACCGGGGACCTCATCGGCTTCGCGCGGTGACGGCCAGACCTGCCGGAACAGCGGGTCGTCGACATCGCCGCGAGCCATGCGAGCCGCGAAGCCGCGCGGCACCCGGATCGGAAACGCGCGCAGCGCTTCGGCGGCGAGCGCCGGCTGCGCCGGATCGATGCCGAGGGCGGCCAGCAGATCGGCCGGCCGAGTGATCGCCTACGCGAGCAACGTCTGCCACAGCGGGCGGGTCGCGTTCGGTA
>NZ_JAHFRY010000041.1 GCF_023266035.1 Nevskia sp.
AGTCATAGACGACATCGACGCCGCGGCCATCGGTCAGGCGGCGCACTTCGCGGGCCACGTCCTGTTCGCGATAGAGGATCACCTCGTCGCAGCCGGCGGCTTTCGCCAGCACCGCCTTGTCCGCCGAGCCGACAGTGCCGATCACCCGCGAACCCAGCTTCTTCGCCCAGGGCACCAGGGCGGAGCCGACACCGCCGGCCGCTGCATGCACCAGCAGGGTTTCGCCGGGCTGCACGGCGTGCGTCAGATGCAGCAGGTAGTAGGCGGTCATGCCTTTCAGCATCAGCGCAGCGGCGGCTTCGTCGCTGACCGTGTCCGGCACTTTCACCAGCCGCGCGGCTGCGAAGTTGCGCAGCTCGCAGTAAGCACCGAGTGGACCGGTGCCATAGGCCACGCGATCACCGACCGCGAAGCCGCTGACCTCGGGACCCAGCGCGGTGATCACGCCGGCCGCTTCCTGGCCCAGGCCATGCGGCAGCGGTGCCTTGTAGACGCCGGCGCGGAAGTAGGTATCGATGAAGTTCAGGCCGATCGCCGTGTGGCGCAGCTGCACTTCGCCGACACCGGGCGGTGGCAAGGTCTCGTCGAAGGTTTCGAGAACTTCGGGGCCGCCGTGCTGGCGAATGCGGATGCTCAGGCTCAGGCTCATGAGGCTAGAATGGGGACTCAAGTGAAGCTGCAGTGTAATGGCGTGCAGGCAGTCTTCGAGCGGTTCGGATGCATCGGACACAGCATCGCAGTCGTCCTCATCACGATCCGCAGCCGAACGCATGGACCTCATCGCGGTCCTAACTTTGCAACCTCGATCCGGAATCCGATGACCCGTTTCAGTTTTCGTCGCCTGAGCTTTGTGGGTTTCCTGCTCTGCGTTTCGGGCCTGGCCTTCGCCCTGGTGCTGCAGCACGGTTTCGGGCTGGAGCCTTGCCCGATGTGCATCTTCCAGCGCGTCGCCATGGCTGCTGCCGGCTTGTGCTTCCTCGGTGCTGCGCTCCACGCGCCGACCGGCCGTGGCCGCCGCATCTGGTCGATTCTCGCGCTGCTCGGTGCCTTGATCGGTGCCGGTATCGCTGCACGCCACGTCTGGCTGCAGGGTTTGCCGCCCGGCGAAGCACCGGCCTGCGGCCCGACCCTGGACTATCTGCTCGGCATGCTGCCGGTCGCCGAAGTCGTGCAGATGGTGCTCAAGGGCGATGGCAACTGCGCCAAGATCGATGCCGCCTTCCTGGGCATCAGCCTGCCGGGCTGGACCCTGGTCGCCTTCATCTTCCTGAGCCTGTACGCGCTGCTGCTGCCAACCTTGGCGCGCCGCCATTCGATCTTTGCCTGACCCTTCTCCAAACACTTTCCAATACTTTCTGAGCCGAGCTGACCCGCATGTCCAAGATCCAGACCCAGAATCAGATGATCGCCACGACCGACGTTTCCGACGCCCATCCCGACGCCCAGGTGGCCGAGCCGGTGTTCGCCGATTTCGGCGGCAAGCTCGATTTCCACGGCCCGATCAAGACGCTGAAAGTGTTCGAGGACAACGCCCAGGTGCGCGCCGTGCTCGAAACTCCGGGCAAGGGTCGGGTGCTGGTCGTCGACGGCGGTGGTTCGCCGCGTTGCGCGCTGGTCGGCGGCAATCTCGGCGTGCTTGGCGTCAAGAACGGCTGGGCCGGCATCGTCGTCTACGGTTACATCCGCGATTCGATCGAAATCTCCGACCAGAACATTGGCGTCAAGGCCCTCGGCAGCCATCCGCGCAAGAGCGAGAAGGGCCTGCATTCGGCGGTCGAGGACAAGCTGCTCGAATTCGCCGGCGTCCGTTTCAAGCCGGGCGCCTATCTGTATGCCGATGCCGACGGCATCGTCGTCACCGATCAACCGGTTCACGGCCGCTGAGCACGACATGAGGCTCCGTCCGGCCGGTTCGAGCCGGCTGGCGGCAAAGCGCAAGCTCACACTGCCGGTGTCGCCGTTGCGGGCGCTGCCCTCGGCCATTACCTGCGAGACCTGCTGTGCGTGATTTCCGCATCTCCTTCCTGGTCAGTGCGATCTGTCTGATCGCCGCTGGCGTCTGGGGCTATCAGACCGAAGTCGGTCTGGCCACGGCGCTGTGGCTGACCATCGTGCTGGCGGTGCTGGAAGTCTCGCTGTCGTTCGACAACGCTGTGGTCAACGCCGGCGTGCTGAAGGACATGAACGCCTACTGGCGGCGCCTGTTCCTGACCGCCGGCATCCTGATCGCCGTGTTCGGCATGCGCCTGGTGTTCCCGATCGTCATCGTCTCTGTGGCCACCGGCCTCGGTGTCTGGCCGGTCGTCGACATGGCCCTGAACGATCCGGACGAATACAGCGCCGTGCTCGGCAACGCCTACCCGGCGATCGCGGCGTTCGGCGGCATGTTCCTGCTGCTGGTGTTCCTGAACTTTCTGTTCAACGACAAGCGCCAGCTGCACTGGCTGGGCAGTAGCGAACGCTGGCTGGCCAGCCTCGGCCGTATCGACAGCGTTGCCGTGCTGGTGTCGCTGGTCACCCTGTTCGGCACCCGCTGGTTCCTGCCCGATGTCGTCGAGGACGACGTGCTGGTGGCCGGCTTGGCCGGCGTGATCCTGTACATCGGCGTCGATGCCCTCGGCAGCCTGTTCGGCGAGCCGGGCGACGCGGTCGCCAACGGCGTCAAGCGCAGCGGCCTCGCCGCGTTCATGTACCTGGAAGTGCTCGACGCCTCGTTCTCGTTCGACGGCGTCATCGGCGCCTTCGCGATCACCCGTGACGTGGTCATCATCATGCTCGGCCTCGCCATCGGCGCCATGTTCGTCCGTTCGATGACGGTGTATCTGGTCAACAAGGGCACGCTCGACGAGTACGTGTTCCTCGAACATGGTGCGCATTATGCGATCGGCATGCTGGCGGTGATCATGATCGCCGGCACCGTCGTCCACGTGCCGGAAGTGGTCACCGGCTTGCTCGGCATCGGCTTCATCGGCGCGTCAGTCTGGAGCTCGGTCCGCTACAACAAGCGCCAAAAAGCGCTGGATTCGCGGCCGTAAGAGAGATTACTTTCCGCCGTATGGCAGTTGCCTGCCAGATGGCGTGACGCTGGTGCGCTGGATACGCGAGGATAGGGTTCAGGCGGGTAGATTCCGGGATCTATAGGTCATGAAGCAGCTTGCAATCACCCTCAAACGCGACGTGCCCTGCGACCTCGGCGCGAAACTGACTTTGCTGGTCACCAAGCTGGCGGACAAATGGCTGTCCCCGGACCGCAGCCCACAGACCGAGGCGACCATTCTGCTGATCACCCGTCACCGGTCAGATCTGATCGTGTTGACCTCGCATGAGCCGCAGGCGTCGTGGCGGCAGTACGAGTTCTGGTATTTGGGTGGGCGGCCGTCGGAAGTGAGGTTGTCGATTCGGCCGAAGAAGCAGACGAGCTAGGGCGGCTTGCGGTCGGCCCGAGTAGGTCAGGAAAGCGCCGAGCAGTTGCTCGGCCATCGCGCCTCCCGACGGATTCGGTGTCGCCTGCTTCCCTGACCCTTTTGGTTTCACCGAACCATTCCGCGCTGTCGCGCGGGTCACTTTCCTTGACGCCCAAGGAAAGTAACCAAAGGAAGGGCGCCCCCGGCGCTGCGTCGGGTCGCGAGAAACAGAAGCGCGACCCGATGCCCTGTGCTTCTCGGCCATGACGGGGCTTTCCGACGCGCCATCCGTGGCGCGGCGAAAAGGCTTCGGCATCCTGCCTCGCCTCCTTCGGAGCCTGTCCGCCATGGCCTGCGATGCTCGGCGCGCTTAAGGGGGACCAACGTCCACAGCAACGGCAACGGCAGAATCAAAAGCACAGCCGCAGCGCTCCGCGCTGCGGCTGTTTTGCTTGTGACTTGGCTTTTGACGTTCACACCCCCTGCATGCCGCCGAGCATCGCAGCGATCGGAGAGGAACGACCGGCATGGATGCCGGTCGAGCGCTGCCAGGCCATGGATGGCCTGTCGGCGCGGCGGCCCGGAGAGCGCGAGAAGCGCAGGGCACCGACTCGCGCCTTTGCTTCTCGCGAGTCGGCGGCATGCCGTGGGGCGCATTCCTTTGGTTACTTTCCTTGGGCGTTCAAGGAAAGTAACCCGCGCGATAGCGCGGAATAGTGCGCTGAAGCCAGCCAACAACCGCACCGGTCGATCAAACCGAGAACCAACCAACCAGCCAAACAAAAACGAGAGGCCGCTCAGCCAATCCCCTCGTACGGCCGAGTCATCACCTCCAGCAAATGCCCATCCGGATCATCGAAATAAACACCCCGGCCGCCATTGTGCTGATACGTCTCCCCAGCCCCACGCTTCCCCGGCGCCGCCCAGTACGTCAGTCCCTGCTCCTTGATCCGAGCAAAGATCGAATCGAAGTCGCTCTCGCTGACCAGAAAGGCGTAATGCTGGGACGCGATGTCCCCATCCTGATCATAGAAATCCAGCGACACGCTATTGCCGAGTTTCACCACCAGCATCGGCCCGAACGGAATGGCCGCATCCCGCAGCCTGAGGATATCGATCAGAAACGACGACGACCTCCACTTGTCGCGGCACCAGACGATGGTGTGGTTCAACTGCACGTTCATGGTCCAGTCGCCTCCTTCGAGAATCGTCGCGGCTTGAGCGCATCGTGTCGAACCAACCTTATTCGAGCTTGTTACTCAATGTGGACCTCGCCATTGGCGCAAGAAAGCTCATATTGAATGCCGCGCTCAAAGCGGTGTTTCACCTCAGGATAGCCGTCAACGTATCTCCAGCCTGGACAAAGATAAGCAATACGGTGGCTGCCTGGATGAAGGCGGATTGGTGCGTTATCTGAACTCGAGACAAATTGACCATCGACTTTAAAAATGCCACCGCGTCTGTTGGGTGCCAGCGGATTGTCACCTTGCCTGTAGTGGAGCGCCGAAACCGCACTCTCCGGAGTGGAGGGATCTGGAAAGGGTGTGCAACTTGAACAAACTATGGCCAAGAATGTGGCGACGATGATGTGTGCTGATATTTCAGCCATTTTGGTCATGCCCAACGGTACCTGGCATTCGGAAGTCCACGACAAGCCACGACGTTATCGAGCGCATTCGCAGAATGTGCGGCAGACGGCAGCATGTTCTGATGCGGCAGCGCCATCGTCACGGCTGATCGACCAAATTCGTCCGAGACGAGGCTACACCCGCCGCACGCGGCCCAAACGGCGCCAGCACTGCATAGGCCAGCAAAGCAGCCGCCAGCGACGCGAGATAAGGCATCGACCATTCCTGCGCCGAGGCCAGCACATAGACCGCAACACTCGCGATCAGCGCCACCGCCGCACTCGCGACCCCACCCACGCTGGGCGCGAAGATCGCGACAACCATCAGCACCAGCACGCCGGCCGAGGCCAGTCCGGACGCCTGTTCGACCAGCGAGTACATGCTTCGCCGCCCAGCGAGATCAGGAAGGCGACTAGGCCGAAGACCACGACGGCAACGCGGTTCAGGCGCAGCTTCAGGCGCTCCGTGAGGCGCGCGCCGGCCAGCGGGGCGATCAGGTTGTGAGCGGCCAGTGATCCGGCGACCAGCAGCGCGCCGGACAGGGTCGACAGGATCGCCGACACCAGCGCGCCCAGGAACACCACGTACAGGGCGACCGGCAACTGCGTCTGCGCATAGCGCGACAGCACCTGTTCCGGCTCGACGCCGGTGCCAAGGGTCGCGGCCGCGCCGAGACCGACGACCACCGGAATCAGCCCGACTGCGAGATAGACGAAGCCGGCCGCGACGGTGGCCGAGCGGGCGAGCCTGGCGTCGCGCATCGCCAGCACCCGCGAGCTCAGTTCCTGGGCGGCGATGGTGCCGAAAATCGGCACGGCGAGGATCTCGATCAGCGGCCGGTCGCGCAGCGGCGCGCGGGCCGCCGCGGCGGCGGCCGATTCCGGCAGCGTGTCGAAGCCGCCAACCAGGGTGAATACGGCCAGCAGGAGCAGCAGGCCGAAGATGATGACCAGGCCCTGCGCGAGATCGGTCCAGGCGTCGGCCCACATGCCGCCCACCGCCGTGTAGACGATGACCACGAAGGCCGCGAGGCCGGTCGCGGCGATCAGGCTCAGATCGCTGACCGAAGCGATCACCTGGCCGAAGGCGCGCATCTGCGCGGCCGCCCAGAGCAGCGAGGACGGAATCATCACCAAGGCCGCCAGCCGTTCGATGCCCGAACCCCAGCGGTTGCGGAACAGATCGGCCAGGGTCAGCAGGCCACGCCGGCGCAGCGCAGCCGCAAACAGCAGGCCCATCGCGACGATGCCGATCGCGTAGCCGAAGGGATCAGCCGCGACTGCGTCCAAGCCACCCGAATAGGCCTCGGCAGTGGCGCCGATGCAGGTCTCGGCGCCGAACCAGGTGGCGAAGACCGTGAACACCGAGAGCCAGGGCCCGAGGCTGCGGCCGGCAAGCAGGTAGTCGCTCTCGGTCTGCGGCTTGCGCGCCAGCAGGAAGACCACGGCCAGTTGCAGCACCACGTAAGCAAGCAGGGACAGCAAGATCCAGTTCATGCGCCGTAGCCCGATTTTCCGTATTCACGATGCACAAGCATTTCTGGGGCCGGTCTGGGGCCGGGCGCCTGATTCGCCCAGCCGTCAGAACAGAACCACCTGCCTGACGGCCTCTCCTCTCGCCAGGACATCAAAGCCTTCGTTGATGTCGTCAAGCTTCAGGCGATGCGTGAGCAGGCGATCCACCGGCAACAAGCCCGCGTCGTACATCGTCACGAATCTCGGCACATCCCGGCTCGGCACGCAGGAGCCCATGTACGAGCCCTTCACCGTCCGCTCTTCGACCGTGAGGCTGACCGCTGAAATCGTGAACTGCTTCGATGGATGTGGCAGGCCCATGGTCACGGTCATGCCGCCTCGCGCGGTCGCCGCATAAGCCTGCTGCAGCACACGCTCGCTGCCGACGCTCTCGAAGCAGTATTCGGCGCCACCTCGGGTGGCCTCGCGAACTTCGGCGACGACGTCCGCGGAGCTTGCGGCGTTGACGACATGGGTCGCGCCCAGCGATTTCGCCAGGTCCAGTTTTGACGGCTGCAGATCGATCGCGACGATGGTTCCGGCGCCGGCTGCTCTTGCACCGAGCAGCGCAGCGAGGCCGACGCCGCCGAGGCCGAACACGGCAACCGTCGAGCCGGGCGTGACTCGCGCGGTGTTGACCACGGCGCCGACGCCGGTCAGCACGGCGCAGCCGAACAGCGCGGCGATTTCCGGTGCCAGGTCGGGGCGGACCTTCACTGCGGATGCAGCAGAGACCACGGCGTACTCGGCGAAGCCGCTGACGCCGAGGTGATGATGGATGTCGCCGCCGCTGGAATGGAGTCTTCGTGCGCCACTCAACAGCGTGCCGGCGACGTTGGCTTTCGCGCCCGGTTCGCAGAGTGCGGCGCGACCGGTGGCGCAGGGCTGGCAGTGGCCGCAGGCAGGGACGAACGAGAACACCACGTTGTCGCCCGGCGCGTAGGCAGTGACGCCGGCGCCGCATTCGACGACGGTGGCCGCAGCTTCATGGCCGAGCGCCATCGGCATCACGCGGGGGCGGCTGCCGTCGATCACGCTCAGATCCGAGTGGCACAAGCCCGCGGCAGTCATCTTGACCAGCAGTTCGCCGGGGCCGGGCGGGGCGAGGCTGATCGTTTCGATGCTCAGCGGTCTGGATTGCGCATACGGCGCCGGCAGGCCCATTTCGCGGAGGACGGCGGCGCGGGTCTGGATCATCAGAGAGTCTCGGACGGAACTGGAGTCTGAATGCGGGCGAGCGCCGCGCGAATGGAGTCCGGGATCGGACTGGATTTCTGCGTTTCGCGATCGACGAAGACGTGCACGAACCATCCTTCGGCGGCCGGCTCGTCATCCTTGGCGCGGAACAGGGCGATCTCGTAGCGGACGCTGGAGTTGCCGAGCTTGGCGACTCGCAGGCCGGCGTCGACCACTTCCGGATAGGCCAGCGATTTCAGATAGCGGCAATGCGATTCGGCGGCGAAGCCGATGACGCTGCCGCGATGGATGTCCAGCTCGCCGACGGTGATCAGGTAATGATTGATGACCGTGTCGAAGAACGAGTAGTAGTCGATGTTGTTGACGTGGCCGTAGATGTCGTTGTCCTTCCAGCGGGTGGGAATCGCAAGGAAGTGTGGGTAGTCGGCACGGCGGGTGGTCATGGCGTCAGTGAATCACTTGCGTGTGTGGCACGAGGTCGACGGGGATGCCGTGGAATTGCTGCAGCAGGCAGCCGTAGTCGCGCATCGTCAGCAGGCCCTGTTCGGCGCGCCGCGCTTCCAGGCCTTCGGGCTTCTCGATCGGTTGCGGGTGGTTGATGCCGCCGCTGGCGCGGAACTGGCTGCCGTAGAGCTGCGGCAGGCCCTGCGACACTTTGACGCGATCGGACAGCAGCGCGAAATCCTGCGGCACGATGTCGCCCTTCTTCGCCTGCGGTTCCAGCAAGGCCAACAGTTTCGCCTGCAGTTGTGGATCGCGATCGGCATGGGCAGCCACCAGCCAGGCGGCACGCAGGCCATCACGGCCCACCTGCGGAGCATCCGGAAACTGATTCGCTTCGACGATCTCGCGCATCCGGCTGACGTTGTCCTGATCGGCCTGGAAGATCGCCAGGATCAGCGCCTGCTCCGGCTGGCCGCCGCGTGTCTTGGCGCTGGCTGCGGCCTTGCTGCGCGCCGACTGGTCGCGTTCCATCATCGCCAGCAGTTCCTTGCGCAGCTCGGGCTGGGTCGGCTCGGCGGTCAGCGGCTTCAGCTGGCGGGTGGCGATCTTGTCGGCTTCCTGCTTGCGTAGGACGTCGAAGCTGGGGCAGTCGACGAGGCCGGTAGCGGCCTGGCTGGCAGTCGCCAACAGGATGGAAGACGCGACGAGCGCCTGACGCGCCCCCTGCAGAGTGGGTCTGTTCATGGCTGCGGGCCTCCTCCAGCCCGGATGTTCTGGCCAACGTCGATGCAGGCTTGCGCTGGCTTGTTGGTGTGTGTGGCGACTCGGGTGGATCGGCTTTTCGAGCTTGCTCGAAAACCGATTCAGCCCGGCGGCCACTTCAGCGGACGGCCGGCAATGATGTGCAGATGCAGGTGGAACACGCTCTGCCCGGCGGCTGCGCCGTTGTTGACCACCAGGCGATAGGCGTCGCCATAGCCTTCGGCCTCGGCAATCTTGGTAGCCGTCAGCATCAGATGGCCGAGCAGGGCCTGGTCTTCCGGCACGGCGTCGCAGAGACGCGGCATCGGCTTTTTCGGAATCAGCAGGATGTGCGTTGGCGCGACCGGGTTGATGTCACGGATCGCGAAGCACAGCTCATCTTCAAACACGATCGTGGCCGGAATCTCGCGGGCGATGATCTTTTCGAACAGCGTCTTGGAAGGCTCGCCGGACATGGGATTTCCTGGGTGATCGCGCGGTTGCGCAGGTGCCGAATCTTAGACGACACAAGCCGGCTGCTACCATTTCGCCCATGACTTCACCTGATCCGTATCGCCCCGCCGCAGTCTGGCGCCGCCTGCTCGGCTACGGCGCGCCGCACTGGCGTCTGTTCCTGCTGGCGCTGCTCGGCATGGTCACCTTCGCGGCGACCGACATCACCTTCGTGCGGCTGATCCAGCCGCTGATCGATTCGATCTTCGTCGAGCGCGATCCGCGCACCATCGCGATCATGCCGTTCGCGATTCTCGGCATCTTCATCATTCGTGGCATCGCCGGTTTTGCTGCCGCTTACGGCATTGCCGCGGTGGGCCAGCGGGTGGTGTCGCGGCTGCGCTGCGAAGTGTTCGAGCATCTGCTGTACGTGCCGGTGGCGCATCACGACAAGGCCCGCAACGCCGATCTGCAGACCAAGCTGACCTACCACGCCGGCCAGGTGTCGGACAGCGCCACCGGCGTGCTGACCTCGATCATCAAGGACGGCCTGTCGGCCATCGGCCTGCTCGGTCTGATGTTCTGGACCAGCTGGAAGCTGGCGCTGTTCACCCTGATCATCGCGCCGCTCGTCAGCGTGTCGATCACCTGGGTCAACCGCCGGTTCAGGAAGCTGTCGGCGCGGGTGCAGACCTCGGTCAGCGGCATCACCCATTCGGCCGATGAAGCGATCACCGGCCGCCGCATCCTCAAGCTGTACGGCGGCGAAATCTATGTGCTCGACGCCTTTCGACGCATGGACGATTACCTGCGCCGGCAAACCCTGAAGATGACCGCCAGCGGCGCCGCCAGCAACAGCGCGCTGGAGCTGATCGCCGCCATCGGCGTGGCGATGCTGGTGTTCGTCGCGACTGCGCCGGGGATGATCGAAACGGTCAGCGCCGGTACCTTCGCCTCGTTCATCGCCGCGATGCTCAGCCTGCGCGCGCCGATGGCCTCGATGACCAGCATCAGCGAGCGCCTGCAGCGCGGCCTGGTCGCGGGCGCCGATCTGTTCTCGTTCCTCGATACGCCGGTGGAAGCCGACAGCGGCAGCCGTCCGCTCGCCCATGCCGAAGGCCGTCTGCGCTTCGACGAGGTGCGCTTCGGCTACGAACTCGATGGCCGCGCCGCACTCGATGGCGTGAGCTTGGACATCGCGCCCGGCTCGACGGTGGCCTTCGTCGGCCGCTCCGGCAGCGGCAAGTCGACGCTGCTGTCGCTGATCCCGCGCTTCTACGATCCGCATTCCGGCGCCGTGCTGCTCGATGGTCACGATGCCCGCGAGTACAAGCTCAGCGACCTGCGCCGGCAGATCGCCCTGGTCGATCAGAACATCGTGCTGTTCAACGCGACCATCGCCGACAACATCGCTTACGGCTCGACTGGCGCGACGCGGGAAAAGATCGAAGAAGCCGCACGCCGTGCTCACGCCTGGGAGTTCATCAGCCGGCTGCCGCAAGGCCTGGACACCATGCTCGGCCAGGACGGCGCCAATCTCTCCGGTGGCCAGAAGCAGCGCCTGACCATCGCCCGCGCGCTGTTCAAGGACGCGCCGATTCTGATCCTCGACGAAGCGACCAGCGCGCTCGACAGCGAATCCGAACGGGCGATCCAGCAGGCGCTGACCGAGCTGATGCGCGGCCGCACGACCCTGGTGATCGCCCATCGCCTGTCGACGATCCAGAGTGCCGATCTGATCGTGGTCATGGATCAGGGCCGCATCGTCGAGCAGGGCACGCACGAGGCCTTGCTGACCCACGACGGCGCTTATGCCGGGCTGCATCGGATGCAGTTCCGCGATGAAGCCGTGGCTGCGTGAAGGCAGCGATCGAACGACGCTGGTATTCGGCCGAACCATCGCCGGTCGCTCTGCGTCCGCTGGCGGCGCTGTACGGTTCGATCGCTGATCACCTCGCAGCCGCAAAGAAGCGCGAAGCCATTCGCCTGCCGGTGCCGGTGGTGGTCATCGGCAACATCAGCGTCGGCGGTACCGGCAAGACGCCGCTGACCCTGTGGCTGATCGAGCAGGCGAGGGCGCTCGGCTTCACGCCAGGCGTGATCAGCCGTGGCTATGGCGGCAGCGCGGCCCACTATCCGCTGCGCGTCACGGCGGCGACCGATCCCGCCGAATGCGGCGACGAGCCTGCACTGATCGCACGCCGCAGCGGAGTGTCGCTGGCCGTGGCCCCGGATCGCATCGCGGCGGCGCGGCTGCTGATCGAGCAGGACGGTGTCGATCTGCTGATCGCCGACGATGGCCTGCAGCATTACCGGCTCGCGCGCGCTCTCGAACTCTGCGTGATCGATGGCGCACGTGGTCTCGGCAACGGCGCGAGGCTGCCGGCCGGGCCGCTGCGGGAGCTGCCGTCGCGGCTGTCGACGGTCGATGCGGTGATCGTCAACGGTGCGCTGCAAGCACCACTGCCGGCTCATGGCCGGCCGCAGTTGACGATGAACCTGCAGATCGAGCGCGCATTGCCGCTGGCCGCTGGCGAGCCGCGTTCGCTGCACAGCTTCGCCGGCCAGCGCGTTCGGGCGATCGCCGGCATTGGCCATCCTCGGCGCTTCTTTGCAGCGCTCGAAGCCGCCGGCCTTGTCGTCATACCGCAAGCATTCCCGGATCATCATCGCTACACGGCCGGCGATCTTGTCTTCGACGACGGCCTGCCGCTGCTGATGACCGAGAAGGACGCCGTGAAGTGCGCGGCCTTTGCCCGTGATGGCCTGTGGTGCGTGCCGGCCGACGCGCAGTTGCCGGAGGCCGATGCGGTGCATGTGCGAAAATTGCTGTCTGCTCTCAAATCACATCCGATCCTTTGAACGCTCCGATGCCCATGGACAAGCGCTTGCTCGACATCCTCGTCTGCCCGGTCACCAAGGGTCCGCTGACCTGGCATCCGGACGTGCAGGAACTCTGGTGCAAGGCCTCGCGCCTCGCCTACCCGGTGCGCGACGGCATACCGGTGATGCTCGAGGAAGAAGCGCGGCATCTGCGTGACGACGAACTCAAGTAACCGCTGACTTATGTCTGCGTTTCGCATCGTCATTCCTGCGCGGCTCGGCTCGACACGGCTGCCGCGCAAGGTGCTGCGCACGCTGGCCGGCAAGCCGCTGGTGCAATGGACCTGGGAAGCGGCTTGCAAAGTCGCGGGCCCGGAGTCCGTGGTGATCGCCACCGACGATGCCGAAGTGCTGGCGGCCTGCACGGCGTTCGGTGCCACGGCGCGGATGACCGATCCGGCTCATCAGTCCGGTACCGATCGGGTCAACGAGATCGCGACGGCTGCTGGCTGGGACGACGGCCAGATCGTCGTCAACCTGCAGGGCGACGAGCCGCTGATGCCGGTGGCGATGGTCGTCGAAGCGGCGAAGCTGCTGGCCGATGACGCGAGCGCGGATATCGCCACGCTCTGCCATCCGCTGCACGCGTTGGAAGACTGGCTGAACCCGAACTTCGTCAAGGTGGTCCGCGCCGCCAACGGCCATGCGTTGTACTTCTCTCGCGCGCCGATTCCCTGGAAGCGGGAAGGGACCAGCCCGACGTCGCCGCTGCCGGCCGGCCTCGCGTTCCGGCATATCGGCCTGTACGCCTATCGGGTCGGTGCGCTGCGCCGCTTCAGCGCGCTGCCGCCGTCGTCGCTGGAAAACTGCGAAGCGCTGGAACAGCTGCGCGCGCTTGAAGCCGGCTTAGCGATAGCGGTCGGCGTGTCCGACGTGCCGCCGCCTCGTGGCGTCGATACCGAGGCTGATCTCGCTGCAGTTGCTGCCGTACTGGAGTCACGCGCATGAGCCGTCGCACTGCCGTGCTGCCGCCGGAATTGCCATTACTAAGCTTCGGCCAGCGCTTTCGCGCCTGGCTCAACATGCTGTTCGTCGATCACTCGATCTTCCGCTTCATCTACAACACGCGGCTGGCGGTCACGCCCGAGTTGCATCGCTGCGGTCATCCGATGCCCTACCAGTTGCGTGGCGCGCAGCGCGCCGGCATCCAGACGGTGCTGAGCCTGCGTGGCAACGAAACCCATCTCGGCTCGAACCAGCTCGAATGGGATACCTGCAAGCGGATCGGCCTGCACCTCGTCCATTTCCCGATCGGCTCGCGCAGCGCGCCGCAGCGCGATGAAGTGCTGGAGATCATCAAGCTGCTGGAAACCCTGCCGAAGCCGCTGCTGATCCACTGCAAGTCCGGTGCGGACCGCGCCGGCCTGGTGTCGACGATCTGGCAGTTGCTGCGCGGCGAAAGCTTTGAAACGGCGATGCGCCAGCTCGATTTCTGGGGTCACGGCCACATCAAGGCGGCGAAGACCGGCGTGCTCGATCAGCTGTTCTATACCTACCGCGATCATGTCGCCGTGCATCCGGGCACCAGCTTCCCGGACTGGGTGGCGAACCATTACGACCCGGTGGCGGTGACGGCTTCGTTCAAGTCGAACTTCTGGGCCAATCAGCTCGTCGATCGCATCCTGCGCCGCGAGTGAATCGGTCGAGACCAACAAAAAAGCCGCGTCTCTCGACGCGGCTTTTTTGATTCAGCAGCAGCCCTGATTCAGACCGTAGCGTCCGGCTTCTTTTCGGTAGCGTCTTCAGTCTTTTCGGCAGGCGTCACTGCGGCGAGCGCTGCTTCAAGCAACTCGGCCGGCGCCGGGATGACCACCACCGGAGGCACGACCGGCGCTTCGACTTCCGCGACCGGCGGCGTCGACTCGGTTGCCACGAACTCAGGTTCGATCACGGCGACGATGACCGGCTCCGCTTCCGCGGCCAGCGGCGCGGCAGCGGTGACCAGATCCGGCTCGGCAGTCGAAGGCTCGCTTTCGGCCACCGGTGCCACGACCGGGGCTGGCTCGATCGTGGCTTCGACGACCGGCTCGGCCTGCACCGCGACAACCGTCTCGACCACGGCCACTTCAACCGGCATCGCTGGCGCAACTTCGACGGGAGCGGCGGCAATCACCGGCTCGGCGAACTCGACGGCAACCGGCGGCGCGGCGGATTCGAACAGCGGCGCTTCGACCACCTGTGCTGCCGGTGCCGCTTCGACGAACGAAACTTCGACAGCAGGCTGCTCGATGGCGGGTTCGAGCGCGATCGGCGCATCCAGCGCGGTCAGCGTTTCGACGGCGGCTGGCGCTTCGATCGAGGCAGCAGCAAGCGCTACCTCAGTCTCTTGGGCGATTTCCGGGGCGGTTTCCGGAGCGATGCTTGCTTCGGCGACGACTTCCGCGCGCTGCGGACGCTGATCGCGACGCGGTGCGTAGCCTGGTTCGTCGCTGCCGGCGCGGGCTTCGAGCGCGGCCGAGTCGAACATCGGCGAGGTGTCGTCGGCCTGGTTCAGGCCGCCATCGTTGTCGTCCCCTTCGTCGCCTTCACCTTCGCTGCCCGGTGCGGCGTTCGGATTGCGCTCGCCGTTCTCGCCAGTGCGGCCACGACCGCGACCGCGACGACCGCGGCGACCACGTCGGCCACCGCCTTCACGTCCTTCCCCGGCCGCGCCGGCCGGAGCCTGGCCTTCGCTCTGCGCCAGGGCAGCGGCTTCGCCGTCGACCGGTGCGTTGCTGTTCAGCAGTTCGCCCATCGTTTCCGGTGCCGACAGCGAGTTGATCATCGGTGCTGCGACCGTTGCAGCGACGGCGGCCATGACCACCGGCGGCAGTGCCTCGGCATCGGATGCAGCCGCCGCATTGGCCTGCGGCTGCTGGTTGCGCGGGTTCTGCTGCTTCGGCTGATTCTGCGGCTGGCGCGGCTGCTGCTGGCCGCCGCGCCCCTCGCCGCGAGCCGGGCGATTGCCGTTCTCGCCACCGCCGTTGCGCGGCTCGTTGTTGCGATCGCGGCCTTCGTTGTTGCCACGGCCGTCACGGCGCTGCTGACCTTCCTGCTGAGGACGCTGGCCACGGTTGTCGCCACGGCCTTCACCGCCGCGGCCTTCGTTGCGGCCATCACCGCGCCCTTCACCACGATTGGCACCATCACGCCGCTGCTGACCCTCCTGCGGACGGCCACCTTCGCGGCGACCATCGGTCCGGCCGCCATCGCGACGCTGCTGGCCCTGCTGCTGGCCACCATTGCGCTGCGATTTCTGCTGGCCGTTGTCGGCCTGCTTCGGGGCTTCGGTCTTGCCGCCGCCGAACAGGCCTTTCAGCCAGCTCCAGAAGCCGCCTTGGCTGGCGACCGGCTGCATCACGGCGACCGGCGCCGGGACCTGCTTCGGTGCTGCAACCGGCGCCACCGGATCCGGCGCATCGAGCGGCAGCGGGGCCGGCGCATTCGGCAGCACCAGCTTCACTGCGGCTTCGCCACCGGCGCCACGCGGAGCCTGCTGCGGCGTGCCGCTGCCGGCCAGTGCAGCGCGGGCGTCGGCCTTGTAATCCTGCGGCAGGCGATAGCTCATGCCGGCGTTGTTTTCGAGGGTCAGATGATCGGCGCGAATCCGGGTGATCTCGTACTTCGGCGTTTCCAGCGTCTCGTTTGGCACCAGGGTGACCACCACCATGTAGCGCGATTCCAGCTCGGCGATGACGCCGCGCTTCTCGTTCAACAGGTAGGTGGCAACGTCGACCGGCAACTGTGCGATGACGCGGCCGGTGCGGTCCTTCATGCACTCTTCTTCAATCAGACGCAGTGCGGCGAGCGCCAGCGATTCGACCGAGCGGATCTGGCCGCGGCCTTCGCAGCGCGGGCAGGCGATCTGGGTGTGTTCGGACAGCGAGGGACGCAGGCGCTGGCGGCTCATTTCGAGCAGACCGAAGCGGCTCAGGCGACCGACCTGGACACGGGCGCGGTCGATGTCGCAAGCCACCTGCACGGCCTTCTCGACATCGCGCTGATTCTTCGAGCTGTTCATGTCGATGAAATCGATCACGATCAGGCCGCCGAGATCGCGCAGACGCAGCTGGCGGGCGATTTCGTCAGCCGCTTCCAGATTGGTCTGCAGCGCGGTTTCCTCGATGCCGCCGCCGCCGGTGGCCTTTGCCGAGTTGATGTCGATTGCGGTCAGCGCTTCGGTGTGATCGATGACGATCGAGCCACCCGACGGCAGACGGACCATGCGCTCATGCGCCGATTCGATCTGGCTTTCGACCTGGTAACGCGAGAACAGCGGGATGTCGTCGCGGTACAGCTTCAGCTTGTGCTGTTCGGCCGGCATCGAACGCAGCATCTGCGCCCGCGCTTCTTCGTAGATTTCGGCGTTGTCGACGATCACTTCGCCGATGTCCGGGCGCAGGTAGTCACGCAGCGCGCGCAGCACGACGTTGTTTTCCTTGTACAGCGGGAACGGTGCCGGCAGCTCGACAGCGGCGCTGACGATGCGGCCCCAGGTATCGGCGAGCTGATCGAGATCGGTCTGCAGTTCCGGCGCCGAACGGCCCATGCCATTGGTGCGGACGATGATGCCCATGCCGTCCGGAATCGCCAGCGCGGCGAGTGCTTCGCGGGCTTCCTCGCGTTCCTCGCCTTCGGCTCGGCGCGAAATGCCGCCGGCCTTCGGATTGTTCGGCATCAGCACCAGATAACGGCCGGCGAGGCTGACATAGGTGGTCAGTGCCGCGCCCTTGTTGCCGCGTTCTTCCTTTTCGACCTGGACGATGATCTCCGAACCTTCGGCGATCAGTTCCCGCATGTTGCCCTTGCCGGCGCCGCTGGCGGTGGTCCGGTAATAGTCCTTGTGAATTTCCTTCAGCGGCAGGAAGCCGTGGCGCTCGGCGCCGTAGTCGACGAAGCAGGCTTCGAGGCTGGGCTCGACTCTGGTGATCTTGCCTTTGTAGACATTGGACTTGCGCTGCTCGCGCGAGGCCAGTTCGATGTCAAGGTCGTATAGCTTCTGTCCGTCGACGATGCCCACGCGCAATTCCTCGCGCTGTGTGGCGTTGATCAGAATTCTTTTCATTGATGCGGTCTCGATAGCTGTCTGGTGACACGCTCGACCGCGCAGAACGGGATGCGGCGCGTCTGGGGCGCGCCTCGATCGTTACGAAATTGTGATGGTTCGATCGTCGATTCATCCCCGCCTCGCGCGGGAACGCTGGATTGTGCGGAACGCCGGTCGAAAGACGGTCGGCGTAACAGTCTGTTACTGGGATGTCGCTGTGTATGGCGCTTGTGTCTGACGCTGACGGGGCGGGCGGTTTGTTACCATGCGGCCCGCCGGTTGGCGCCAGATACCGACGAAAGCCCCGAAAAACCTTTGGGCCTGACGCCGGAACCGTATTCGTCGCAACCGCGACAAACAGATCGAAGTGTGCCATAGAAACCCGCGCCTACGATAGTTTTGCGTTGCCGCTCAAAGGCATGGCGCAGAAACGTCGAAACGGGCTGCGTTGTTGGGCACAGCCAGTTTCCGTGACAGCGCTGCGGGTATCACCGGTCGACGGTCCTTCAACCGTCATGTTTCATTTTTCGCCAAGCCGGTATCGGCTTTGTTCCTTATTGCCGAATTGCCGAGATCGCCTTGAACCGTAAAGCACCCCCTTCATCCTCCGCCCGGCCGGCTCCGCGGCCGAAGCCCCGCTCGTCCTCCACTGATCGGCCAGCCGCGCGTTCGCGCCCGGAAAGTCGAACGGAAGGCGGCGATCGTCCGGCCAGACCCGCTTCAGCCCGTCCGGGCTCGTCGGCTGGCAAGCCGTACAAGCCGGCCTCGAAGTCGGCCG
Source organism: Nevskia sp. (assembly GCF_023266035.1). Lineage (GTDB taxonomy): Bacteria > Pseudomonadota > Gammaproteobacteria > Nevskiales > Nevskiaceae > Nevskia. The sequence goes on from NZ_JAHFRY010000041.1 coordinate 18,069, forward strand.
GCCGAACCGATTCCCGTCCTGATTCACGGCCCGCTCGGCCCGCTTCGCGTCCGGGTGGTCCGAAGCGTGGCAGTTCCGCCGATGCTCCGGCATCGGTGCGACCGACGCAGCGGCCCAACTCGAAGCCGAGCCCGCGCTCGGCACGGCCGCCGGAATCGCTGAGCGAGTTCATGGCGGCGTCGAAGCCCAAGCCGAAGCCGGGCGCGAAGTCCGAGCTGCGCAAGTCCGATCGGACCGCGCGCCCAAGCGCACCTCGCTACATGACCGCCAAGAGCAGCGCCCCGAAAGCGGCGTCGCCCGGACGGGACGGCCAGCGGCCGGCCTCGTCGCGTGACGGTGACTTCAGCCCCCGGCCGACCTCGCGTCCGCCGACGAGATCAACGGTCCGGTCCGCAGACCGGACGATCGCTGCCAAGCCGGCTTCATCCGGCCCTGCCACGAAGCGCGCAGGCAAGCCAAAGTTGGCACCGAAATTCACCCGCGAAAACCGCCCGGGCAAGTCCGTCGAAACGGCAGCCGACAAGGAACTGCTGCCGACCGTCGTCGTCCACATGACGATCACCGCCAACGAGGACGGGCAGCGGGTCGACAACTACCTGATGAAGTGCCTGCCGGGCGTGCCGAAATCGCACATCTATCTGATCCTGCGCTCCGGCCAGGTGCGGGTCGATGGCGGCCGGGTCAAGCCGGACCGCAAGCTGGCACTGGGCGAGGAAGTGCGCATTCCGCCGGTGCGCCTGGCCGAGAAGAGCGAGCAGATCCGCGCGCCGGATGCGGTGCTGAATCGCTTGCGCGAAGCGATCGTCTACGAGGACGAGCATTACCTGGCGATCTGCAAGCCGGCCGGCCTGGCGTCGCATGGCGGCACCGGCATCGCCTACGGCGTCATCGAAGCCGCACGCGGCTGGGGCAAGTACGACTTCCTCGAACTCGCCCATCGTCTCGACCGCGATACCAGCGGCTTGTTGCTGCTGGCCAAATCCCGTGTCGGTCTGCTCAGAGCCCAGCGCGCGTTCCGCGAAGGCCTGGCCGACAAGCGCTACTTCGCGCTGATCGTCGGCCGCCTGCAGGGTGGCGCACGCGATGTCGATGCCGCGCTGGTCAAGCGCTCGATTCCGGGCGGCGAGCGGTTCATCGATATCGACGAGGAAGACGGCAAGCCGTCGAAGTCGCGCTTCGTGCCGCAGGCGCACTACAAGGACGCGACTCTCTGCGAAGTGCACATCTACTCCGGCCGCACTCATCAGATTCGCGTCCATGCGCTGGCGCTCGGCCATCCGGTGGCTGGCGATCGCAAGTACGGCCTGCGCGACGATCAGAAGCCGATCCGCGATCTGGGCCTGCGCCGCATGTTTCTGCACTCGCACTTCCTGCAACTGCCGGCCGATGGCGAGTTCGGCAAGCTGATCCTCAATGCGCCGATGACCGAAGAGCTGCGCCAGTTCCTCGAGGTGCTGGGGCCGGGTCGTTGAGCGAGGGCATCACGTCGAACGTCGGGCTCACGCAAAGACGCCAAGGCGCAAAGGACGAACGATGAAGGAAAAGCTGTTCACCAATGGCTTTTCTTCGTGCCTTGGCGCCTTTGCGTGAGCATGCTTTTCTTTCGAACATCAACTCAATGTCTGAATTCGAACTGCTGATCTTCGACTGGGATGGAACCCTGGCCGACTCCGCCGGCCACATCGTCAGCACCACGCAGAAGGCGATCCTCGATCTCGGCCTGCCGCCGCGCGAGAACCATCAGATCGCCGAGCTGATCGGCCTCGGGCTGCAGGACGGCATGCGCCGCCTGTATCCGGAGTTCGACCCGAACTGGGTGATGGCGCAGCTGTTCGCGCATCGCCGCGAGTCCGGGCTGAAGATTCATTCGACGCCGTTGTTCGCGGGCGCTGTCGAGTCGCTGCAGGCGCTGCGTGATCAGGGCTTCCGGCTGGCGGTCGCCACCGGCAAGCCACGCGCCGGGCTGGATGGTGCGTTCGACAAGCACGATGTCCGTTCGCTGTTCGAGATCAGCCGCTGTGCCGATGAAACCGCCGACAAGCCGCATCCGCTGATGCTCGAGGAAATCCTCCGCGAGACCGGCGTGGCGGCGCACCGAGCGCTGATGATCGGCGACACCGAATACGACGTGGCGATGGCGGCCGCCGTCGGCGTGCCGGCGCTGGGTGTTGCCTGTGGTGTACACGCGCCAGGACGGCTGCTCTCGGCCGGTGCTGCAGCGGTGATCGAGGATGTGCGCGCGCTGCCGGCTTGGTTATTACGGTAGCGCGCAGCCCGCTTCAGCAAGCATCCGACGCACTGCGATCAGCGGCAGGCCGACCAGGCCGGTGGCGTCTTCGCTGGCTATCGCTTCGACCAGCGAGATGCCCAGGCCTTCGCTCTTGAAGCTGCCGGCGCAGTCGTAGGCGGGCTCGGCGTCCAGATAGCGTTCGATCTCGGCATCGCTCAAATGCCGGAAGCGCACGCGGGTGTGATCGACGTGACGGAGTACCCGGCCGCTGGCTTCGTGGATCAGCGCGACCGCGGTGATGAAGATCACTGTGTTGCCAGCCTGCGCCCGCAATTGCGCGATTGCCCGTTCGCGGTTGCCGGGCTTGCCGAGCACGGAGTCACCGAGAGCGGCAACCTGATCCGAGCCGAGCACCCAGCGCTCCGGATGCTGACTCGACAGCACCCGCGCCTTGGCGATGGCCAGGCGTTCGGCAAGCTGCAGCGGCGTCTCGCCGGGCTGGCGGCTTTCATCGGCATCTGATGGCATCGCCACGAACGGCAGGCCCAGGCGGGCCAGCAGGCTGGCGCGATAGCGGGAACCGGACGCAAGAATCAGCGGAAATTCTGAATTGATCAGAGACATGGATGTGCGGAAGATTTCGATTTCGTGAAGGCCGCTGATAGAGTTGTATCGATGAACGAACCGGTCAAGAAAACTGCGCAGCGCATTCTGCCGCTGCACGCCAAGGTATCGAGTGCGCTGACGCGCGAGGCGAGCTACGCCGGCAGTCTGCCGGTGTCGCGGCTGGAACGTCTGAAGCAGGCGCTGGCGGATCTCCACGACACGCCTCAGACCGATCTGCAGGTGGAGCTGCAACTGCGCCGAGACAAGACCCGCGCACCGAAGCTGGAAGGGCGGGTGCAGGGCGAGCTGACGATGACCTGCCAGCGCTGCCTGAAGCCGTTCCAGTTCGTGCTCGATGCGGCGATCGATCTGCGCCTGGTGTTCAACGAGGAAGAGGAAAACCGGGTGCTGAAGGACGCCGAGCCTTATCTCGTCGAGGACGATCAGCTGCCGTTTCACGTCATCGTCGAAGAGGAAGTGCTGCTGGCGCTGCCGTTCTCGGCGCGCTGCGAACGGGACGATTGCACGCCGCTCTGATTTCGCCTCATTTGTTGTACATGTTCGGGGTCAATCAGGGTAGAATTCGCGCCCCTGGGCGAACCTTGCCCACCGGAGTTCCCCAATGGCTGTCGCAAAATCAAAGAAGTCCCGTTCCCGCCGTGGCATGCGCCGCGCCCATGATGCGCTGAGCGCGCCGACCCTCTCGGTCGACTCCACCTCGGGCGAGACGCATCTGCGTCATCACGTCACTGCCGACGGTTTCTACCGTGGCAAGCGCGTGATCGAGATGAAGACGGTCGAAGTTTCGGAAGAAGCCTGAGCTTCCTGGCAGCGTGCCGAACGGCTGAACCAGCCGTTTCTCCCGGCCGCTGCGGAGCGCAATCATGCCCGCCATGAACGCGCCGATCCTGCTGGCCCTTGACGCGATGAGCGGTGACCACGGTCACGGCATCGTCGTGGAAGCGGCGCTGCGGGCGCTGGATGAACATCGCCGTCTGAGTCTGATCCTGGTCGGCGATGAAACCGTTCTGCGTAAAGCGCTGGCCGCGCATCGTCATATCGACGATCCGCGGCTGACGATCCAGCACGCCTCGGAAGTGGTGGCGATGGACGAAGCGCCGTCGAAGGCGCTGCGTGGCAAGAAGGATTCATCGATGCGGGTCGCGGTCGACCTGGTCAAGCAGAAGCGTGCCCAGGCCGCCGTCTCGGCCGGCAATACCGGCGCGCTGATGGCGATTGCCAAATTCGTGCTGAAGACGCTGCCGGGCATCGACCGGCCGGCGATCATTTCGCCGTTGCCGACGGTCAAGGGCGCTACCCATGTGCTCGATCTCGGCGCCAATGCCGCCTGCAGCTCCGAACAGCTGTTCCAGTTCGCGGTGATGGGCTCGGCGCTGGTCACCGCGCTGAACGGCATCGAGCGGCCCCGGGTTGCCTTGCTGAACATCGGCGAGGAAGAGATCAAGGGCAACGAGACGATCAAGCAGGCGGCTGCACTGATCTCGGCGTCGAAGCTGAACTACTGCGGCTTCATCGAAGGCGATGGCATCTTCCTGCATCCGGCCGATGTCGTGGTCTGCGATGGCTTCGTCGGCAATGTCGCGCTGAAAGCGGGTGAGGGCGTGGCCAAGCTGGTCGGCCATTTCATGCGCGAGGAATTCACCCGCAACGCCGGCACCAAGCTGGTGGGTCTGATTGCCCGCTCGGTGCTGCGCGCACTGGCCAAGCGCATGGACCCGCGCCGCTACAACGGCGCCAGTCTGGTCGGTCTCAATGGCAACGTGATCAAGAGTCACGGCGGGGCCGATGCGCTGGCCTTCGCCAATGCCATCACGGTGGCGATGCGGGCCGTCGAGCACGACGTGCCGGGGCGCATCTCCAAGCTGCTGGCTGAAGCCTTGAACGCCCAGCCGCAGCCGGTCACTGTCTAGCGCTGGTGTCGTGAACCGCTTCCGCGCCAACCCCAAGCTTCTGGCGCCGCTGCTCGCCGGCATGGCGATGATCGGGCCGTTCTCGATCGACGCCTTCTTCCCGGCCTTTCACGCGATCGAAGCCGAGCTCGGCGTGACGCCGGCGGCCATGCAGCAATCCCTGAGCCTGTACCTCGCGGCGTATGCGGCGATGTCGCTGCTGCACGGGCCGCTGTCCGATGCCTATGGCCGGCGCGGCGTGATCCTGTGGTCGATGCTGCTGTTCGCGGCGGCCACCGCCGGCTGCGCGCTCGCCACCTCGTTCGAGATGCTGCTCTGCTTCCGCGTGCTGCAGGGCGTCTTCGGTGGCGCCGGCATGGTCGTCGGCCGGGCGATCATCCGCGATCGTTTCGACGGCGCCGATGCCCAGCGGCTGATGTCGCAGGTCAGCTTCATCTTCGGCTTCGCACCGGCGATCGCACCGATCATCGGCGGCTTCGTGCTCGGCGCGGCCGGCTGGCGCGCGATCTTCTGGCTGCTGGCGGGCTTCACCCTGCTGCTGGTACTGGCCTCGCTGGCCGCATTGCCGGAAACCCATCCGCGGGAACGGCGAACGCGATTCGCATTGCGGCCGCTGGCGCGCACTTATCGCGCGGTGGCCAGCGATCGCCGCTATCTGCTGCTGGGCTTTGCCGCGGCGCTGAACTTCGGCGCGATCTTCACCTACATCTCGGCGGCGCCCTCGGTAGTGCTCAACATCCTGCATCTGAGCGAGACCGAATTCGCCTGGCTGTTCGTGCCGATCATCGGCGGCATGATGTCCGGCTCGGCACTGTCGTCGCGGCTGGCCGGCGAGATCGACGCCCTGCGGACGGTGACCATCGGCTTCATCCTGATGAGCAGCGGTGTCGCGCTGAACCTGGCTGGCAGTCTGTGGCTGACGCCATCGGTGCCCTGGTTCGTGCTGCCGATCGGCCTGATCGGCATGGGCGTGACCCTGTCGTTCCCGACTTTCACCCTGCTGATGCTCGATCGCTTCCCGGCCGTGCGCGGTGCCGCTGCTTCGGTGCAGGCAACGATCAGCCTCGGTGTCGCGGCTGTGGTATCGGGGGTGCTGTCGCCGCTGGTCAGTGCCTCGCCGATGGGGCTGGCCTGCGCGTCCACCGGCCTGACCATCAGCGGCTATCTGCTTTGGCGCATCTATCTGCGGATTACGCCGAACTGCGGCCCGGACGTGTTGAGTGCCCGGCTCGAGCCTGCGTCGACAGCCACGCCGTCATCGACCTAGCTGACGCTGCTCATTCGCCGCTGAGCAGTAGTTGTCCGTTGAGCGTTGCCGAGCGGCTGTTGTCGGCACTGTGCAGCTGGGTGCCGATCAGCGCCAGGATTCGCGAACCACGCGCGTCCGGTGCCGAGAAGCTGGCGCCAGCGCAGGCAGCGGCGGCACAGCGCAGCCCTTCGCGGGACAACTCGCCAGACATTTCGATGCTGCGGATGATGCCGGCCTGATCGGTACGCAGCTTGATCACACCGCCATCGACATTGCTGAAGCTGTAGACCGGCAGGCCGTCTTCGCCCTGCGCATAGCCGTTGCCGCCGAAGGCGCAGAAGCGCGTGTAACTGTTGTCGCTGAAGTTCAGGGTGACGCCGGTATCGCAGACCGCGCCGACATTGCCGAGCGCGCCGAGCCGGGCCGTGAGGGTTATCGGTCCGTCCTGAGCGCCGTCGTCCACCGGCGCTTCCCGCGCCAGTGCCGTGCCGCTCAGCCTGATGTTTTGCCGGCCGTTGAAATCGGGCTTGCCGAACATCAGTCCCGAGCAGGCCTCGCCATCGCAGCCATACTCCGGGCTGCGATGGCCGTACTCGACGCGGGTGGCGGCACCGGCCGCGGTGTCGATCAGCAGATAGGCATCGCGGCCCAGCTTGTACCGGTAGCTGCGCCTGCTGCCGGTCTGGTTGGCCAGTGCCGAATCGGCACAGTGTTGCTCGGTCTTGCCGGCCGCTGAGGTGATGACCACTTCGCCCTCGCGGCAGGCCTCATCCGGGCTTTGCTTCCCGGCCGACGCCGCTGGCACAGGAGGCTGGGCCAAGGGTGGTTTTACTTGCTCGGCGCTGGCAACGGTCGTTGACGGCACGACGCCATCAACGACCGCAAGCGGTTCCGGCGCCGCCGTCCACCAGCGAAGTGCCACCACCAACAGCGCAATGGCGAGCAGAGCTGCAACGATCAATCGCTTCATGAGTGAAGGGCGGCGGCTGTCAGACAGGGATCAAGGCCGCAGGCCGTTGACCGGCACCAGGAACTTGCACTGGCCTTCTTCGCCGCCCTGACGGACGCCGACGACGCTGCCGGAAGCCGTGGTCTTCGGCGGCTTGGTCAGTCGGGCGGCGACGAAATACCAGGCCGTGGTGGCGACGCTGGAGCCGTCCGGATCGTCGAAGTTGATATCGCTGCGGAAGCTGACGTAGTCGTTGTTGCGCGCCGGGTTCAAGCCTTCCGGCGAGCCGGGATACTGGTTGAGCCCTTGTGCAGTGCGGCCGGCCAGCCAGATGCCTTCATCGGCGCCATCGAGACGATAGGCCACCGAAGTGGCGATGCCGTTGAAGCCGATGCGGCCCAGATCGTTGACCTCGAAGAAGTCCGGATCTTCCGCGCCACAGGTGGCGAGCGGCGGCTGCCAGCGGCGATCGTTCAGCGTGATGCGGATGCCGAACACGTAGTCGGTGGTGCTGCCGCGGCGCCAGATGCGGTCATCGAGACGGCCGACTTCGGTGCCGTTGGCGATCACCGCCTGGCTGTTGTTCGAGGCGTACAGCGCCCAGGTATTGCCGCCCAGACCCGGAAACGTGCGGACGCCATTGGTGGTGGTCGGGAACTCGCCGGTGACTTCGCAGACGCCGTCGGTCGGATTGCGATTGGACTCCGTGCCCTGACAGACCTTCAGCACCGGCGTGCCGGCGGTGGTCAGAACTTCGAAGCCGGCGAACGACGGTGCCACCGCCAGGCCCAGACCCAGGCCGGCGCCGAGGCTCAACAAACTGCGCACATGCTGTTTCATGACATCTCCCCTGTTGCAGGACGGAAGTCGACGAGGCTCCGGATGAGCACCCGTCCTCCGTCGGTAATCGAATGCTGGGTTCGAGCCCTGGCACTGCGGTCGACAACGGATACGGGCGTCGATTCGACTCCCGCACCCGTTGTCGGCTGGATCCTCAGGCTGGCTTTATGGCTTCAGGCCGTTCAAGTTGATCGAGAACTGGCACTGGCCTTCTTCGCCGCCCTCCGACAGGCGAATGGCGTTGGCGACGGCGCTGCTGCTCGGTGCCGTGGACGAGACCACGCGGACGAACATCCAGGCCGAATTGGCGTTGCTCAGGGAATCCGGATCGTCGATGTTGACGTCGGTCCGGAAGTTCACCCAATCGGCGCTACGCGCGGGATTCAGGCCTTCCGGTGAGCTCGCGTACTCGTTGAGACCCTGGTTGGTACGCCCGGAGAACCAGGCGCCTTCCTCGGCCGAGCCTTGCCGGTAAGCGATCTGCAAGCCGGTACGGCCGGTGAAGCCGTTGCGGAACATGTCGTTGACTTCGAAGTAGGTCGGCGTGGTGCTGGGGCAAGTTCCTGACGGCGGTGTCCACAGCGTGTTGACCATCTGCAGCCGGAAGCCGAACACGTATTCGGTGGTGCTGCCGTTGCGCCAGATGCGGTCGTCCAGGTTGCCGATCGTGGTGCCGTTGGCGATCACTGCCTGGTTGTTGTTGGTCGCATAGACGGCCCAGTTGCTGCCGCTCAGACCGGGGAAGGTGCCGGGCGTGCTGCCGGTCGGGAAATTGCCGGTGACCTTGCAGACGCCGGTGGTGGGGTTGCGGTTCGCCTCGGTGCCCTGGCATAGCTTCAGGACCGTGGTGCCGCTGTCGGTGATCGTTTCGAACGCCGCCTGTGCCGGCATTGCGGCAGCCGCCAGGGCGATGCTCGTCAGCGCCAGTCTGGCGCCCAACCATTGCTTGTTCTTCATCGTCTTCTCCTCGTTACACACCCAGGTCTGTCGATGCCGTTCTGAATGAGCGGCATCCGCCGTTGGAAAGCTGTTTCAGGATTTGCCGAACTGATACGAAACCCCGCCGAAGAATCCGCGCGGTGCACCGGGACCCACGAAGGTGGTGTTCTGGTGTTCGTTCGAGTTGTAGTTGAAGCCGCCGGGGCCGATCGCACCGTTGACGCTCGGCGTGTACGGCGTCACGCCAAGCCGGCCAGCGCTGTAGTAGGTCTGGTCGAACAGGTTGGTGATCCGGGCGAATACCGTGAAGCCGCGCGGCAACTGGTACGAGGCATCGAAGTTGATGACCGCGTAACCCGGCACGTAGCCCTTCTCGGTGAATGGCCGGCCTCCGGTGAACTGGCTGCCGTTGGAGACGATCGGCCCGAAGCCGTCGGTGATCTGATCGGTGCCCTCGGGCTGGTGGGCGTTGTTCTCGTTGCCGCGAACGAAGGAGCGCGAATGGGCGATCGCGCTCAGGCCCAGCTTGAAGGCCCGGGTCAGCCGCCAGTCGACGCCGGCAGTGAGGTTGTGCAGCGGCACGCCGGGCAGCAGCGCGCCGGGATCGATGCGGATCGCTCGGAAGGAGCCGCGGCCGTCGTTGGCATCGGCGGTCGGTGACAGCACATTGCCGGGCACCGAGTTCTGGTTGAAATCGGCACTCGAATTGTTCGGGCTCAGCACATAGAACTCGGACTCGAAGGTCGCGGAAGTCAGCGAGTAGCTGGCACGCAGATCGAACGGCCCGGCGCTGCCCTTGATGCCGAGTTCGAAGCCTTCGCGACGGGTCTTGTCGATGGTGTCGAAGAAGCTGCGTGTCGGTGAGGCACCGGCGAAATAGATGTCGTCCTTCAGATCGGTGCGGAACACGCTGGCATTCCATTCCCAGACGCCGAACACCTGCCCGCGAGCCCCGATTTCCGCCGACAGCGAACGGATCTGCGGCAGATAGGGATCGCCGGACAGTGCGGTGGGCAGCGCACAGGTCGGGCCGACCTGACTACGCGGCGCGGTTTGCGGCGGCACGTAGACGCCGGTGACCGGATCGATGAAGCCGGGCACGGTCTGGACCGGGGTCGGGTCATAGGCGCAGCCCAGTTCGATCACCGACGGTGCCCGCGCGCCGCGGCTGACGTTGGCGTACAGGTTCACCGTCGGGATCGGCAGCCAGTTCAGGCCGAACGAGGGATTGAACGAGTAGAAGCCGAATTTTTCCCGGGTCACGTCCTGGGCTTCGCGTGCCAGGTTGTTGGGGATGATCGGTCCAAGCGTGTCCGGGCAGGAGGCCAGATCGTTGGTCGGGCAGAGGATGAACGTCGGCTCGCGATTCAGCACTTCGTGGATGTCTTCGCCGATCCGCGCCGTCACCTGGTTGTCGACCTTGTTGATGTTGTAGCGGGCCGACAAGGTCACGAACAGATTGTCGCGGGCGCTCCAGGTTTCGCTGAAGTAGGCGCTCCAGGTTCGCGAGGTTCCGTTGAAGGCATTGATGGTCAGCGGATTGGCGCCTGCGTAATACAGCGGATCGATGTTGTCCGGATCGAGGTAGACGCGGCGGTTGTCGTCGATCAGCGCCAGCTGCTGGGTGGCGCGGTAAGCGGCCTTGCTGTCGTCGTACGAAGCACCGATCAGCAGCTTGTGTTCGTCAAGATTCAGGTTCCACTGCAGTGCGCCGCCATAGGTCAGCTGGCCGACGCGGGTGCGGGTGTAGACGCCGTTCGGCGTGCCTTCGACGACGCCGGAAGCGGTGCCAGTCTCACCGGTCACCGGGTTGCGGCCATAGGCGCCGTTGCGTGCCGTGCCGAGCCGGCGGACGTTGCTGCACAAGCCTTCGAGGAACGGATCGTTCAGCGGTGGCTGGAAGCCACCGCCGGTGACGGTGTCGCGCAAGCCGTCGCCATCGACATCGGCATAGCGGCAGACCGGATCGTCCGGATTGGTGATCTCCCTGTGGGCCTGATTGCCGCTGAAGAAGAACTCGTCGAAATCGTCATAGGCATCGCCGTTCAGGCTTTTGCGGCGGCTGTCCCGGCGATAGACCTGGGTGGTCAGGCTGGTCTTGTCGCTGAGATCGAACAGGCCGGACAGGTTGATCTGCGAGGCCCGGTTGCGGGTTTCGTCGGGCGAGGTGAACACCGCCGAGTGGTCTTCGCGGAACAGCTCGATCGGCACCAGACCGTTGCCGATCAGGCGGTTCTCGGAAACCAGCGTGCTGGCGGTGACGGTGCCGAAATCGAGCCGGTAGTCACCGCGGCCGAAGCCCTGCACCAGCCGGCTCGGCGAGTTGTCGCGCCAGCCGTCTTCATCGAAGTAGTGGACGGCACCGAAGCCGGCCAGCGGCCCCTGGTTGCCGCCGGCGGCGACCTGCACCTGACGCCGCCCGAACGAGCCGGCCAGCGCATCGGCTTCGACGCCCTTGGCCGTGAAGCCGCTCTTCGAGCGCAGGCTGATCGCACCGCCGAGCGTGTTCAGGCCGAACACCGGGTTCGAGCCGGGGAACAGATCGAGCCGCTCGATCGCATTGGTCGGCAGCAGATCCCAGTTGACGATGTCGCCGAATGGTTCGTTGACCCGCACGCCATCGAAGAACACCGACAAGCCCTGCGGCGTGCCGAGCTGCGGGCCAGCGGTGAAGCCGCGAAAGCTCACGTCGACCTGGAACGGATTGCCCTGGTAATCGTTGACGGTGACCGACTGCAGTCGGTTATTGAAGAAATCGGCAATGCCGATCGAATGCGAGGCGCGAATCTCTTCGGCGGTGGCGCTCTGGATGGCGCTGGGAATCTGGTCGCGAGTCAGGTTCAGGCCGGGCAGCGGGCCGACCGAGACTGGCGGCCGTTCACCTTTGACATCGACCGGGCCCAGCTCGATCTTGGCCGGGCCTTTCGGCGTGGTGCCATCGGCAACGGGCGGCGTCTGCGTGCTGGTCTGGGCAAGGGCATCGGCGACGAACATCATCAGGCCGACCGCGAACAGACGGGCAGCGGGGCGCTGGCGGATACGGTTCATGGTTCGCCCCTGGTCAGTCATTGAAGCTGCGGTCCGGCGCGGTCAGCAGCTGACCTTGCAGGCCGACTCGGCGATCACCCGGCCGGTCGCCGAGCAGCACTTCCGGCAGCGTGATCGGCGCGATGCTCACGGCATGCGCGCTCTGGGCGTTGGCCGGGCCGATGTTCACCGCCGACAGGCAGGCGGCATCGGTGCAGGCGAAGCTTTCGCCTTGCGCGCGGTCGTACTGGAGCCGCCGCACCAGGCCGGCAGGGCTGGCGATGATCGTCAGGTAGGACTCGCTGCGGGCCTGGTTGTTGGCGAAGCCGTAGGCGTAGTCGCCGAGTTGGGCACCAGGGAAGCGGCCGATGTTGAACTCGCCGATCAGGTAGCCGCTGACCGTGCCCTCGTCGATGTCATAAGGCGGGCACAGGTCCCAGCTGTCGGCTTCCCCTTCAACCCGTACGCGCACCGTTTCGCTGGCCGGGAAGCCCGCGCAATCGGGTGGGATGCGGTCGATGCGGTTGCCGAGATTGATGCCGCCGTCCAGCGTCACCGGCGTGCCGCCGCTCAAGCTTTGCAGCAAGGTGCCGCTCAGGCTCAGCGCCCGCTCGGCATTGGTCAGGTTGTCGAGCGCAACGAATTCGCCGAGCGCTGCACCGTTGCAGGCATCGCCGACGCACTCGAACAAGGGCAGCAGTGCCTGGTTGTTTTCGTCTTGCTGGAACAGCGTGATGCTCAACAGCCGGTTGCCGTCGACTCTTACTTCAGGTACCGCAAAGGCCTCGACTGCGGAGCGGTAGACATAGCGCGAACTGGCCACCGCTTCGAATCGAACGATGGCGCTGGCGCACTGTGCCGTCGTGGTGCCCTCTGCAGAAGCGACGAACAGCGGCAGCCCTTCGACGCCATCACAGTTGATCGCCGGCCGGCCCGGCACGCCGCCGATCGCGGTGCCGAGAAGTTGCGCGGTGCTGCCGTCGTCGGCGGTCAGCACGGTGTTCGAGAAGCTCAGCGGCCGCGAACGATCACTGACTTCGCCGCCGACCATCACCAAGCTGCAGCTCGCCTCGATGCAGCTGTACAGCGGCAGGCCAGAGCGACGCAGCTCGATGCCGACCACGGTGCTGTCGCGCAGCCGCAAGCTCAGCGTATTGCCGCGGATATCGAACAGCCGGAACACCAGCACCGAGGCGTCGGCCTCGTCCGGTAGCGCATCGCGGGTGACCGGGCAGAACTGGTAGAACTC
>NZ_JAHFRY010000042.1 GCF_023266035.1 Nevskia sp.
ACCAGCCACGGCGCCTACAAGTTCACCCGTCCGCCGACTGGTGACGTGCTGGCGATCAGCCAGGTCAAGGCGATCCACGCCCGCATTCCGAACACCCATCTGGTTATGCATGGCTCGTCGAGCGTGCCGCAGGAGTGGCTGGAAATCATTCGTCAGTACGGCGGCAACATCAAGGAAACCTACGGCGTGCCGGTCGAGGAAATCGTCGAGGGCATCAAGCACGGCGTGCGCAAGATCAACATCGACACCGACATCCGTCTGGCGATGACCGGCGCGATCCGCCGCGGCCTCGGCCAGAAGCCGGAAGAGTTCGATCCGCGCTACTTCCTGAAGCTGGCCACGGCAGCCGCGAAGGACATCTGCAAGCTGCGCTTCGATGCCTTCGAAAGCTCGGGCAAGGCTTCGAAGATCAAGGTCATCGGCATGGATGCGATGGCCACGCGTTACGTGAAGGGCGAGCTGAACGCTGTCGTTCACTAAGCTTCGTCGCTGATTGAACAGCCGCCCGGTTGCGATGCAGCCGGGCGGCTTTTTTTGTGGTGAGCGCCCTCCCGCTGCGGCTAGTCCCTTGCCCTGTTACAGGAGGAGTTTCAGGGGGCAAGCACTGTCTCGAATTCGTGACAGCACCGTAAAGGGCCGACCCGCTACTTCAGAATAAATTCACGAAAACAAAGGCTTGTCGCCTATCCTGAGGGCCCCACCTCACGGCACGCTTTCTGCCTTTCACCGCCATGCTGCTGACTGCCCCGCGACTGCTGCTCGCCATGTCCCTGATCGCTGCGGGTGCTGCGCGGCCGGTGATCGCGGCGGCGCACGTGGCTCGCCCACCGCTGTCTCCACTCGCCCAGTCCTGCCAGGGTTGCCATCAACCAGCCGTCAATGCCGCGACGATGCCGGCGCTGAGCGGCTACCCCTCCGCACGAATTGCCGCGAGCCTGCGTGCCGCCCGCGACCAGCCCGAGCCGGGTTCGATCATGGCCCGCTTCGCGCAGCACCTGAGCAATGCCGAGATCGATTCCCTGGCCGCCGAACTGGGCAAGCCTGGGAAAGCAGGCGCGCGGCCATGAGCCTGTCGCGTCGACAACTGCTGCAGACCGCGTTGGCCGCGACCCTGTTGCCCGTCACAGGGCCAGCGTCCGCAGCCCGACGCAAGGCCAGGATCATCGTCATCGGTGCCGGTTTCGGTGGCGCCACCTGCGCGAAGACGCTACGGCTGCTGTCGCCAACCAGCGACGTGCTGCTGATCGACGCGCGCGCGTCCTGGTGCACCGGCCCATTCACCAATCTGGCGCTGACCGGGCTGCGCAGCGTCGCCAGCATCACCCGCCATACCACCGACATCGGCCGCGCCCACGGCGTGCGCACCCTGATCGATGAAGTCACCGGCATCGATCCGGTCAGCCGCACGGTAACCACGGCGGGCGGCAAGCAGCTGGTCGCCGACCGCATCGTGCTGTCACCGGGCATCGCGATGCGCTGGGGCGTGATCGCAGGCCTGAGCGCGGAACTCAGCGGCTCGATGCCGCACGCCTGGCTCGGCGATAGCCAGGTGCAGTCGCTGCGCGAGCGCATCGACGCCGTTCCCGATGGCGGCACCATCCTGATCGGCGCGCCACCCAATCCCTATCGCTGCCCGCCCGGCCCCTACGAGCGCGCCAGCCTGATCGCCGAACATCTGCTGAAAACCGGGCGAGCGCGCACCAAGATCCTGATTGCCGACGCCAAGGACGACTTCACCAAACGGCCGCTGTTTCTCGCCGAATGGGACGAGCGCTACGGCGCGATGATCGAATGGATACCGCGCGCCAAAGGCGGCGAAGTGGCCCGAGTCGATACCACCACCGGCGACGTCTGGCTGCGCGACGCCACTACGCCGATCGCCACCCACCTCGCTACCATCGTCCCGCCGCAGCAGGCCGCAGCCATTGCCGGCCGCGCCGGGCTGGTCGATGAATCGGGCTGGTGCCCGGTCAATCCACAGAGCTTCGAATCAAGCCTGCACGCCGGCATCCACGTGCTCGGCGATGCCGCGATTGCCGCGCCGATGCCGAAATCGGCGTTCGCCGCAAACAGTCAGGCCAAGCTCTGCGCTGCGGCGATAGCGGCCGCCCTCGATGGTCGTCCTGCACCCGATGCCCGCATGATCAACACCTGTTACAGCCTGGTCGCCGAGGACGCAGCGATCTCGGTTTCCGGTTTCTATTCCGCCGCCAGCGGCCGTATCGCAGTCGTCTCGGAAGGGGTCAGTCCCTTGACTGCTCCGGACGGTCTGCGCCGGCGCGAAGCGGCTCAAGCCCGTGACTGGTATGAAAGCATTTCGACTGACAGCTTCGGCAAATCCGCGTAACCGCGTCGAAGCGCTGCGCAGCAATGATCCGGCCGGGATTGGCTGGCATCGCTGGCTGCTGATCTTCGGTGCCTCGGCATACGGCATCTATCTGGGCTTCGATACCGGCTACATCCCGCTGCTGCTGTTCGGCGATCCGACCAAGCTGACCCTGGCCGTCGGCGTGCTCTATCTGATCGCCACGACCTATGTCGGCATCCAGGCCTGGGAGCTGTCGCGCCAGTACGACATCCTGCTCGACCACGTGGCCGGCCGGCCCACGCCGGAACATTCCTGGACCACGGATTTCGTCGCCGAGCGACGCGGCCTGAGCAGCACCGAAGTGACGGCGCTCGGCGATCTGCTGCACGAGCGGATCAAGGGCCGTACCGAACTAGGCTGGTTCTCGGCCGGCCTGCACATCAAGCTCGGCCTGCTCGGCACAGTGATCGGCTTCGTGATCATGCTCGGCTCGCTCGGCAGCGCCGGCGATCTGCAGGCGCAGGGCCTGGATTCGCTGATCCGCGGCATGGGTGTCGGCATGCGGGTGTCGCTCTATCACACGATTGCCGGCCTGATCGGCTCGATGATGATCGGCATCCAGATGCTGGCCATCGACCGCTCGGCCGATCGCCTGTTCGCGTTGATCATCACCCTGCCCGACGCCGACGCGGCGCGCTGAATCCACGCCAGGCAAACCGATGGCCTCCCGCCGTTCCAGCAACCGCCAGCACTACGAGGTGGATCCGTTCACGGATCTGCTGTTCAACGTGCTGATGGGTTTCACGATGCTGCTGTTCATGATGCTGATCAACCTCAACCCGCCGTCGAAGAAGACCGGCGTGGTCGACACCAAGGCCGAGTTCATCGTCACCACCACCTGGCCGGATGGCTCGGAGGACGACATCGATACCTGGGTCGAAGGCGGCGATGGCGAGGTCGTCTGGTTCCGCCATCCGGACGCCGGCCTGATGCATCTGGATCGCGATGATCGCGGCATCTCCAACGACACCATCACCGTCAATGGCCAGAAGATCATCAACCCGCTGAACCAGGAAGTGGTGACCTTGCGTGGCAAGACGCCTGGCGAATACACGGTCAACATCAACAACTACAAATCGATCTCGAAAGGCCCGGTGCCGGTGCAGGTCAACGTCGTCAAGGTCAATCCGGTGCTGCGGGTCATCTACTACGACACCATCATGCTGACCCGCCAGGGCGAGGAAAAGACCGCCGTGCGTTTCACCGTGACGCCGGACGGCAATGTCGTCAACGTCAACACGCTGCAGAAATCGCTGGTCAAGTCGCGCGACTGACATCCACTAGAAAAATACCCACTCATGTCCAACGGACTCGTGCTGCTGTCGATGCTGTACTTCCTGGTCGCCCTGCTGGCGCTAACCCTGCTGATTCGCACCCGGCTGTCACCGCGCCTGAAAACGGTGCTGATCATCGCTTTCATCGGCATGGCGATGTTGAGCCAGCGCGGCTGGAAGCAGATGGCCGGCTGGCCGACAGGCAGCCCGCTGCCGGACCGTTTCCTGTATCACGCGGCCAGCGTCCGCGAACCGAATGCAGCGACCGGCGATCCGGGCCTGATCCACATCTGGGCCACCGAGCTGACGCCGGACGGCCCGGCCGCCGAGCCGCGTGCCTACGTGTTGCCGTACGCCGCGGAAGACCAGAAGCAGATCCAGGATGCCCGCGAGCGCCAGCGCCAGCAGGGCCTGCCGCAGATCGGCCGCAAGGGCGGCGCCCGCAATCAATCCAACGTGGTGTCGGATGCCAAGCGCAGCGCCGGCGCCCTGCCCAGCTTCACGCTCGGCGATTTGCCCGATCCGGCGCTGCCGGAAAAGTGAGGCCTGCGATGAACGTCGCCTGCCGAATCACGATGGCGTTTGCAGCGGCAGCTGCCTTGCTGGCCGGCTGCAGCAAAGGCCCATCGCCGCTCTACTTCCCACTCGACAAGGGCCGCAGCTGGACCTACGAACTGATCGAGGCGAATCCGCTGGGCACCAAGACCGAGCGCTTCGAGATGAGCAATGGCGGCCGTCGCGAGCGCAACGGCGAAACCTACTATCTGCGCCGCAACAGTCTCGGCAGCGAGTACTGGCTGAAACTGGACGAGAAGAACATCGTCCGCACCGGCCTGCGCACCACCGTCGAGTTCGAGCCGCGCGACGATGCCGTGCCGCGCACCGTGATGCCGATCGCGCCGAAGCTCGGCGACAGCTGGGAAAGCCCCAGCCAGCCGTTCATCCTGGAACGCGCCGTACCTTTCCGCGAACGCTTCCTGCATCACGATTCGGTGCGCTTCACGCTGCTGATGACGGTGACTTCCGTCAGCGAAGAAGTGACGGTGGCCGCGGGCACCTTCAGGAACTGTCTCAAGGTCGAAGGCGATGCACCGATCAACGTGCTGGCTGATCCTCGCCTTGGCGCTTCGGAAGTCGTGGTGCGCCACACCGAGTGGTACGCGCCCGGCGTCGGGCTGATCAAGCTCAAGCGCGAGGAGCCGCTGGAAACCACACAGATCGTCGGTGGCGAAGTGACGATGGAGTTGCTGGACTATCACGACTGATCGTCGGCGCCGCGCCTGACCGGCAGTGGACTGCTACGGTGCCGACATGAAAACGAGACGATGCTTCGCGTTCGCCGCCGGCTTCCTGCTGCTGACCTCCGTTGCCGCGCAACCGCTGTTGCTGCAGGACGCCAGGCCAGCGGTTATTCCGTTTCTGCTCGAAGGCGCCAACATCGTCGTCGATGTCGAACTGGTGCCCGGCCGCAGGTTGCCGTTCGTCTTCGACAGCGGACTCTCGAACGGCAACCTCGTCACGCAGGAAGTCGCCAAGACGCTGGGCTTGAAGGCCATTGCCAGTCCCGGCTCGAAACAGGGCGTCAACGACGCCAGTGGCGATCACAACGCGGCCACGCTGACCACTGTGCCGAGCATCCGCATCGGTGGTGCAAGCTTGAGCAAGCAGGTCTTCGCAATCGTCGCCATTCCCGAACAGGTCACCCAGCGGCCGGGCAAGACCGCGCTGGCCGGCTTCATCGGCGCACCGCTGCTGGAAAACGCGGTGCTGTGCATCGACTACGAACATCAGCGGATGCAGCGCTGGGCGCGCCGAGATTTCGACGGCCGTGGTCTGACGTCGGTACCGATGACGCTCAATCACGGGCTGCCGACCATCGTCGTCGACATCGATGGCCGCAAGGCTCGGCTGATCGTCGATTCCGGCAACAACGGTGCCGTGGTCGTCTATCCGGCTTTCGCGGCCAAGCATGATTTCCGCAAACGCTATCCCGATCTGGTCGCCCATTCCGGTAACGATGGCAGCGGGCAGGATTTCGAAGTACTCAATGGCGAAGCCAAGATCGTCGCGATCAGCCCGGAAGCCAGCTTCCAGCTGGCACCGCTGACCGTGATGCCCCAGGGCATGGACCCCGCATGGGGCATCGACGGCATGGTCGGCTTCGAGGTGCTTTCGCGGCTGAATCCCTGCCTGGATCGCGACGGTCAGCGCTTCCTGTTCAGGGCCGAATAGAACCCGTTCGTGAGCGCTACTTCGAGGGATGCGGCAAAGGTACCGTTGCCGACAGGCCGAGCGCTTTCGACTCGGCGGCCTTCCAGCGTCCCAGCTTCACGGTGACCGGCACTTCGGCATCAAGCAGCTGCAGCTTCTGCTCGGACTCGAACAGCGGCTCGGTCTTGTAGCTGGTCTCTTCGGTGCTGGCGGTCACGGCGGCATCACTGCCTTTCCGGCGCAGCATCGTCGAGGCGTAGTCCGGATTCTCGGGACTGATCGAGGGCTCCGCAGGCCGCGCACGAACGCTCAGATCAAGCGCTGAAGCTTTCGCTTTCTGCTTCGAGGCCTTTCTTTTTTGGGCTTTCGGCTGCACTGCCGGCTTGCTCGCGGCTTCTGCTGCGGGCGTGGCGGCTCTTGCGGTGGCACCCGGGTAAAGCAGCAGGCCCGCTGCAACGACAGCACAAAGCGTAATCCCGATCTTGATCAGCATCGGTGATTTCATCTTCTGCCTCCAAGCCAAACTGCCATCAAGGGTGACTTGTTTGCTGCAGCCTGCGCACCGGGCAGGACTGCAACAATTTCACCACCGTACCTCCGGCAATGCAACGGCAGCGCTGGTTCGATCCGTTGTCCACAAAAAAGCCCGGCATCGAATCACGATGCCGGGCCGTCGTATCAAGCGCGCTGAGATCAGCCGCGCATCTTCACGTCCGCCCAGTTCGGGCTGAGGCTGGCAGTGGCGCTGGGGCGAGCATCGATACGCTTGAACCAGGCAGCGATGTTGGCGTTCGATGGGTCGAGCGGCTGGCCCACGTCCTTCGCGAAATCGAGGCAGCAGTACAGGATGATGTCGACCAGGCGCAGCTGCTTGCCGGCGATGAAATCACGGCCGGCGATCAGGCCGTCGAGCTTCTTCAGCCAGCTCTGTGCCGACACTTTCATGTCCGGCGCCGCTGCCGGAATGCAATGCACCCGGTCCTTGAACAGGCCGAGGCCTTCGGAGTAGCGGAACGCGTTGTAGATGTACTCGGTGATGTTCAACTCGACCCGGCGCTGCCACTGGCGGGCCTCGGCGCGCTCCTGGGCGTTGCTGCCGATCAGCGCCGGCGTCGGATGCTTTTCTTCGAGGTATTCGCAGATCACCACGGTCTCGCCGAGCACCGAACCGTCATCGAGCTCCAGCGATGGCGTCTGGCCGCCCGGATTCTTGTCGGTGTACGGCGGCTTGCGATTTTCGCCGCCGAGCATGTCGATGTCGGTAGCCGGGATGCTCAGGCCCTTTTCGGCCATGAACATGCGCACGATGCGCGGATTCGGGCCGAAGGAATTGATCAGCTTCATGGGTGCTTTCTCCTCGTTCTTGTGGGTGTTGATGCGACAGGCCGACAGCTTGGCCAAACAGCGTTACGAAAATAAGTGGGCTTATGCATTTTGCTGTCGGCGATTGTCGATTCAACATCTATAGGGTTCGCCCGCAGGCTTCAGTCCGGCAGGCCGAAGGTGACCACGGCATCACCCTGGCGATAACCCCAGATCGCGCTGCCGCCGGCAGCGACGGTCACGTAAGGCTTGCCATCGATCACGTAGGCGATCGGTGGCGCGTTGACGCCAGCGCCGCAGTTGAACTGCCAAAGACGCTTGCCTGAGGCTGAATCGAAGGCCGAAAGGTTGCCGTCGCCCTCGCCGGTGAACACCACCCCGCCCTGCAGTGCCAGCACGCCGCCAATCAAGGGCTGCGGCGTTTGGGTGGTCCAGGCGAGCTTGCCATCGCGTTTCAGATCGATCGCTGCCAGCACGCCCCAGCGTTCGCCCTGCGAGGGCTCGGCGGCGTAGTACGGCACGGCCGGTTTGTCGCCTTCGGCGGGAATCTCCTTGACCGAATATTGCGTTGGCCAATGCATCGCCGCGACGAAGGCCAGCTGGCGCGAAACATCGAGCGCGGCCGGTGACCAGTTGACGCCACCGCCAATGCCGGGCGCGATGCTGATGCCTTCCGGGGTCGGCTGCGCAAACAGATTGCGCTGCGGCACGAAGGCTTCGGACTTGTACAGCAGCCGGCCGCTGCTGCGCTCGTGGACGAACATCCAGCCGGTCTTGGAGGCCTGTGCCACCGCTTCGACCTTGGCGCCCTTGACGGTAGCTTCGAACAACACCGGCGGCGAGGTCACGTCGTAGCCCCAGAGATCGTGCGGCACCTGCTGCCAGTACCATTTCGGCGCACCCGTGCGGCCGTCGATGGCGACCAGACTCGAGGTGTAGAGGTTGTCGCCGGGCCGGCCGTCGCCATTCATCTGCGGACTGGGATTGCCGACGCCGAAGTACAGCCAGCCGGTCTTCAGATCCAGCGCCGGCGTCGAGTAGATCGAGCCGCCACCGAACTGCCAGGCATTGCGATGCTTTTCCGCTCCAGCCCGTTCGGCCGCGATATTGCGGTTCAGCGGCAGGCCATCGGGCGTGGCATCGCGAAACTCGCCTTCCCAGCCGCCCTCTTCCGGATGGCGGATGGTGTCGAACTTCCACTGCAGCGCGCCGGTGTTGACGTCGAACGCCGCCAGAAAGCCGATGCCGCCGAACTGGCCCGGCAGGCCGACCACGGCGCCGAGCGGTGCACCGGCGCGCGGGCTGTCCAGATGCAGGCCATAACCCAAGCCGGTGACGCCGACGATCACTCGATCTTCGAACACCAGCGGCGCGCTGGCGATGCCGACACCGGAGGCGCCGGAAACCTTGGCGTCCTTCAGTCGGTCATCGGCGTTCAGGCTGTTACGGCTTTCCTCGGCAGCTTCGGGATGGGCAACCTCGACATCCCAGAGCAGCTTGCCGGTGGCGGCATCGAGCGCGATCAGGCGGGCATCGACGGTGCCGACGAAGATCTTGCCCTTGGCAAAGGCGACGCCGCGATTGGCGGGGCCGCAGCAGATCCGCTCAACGCGCTTCTTGTGCTCGTAGCGCCACAGCTCCTGGCCGGTCCTGGCATCGAGCGCGACGACATGCGAGTTCGGCAGCGACACATACATGCGGCCGTCGATGACCAGCGGTGTCGCCTGGAAAGTGCCAATGACGCCGCTCTGGTAGATCCACTTCGGCACCAGCTTGCCGACCGTCTTCGGATTGATCGCGGTGATTGGCGCCAGACGATGATTGGCACTGTCGAGCCCGTAGACCGGCCATTCGACAGTGCGGGCATCGGCAGCCAACACGCCGCCGGATACCACGGCGCCGAGTGCGATGGCGCTCAAGCAGCGAATCGCGAATCCCGGAAAACCATGGCTCATTGCGGTCTCGATTTCGGAACAGTCGGCAAGGTTTCGAGTTCGTAGGCGGGGTACAGATGCGCTACCGAGCGCTCGTATTCGGCATGCAACTCCGCCAGCCGCTGGAAGCGCTCGGGGATCGCCAATTGCAACACTTCCGGCATGTCGAGACCACGGCGGGCGGCCCCTTGCAGGCTGTCCCTCAACCATTGCAGATAGTCGCGGGTCTGGGCGATGCCGGCGTGATCACGCAGCACAGGGCCGTGGCCCGGCACCATGCGCTTGAAGTCGAGCGCGTCGATCGCATCGAGCGTCTTCAACCAATGCGGGATATCGGCATTCGGCGTGGTCAGGGTGCGCTGGAAGAACACCAGATCGCCGGTGAACAGCGTCTTGCTGGCCTCATCGAAAACCATCAGATCGGCATCGGTATGGCCCAGCCCGGGGATCAGCCGCAGGCGCCGGCCAGCGACGGTCACCTCGCCGCTCTTCGCTTCCATCGTCGGCGGGCGCAGTTCGGTGTCGCGCATCGCATCACCGACCAGGCGATACAGATTCGACAGCAGGCTGTCGCCGTTGCGGGTCAGGCCTTGCGTGGTGCCCGGCAACGCCGCGATCGGCACTCCCGGATAAGCCTGACTGCCGAGCACGTGATCGGGATGCGCATGGGTCAGATAGATCTGCGTGACCGGCAGCTTGCCGAGTTTGGCAATCGCCGCGCGCTGCTGTTCGCCGTAGGCTTTCGACGGCCCGGTATCGATGACGATGACGCCGTCGCGGCCGATGATGAAACCGGTATTGACGATGTTGCCGCCATTCTCGCGGCTGAAGTTCTCGGTCTTGCCGACCAACACCTGCACGCCGTCGGCAACGGCCTGCGGCTTGAGCTGGTAGTCGTAGGCCGTTGCCGCGAAGGCCGGCAGCACGAGTACCGCAAGCAGCGCGGCACGCAAGCGGCGGCGCTTCAAGGCTTGATCTCGGCCGAGAACTTGTTGCCCTGGATGTCGCCGCCGGAGACGCGCACCGGGCCGCTGCCTTTCAGATCGAAGCTGAATACCGGGTTCTCCGAAATCGGCTCGTAGCTGTGCACGCGCGCCAGCGCCTCACCTTTCGCGTCGCTGAGCAGGATGCGGTCGATGTAGAACGCCGGGATGCCATTGGCAAGGCCGGTGTCCATCGGGTGAATCAGCCGCAGGCGCAGGCGCTGGGTCTTGGTCTCGGCGTTCGGCCAGAGCCGGCCGCTGACTTCGTTGAGCCGCGTCTGCCAGACCGGATCGCCGCTGCCATAGCTCGGCGTGGTGCAGCCGCCGCCAGCAGCGCTGAGCCAGACGCCGCCGATGTGCCAGACGCCGTCCTTGGTACGCGCCGCGGCGCGGATCGGCGTCGACTGTTCGACCTTGAAGCGAAAGGCGAGATCGGGCGAAGCCTGCAGCGGCTCGTAGCTGATGATCTTCTGGATCGGATTCAGATCGGCGACGACGACGATTTCATCGACCCCATCCAGACCCTCGGCGCTGACTTGCACCGGCACATCGAGCGGGTTCTCGGCGTTGGCCGGAGCGATGACCTTGACCCGGTCATCGAACACCACTTTCTGATCCTTGAAATAGCGACCGTAGATCGTGCCCCAGGCCGGCGACTTCAGTGGATCAGGCGGTGGCTCCAACGCCAGCGCGGCCGATACCACGCCCGCCTGGCCAAGCACGAAGACAGCAATCCGGAGGATGCGCATGGCCGTCATCTGTCAGTCCGCTCGTCTAGCGCAGCCCTGGTGTCACGTAATCGATGCCGTAACGCGCATAGATCGCTTTCAGCTCGCCGCTCTCGATCAGCTTCGACATAGCGTCGGCGAGCGCGGCGCCCAGTTTCGGGCTGTCCTTCTTGACCGCGATGCCGAGTTCCCAGGCACTGCGGAAAATGCCCTGGAACTGGATCGGCTGCGGCGTTGCCAGATTCGCCTTGGCACCGTGGGCGAACATCAGACCCTGCAGTTCGCCTTTGGGCGCCACTACCGCATCGAGCTTGCCTTCGGTGTATGCCTGCACGCAGGCATCCAGTGTCGTGTAGCGGGTCACCGAAGTGTTCAAAACTCCGGACTCGAAGTTGGTCAGATACTGATCCGAGATCGAACCGATTTCGACGCCGACCCGCTTGCCCTTGAGGTCGCCGATCGTCGAGTACGACTTGAATTTTTTCGTATCGAACGACAGCGCCACGGCTTCACGGTAATAGACGCCGAAGATCGACACCTGACTCTGGCGCGCGACGTACTGCGGATCGGCACCAACGTGCAGCATCACATCACCGACGCTGCCGCCGACGATGGTGCCGCGCCACAGGTTGTTGCGCAGGTCGTCGTCAAGATCGTCACCGGGAATGAAGGTGCGGAACGTGGCATTGACGCCCACCGCCGCCGCCAGCGCCTTGCCCATGTCGACATCGACACCGGCGAAGGCACCGTTCTTCTCGTATGAATACGGCGGGTAATCGCGATAGACGATGAATTCCAGTGAACCCTTCTGCCTGGCGATATCGAGACGATCCGGTGCGTCGTCATCGGCGTGGACGACACCGATCAGGGACGACGCCAGGATTGCCAGCGCTGCGATCAGCCCGGTGATGCGGCTCATCCTCATTCGTCGCTGTGCACGCTGACGATGTAGCTGCGGATCGCCCAGATCGCTTCTTCCTTGAACACGTCCTTGAACGACGGCATGTAGGTGACGCCGTTGCGGATCGCGCCGCTCATGACCTTGCCCTTGAAGTATTCATCGGTGGCGGCGTCAGTCGGCAGCAGGCGCAAATCGGGCGCGATACCACCCGATACGGCCCCGAGGCCGTGGCAGCGAGCGCAGTTCTGACCATAGGCCGAGGTGCCGATCTTGATCGCTTCGGCATTGCCGGCGTAGGGGTTCTTGTTGGTCGATTCCTTCAACGGCGGCAGCTTGGAAACATCGACCGCCTGCGGGATGACATCACCGTGCGCGCGAGCTTCGCTGGAAACGAAGGACAGGGAGACAACGCCGACGAAGCCGGCGATCGAAGCAGCAACAGCGAGATTGAAACGAGTGCGATTCATCATGGATTCCGGGAACTGGCAGATGGAAAGGAAATCGGCAGAGCGAATTCGATTCGAAGTGGATTTGAGATGGGGATGAGAGTGAGATCGCGAGAATCAGAGAAGGAGCCCTGAGCACCGGGCTCCTTCTTCGTTCCGCTTGTGTTCTAGACCGCTTGGTCCTTACGGACTTACTTGAGCAACAGCTGCCTTGCCCGACTTGTGCAGCTTGAAGACCCAGAACGAGCCACCCTGGCTGATGTCCTTGACCTTCTTCGCCACTTCGCCGCCCCAGAGCGGAACCGCACCGCCCCAGCCCGACGCGACGCCGATGTACTGCTCGCCGTCCATTTCCCAGGTCGTCGGCTGGCCGACCACGCCCGAACCGGTCTGGAACTTCCAGAGTTCCTTGCCCGTCTTGGCGTCAAATGCCTTCAGGAAGCCTTCCGGCGTGCCGGTGAACACCAGGTTGCCAGCAGTGGTCATCACACCACCCCAGAGCGGCGCCGGGTTCTTGTATTCCCAGACGATCTTGCCGGTGGCCGGATCCATGGCGCGCAAGGCGCCGATGTAGTCGTCATACAAGGGCTTGATGGTGAAGCCGGCACCGAGGAAAGCCGCACCCTTCTTGTAGGTGATCGGCTCGTTCCAGATGTCCATGCCCCACTCGTTGGCCGGCACATAGAACAGGCCGGTCTGGCCCGAGTACGCCATCGGCATCCAGTTCTTGGCACCCAGGAAAGCCGGCGCGGCGAACACCGCGCTGCCCTTCTCGCCCTTGCCCGGATCGCCCGGGCGGTTGTTCGACTCGATCGGACGGCCGGTCTTCAGGTCGACACCCGAGGCCCAGGTCTGCTTGGTGACGAATGGGCTGGCGCTGAGCAGCTTGCCGTTCTCGCGGTTCAGCACGTAGAAGAAACCGTTGCGATCGGCCTTGGCGCCGGCCTTCACGGTCTTGCCATCCTTCTTCATGTCGAAGCTGATGAACTCGTTGACGCCGTCGAAATCCCAGCTGTCATTCGGCGTGCTCTGGTAGCTCCATTCGATCTTGCCGGTATCGGCGTTGATCGCCAGTGTGGACGTCGAATAGAGGTTGTCACCCGGGCGGCTGTAGGAGTTCCACGGTGCCGGGTTGCCGGTGCCGCAGTAGATCTGGTTGGTATCCGCGCCGTAGGTGCAGCCGAGCCAGGTGGCAGCGCCGCCGGTCTTCCAGAGATCGCCCGGCCAAGTGGCGTTGAGCTTGCCCGAGATGCCGTTTTCCTTGCCGTTCAGGTAGCCCATGTGACCTTCGACGGTCGGACGCGACCAGACCATCTTGCCGGTCTTCGCATCACGCGCTTCGATGCGGCCGACAACGCCGAACTCGCCGCCGGAAACGCCCGTGATCAGCTTGCCCTTCACGATCAGCGGCGCTGCGGTATACGAGTAGCCGCCCTTGAAATCGTCGATGGTTTCGGTCCAGACAACCTTGCCGGTATCGGCATTGAGCGCCACCAGCTTGGCGTCCAGCGTGCCGAAGATCACCAGGTTGTCGTACAGCGCGGCGCCGCGATTGACGACGTCGCAGCAAGGCACGATGCCTTCCGGCAGGCGGTGTTCGTACACCCAGATCTTCTGGCCGGTCTTCTGGTCCAGCGCCCAGATGCGCGAGTAGGAACCGGTGATGAAGATCTTGCCGTCGTTGACCAGGGCCTGGGTTTCCTGGCCGCGCTGCTTCTCACCGCCCATCGAGAACGACCAGGCTGGTACCAGATCGTCGATGTTGTCGCTGTTGATCTTGGTCGAACTGCTGAAGCGCTGACCGCTGTAGCCCATGCCGACGGTGAGCACGTCATTCGGCGTGTTCTGATCGTTGGCGATCATGGCGTCAGTGACCGATGCGGCGACCGCCGCCGTGGCGCTGGCGGCCAGCACCATGCCGATCAGGGCGCGACAGCAGCCCCGAACAGCGCTGGTTCCTGTTGAATTACGGACCATTGTGATTTCTCCTCAAAGCTAATAGTTGTATACAGATGTGACATCCCTAGCGGTGCCATCGGCGCGCCCCGAAGCACGATCAGTGCCAGCTCTTTCGCCGCAGTGCAGCAATTCCGAAGACCGTCGCCGGGGCTTCGAAGCGATCGTAAAAACCCGTTCAACTGACTGATATTGTTTACTATTCACTCATCATCATCAGCCCGCAACGGAGACCTTCACGAACTGTTTCCAAACACCGGAATGCGGCTCTCGAACCGCCTGATCGGCAGTGTCACCGGCGGGGTACAGCCGGCGTTCGTCTGTACCGACACCGGGACGAGCCAGCAGCTGACTCGCAGATGACACAGCCCCAGCAAAGCGAGACATGGATTGCCAACCGTGGCGCAGCGATGAAACACCAGGCGACGCGGCAAGTCCCCACCTACCCTCATTCGAGATCAAAAGAGCCGATCGACGGGCATAAAAAAACCGGGCGCGAAGCCCGGTCAATTTGGCGCTAGGAGAGCTTCTGGATCAGAACGACAGGAAGCTGCCGACGTTGAAGTTCATCGCTTCGTTCTTGCCGCCGTTCTGACTCTTGGCGGTAACCGAGGAAACTTCGCCGACCAGCGTCAGGTTCTTGGTCAGCGAGTAGTAAACGCCGCCAGTGATCTTCGAGTTGCTGCGGACAATGTCCGACTGCGCCTCGCCTTCCGCCAGACCCAGACGGCTGGTGCCGTAGTTGACGCCGAGCTTCAGCGCGTCGAACTTGTAGCTCGCCTGGGCGAGATAGCCGTTCGAGCCGCGGCGATTGCCGTTGCCATCCGAGCTGAAGAAGAACAGCCCCGTAGTGCCCAGACCCTTGCCGTAGTAGTACCAGCCGGCCAGTTCGAGATCGGCAATATTGATCTTGCCGCCCATGTCCGCACCGTAGCTGCGGTAGTCATCCGAGCTCTCGGAAAAATCATCACGCTGCTGCTGGGTGATGAACGAGCTGGACAAGTAGATCTTGGCGCCGCTGAGGGCAGCGTTGTAGGTCAGCTTGCCTTGGAAGCCCGGCTGGGTTTTGCGGCCACGAGCGCCGGTGGCCGAGTTCAGCGGGTCGTAGATGCCGACCGTGGCAGCGAGGCCGGCAACGGTCGGCGTGGTGTAGTTGATCTGCGCCAGCGTGTCGACGTACACGTAGCCGAGGCCGATGGAACCCAGCGTGGTGTTGGCCGGTGAGCCGGAGGCTGCAGCGCCCGCAACGCCGACACCCGGAATGGTGATGTCGTTGATGATCGCGTCGAAACCGAACAGGCCGAAATTGCGGCCCATGGTCACCGTGCCCATGTCCTTGTTGCCGAAGGTCATGTAGACCTGACGAACATCAAGACCGGTGGTGCCGAGTCCGACGTTGCCGGAGCCATCCGTCAGATTCGGGCTGCCGCCGTCGTTGGTGCTGATACCGGGATAGAAGCCGAAGTGGGCGCCGATGTCGATGCCGTTCTGGGTGGTCAGCACGCCGAAGGTCAGGGCGGCTGGCAACAGGCCGTTGGTGACCGCCGATGCACTTTTCGCGGTACCGCCGCCGCCGGTGCAGGCTAGGCCGCCAGTGACGGCCGCCGGGGAGCTGCTATCGCAGTCGGAATAAACATAGTGGACGTTGATGTTGCCGTTGACGGTGAACTTGTAGTCCCCGGCATTGAGTTCGAGTGCACTGGCGCCAGTCGACGACAGCATGGCAACAGCAGCTGCGATCAGCTTGCGCTGGTTCGTTTCAGTCATTTTGATTCCCCAATATTGTTGAGAGGTGATGGCGCAGCCATCTGTCCTGCCGACCAGACCGCTACTCCCTGCCAACCCACTTCCTCTTCAGCCTCCGTGTCGCCGTCACCTTTTATGACTACTCGGTGGGTAACTTCACGGTGCCCGCACAGGTGTGTCAGCGCGAGCCTCAGAGCAAGCGACATGCCAAATCAGGAATACTTCCTTACGCTTTGTTTTTATTGATTTTTGCGTTGCAGCAAATGCCCGGCGAAAGGCCGCTGCTGTTTCACGGCGGGGACGGCTTCCGAGTCACATCCGGCACAGCGTGCGGGGACAGACGCAGTTCCAGAGGACGACCATTGGCGGGCAGGCGCAGCGAGATGCTGGTGCCCAGGTTCGGCTGGCTATCGATCGTCAGCCGGGCACCGAGTGCTTCGGCCCGTTCGGCCATGCCCAGCAACCCGAAGCCGGCGCGACGTCCATCGGGACGTGCGCGCTGACGTTCCTCGGCACTGGCCTGCAGCGGCAGGTCGGCAGGCAGGCCGATGCCATCGTCGGCAATGCGCAGATGCAGGCTGCCGTCGGCATCACCGAACAGCATCACGCTGATGCGGCGGGCCCGGGCGTGGCGGGTGGCGTTGATCAGCGCTTCCTGGGCGATGCGGTACAGATAGACCTGCGCCAGCGCCTCGCCGGGTACGCGCTCGACATCGATGCGCACCTCGAAACGGATCTGCGGGCAGCGGCCAGACCAGTCGGCGACCAGATTCTCCAGGGTCGGGCCCAGGCCGAATTCGTCGAGGCCGGCCGGCCGCAGGCGCGCCAGCAGGCTGTGCAGGCCATCGTAAAGCTGAGCGATGCCGGCCCGGATGCCGCCGGCACGCGCCATCAGTTCCGGAGCAGCGCTGCCGAAGCGCTGCTGCAGCACGGCGGCTTCGGCATCGATGGCGGCCAGACTCTGGCCCATCTCGTCATGCAGCTCGCGAGCGATCGAACGACGCTCACGTTCCTGCACTTCAAGGCTGTGGCGCAGCAGGCGTTGATTGTCCGAGCGCGCCTGTTCCAGATGACCACCGAGCGCGATCACGCCATCGACGATGGTGCGCAATTCCAGGGTGGTGACCGATGGCAGGGTCGGATGCAGTTCGCCGCGGCCGATGCGATCGAGCGCGTCACGGATCACATCGATCGGCTTCAGCGCGCGCCAGACCGAAAACACCACGATGGCATTGGTCAGAAAGCCGATCGCGACAATCAGCAGCAACAGCGGCCGTGCTTCGTTCCAGGCTTCGAGAATTTCGTCGGCAGGATCGGAATGGATGATCACCGGCACGGCCGTTCCATCCGGCTGCAACCATTGATGCGGCAGTTGGCGGGGCGCGGTGGTGACGTGGGCGATGAACCAGTCCGGCACGCTGTCATCGATCGCCGCCGGGCAGGAACGGCCGTCACTGCGCAGTTCGCCGCCAGGCCGCTCGACGCAGAGATGGCGGGTGTGATCGAAGACGCTGAGCAGTACCGGCAGCACCTGGCGCTGAGCCTGCGTGGCAGGCAGCGCCTGATCATTGAGCAGATTGGTGGCCAGCCTCATTACCGCATCGATCTCGCCGCGCACTGCGCGCTTCGAATTGCCGAGCACGGCAAACACGGCAAGCACCAGCACCACGCCCAGCAGCAGGCCGATGAACAGGCTGAGCCGGGTCTTGAGATCCACCCGCGTGCGCCAGGCACGGAGCAATTCGCGTATCAACCAGCGGGCACGACTCAGCGCCGTGGGCTTGCCTGCCAGCGCAAGCTCAGACACGCACGACGCCGGCCACGATCGCCAGACGAGCCATCTCGGCTGCCGAGCGCAGGCCGAGCTTCACGCGAATCTGCGAGTAATGGTTGGAGACCGTTTTACCGCTGATGCACAGGCCGGTGGCGATTTCCCGCACCGAATGCCCTTCGGCAACCTGCCGGAAGATTTCGAACTCGCGCTGCGAAAGCTTGTGCAGCACGTCGTTGGTCTGACGTCGGGACTGCCCGTTGCGAGCCAGATCCGGCGACAGGAATTCCCGACCGTGGGACACCGCATCGACAGCCGCCACCAAGGTATCGGCCGCCGAGCGTTTGCTGACATAGCCGAGCGCACCGGCCGCCAGCGCACGTTCAACGAACATCGATTCCTCGTGAACGCTGAACGCCAGCGCCCGCAGTTCCGGCTGCCGAGCACGCAGGCGACGCAGCAGTTCGATACCGCCGACACCCGGCAGCGACAGATCGGTGATCACCACATCCGGCGCGCATTCCAGAAACCGCCGATAGCCCGCAGCAGCAGATGCCGCTTCGGCAACCACCGTGTATTCGGGTGCGCATTCCAGCAATTGGCGATAGCCCGCCCGGACGACGGCATGGTCATCGACCAGCAGAATTCGAATCATGTTGTTCTCCTCTAGCAAGCAGAGCGCTCGAGACGGCGCCTTGGTTGGGGTCCGACGGGCAAATGAAAAGGCCCAGGCGATCATTGCCCGGGCCTCGTGATACTGACAACAACCGGCTTTCAGAAGCCGATCAGATTACGGCTGGATCAATAGCCGATGCAGACCGACTTCGTTTCCAGATAGTTGTTCAGCACCTGATGGCCCATCTCGCGGCCCCAGCCCGACTGCTTGTAACCACCGAACGGCATCGACGCATCGAAGACGTTGTAGCAGTTGACCCAGACGGTGCCGGCACGCAGACGCGGCACCAACTTGTGGATCTTCGACACGTCCTGCGACCAGATGCCCGCTGCGAGGCCGTACACCGAATCGTTGGCGCGGCGAACCAATTCGTCATCGAGATCCTTGAAGCGCGACGCAACCAGCACCGGTCCGAAGATCTCTTCCTGCACGACCTTGGCGCTGTCGGGGGCGTTGATGATGAGCGTCGGCTCGACGAAGTAGCCTTCGTTGCCCCAGCGGTTACCACCGGTGGCGAGCGACGCGCCCTCGGTCTTGCCGGCGGCCATGTAGCCGGACACGCGGTCGAACTGCACCTGCGAGACCAGCGGGCCGAGCTGGGTCGACGGATCGAGGCCCGGGCCCATCTTCAGACCCTTGGCGTAGGCGGAGATGCCGGCAACCACTTCGTCGTAGACCTTGTCCTGGATAAACAGGCGCGAGCCGGCGCAGCAGGTCTGGCCCTGGTTGAAGAAGATCGCGCTGGCAGCACCCGGGATCGCCTTCGACAGATCGGCGTCGTTGAGGATGATGTTCGGCGACTTGCCGCCGAGTTCCAGGGTCAGCTTCTTGAGGTCATTGGCAGCCGCCTTGACGATCAGCTTGCCGACTTCCGTCGAACCGGTGAAGGCAACCTTGTCGACACCCGGATGGCCCGCCAGCGGCGCGCCGGTGGTCTCGCCGAAGCCGGTGATGATGTTCAGCACGCCCTTCGGCAGGCCGGCTTCCATGATCAGCTCGCCAAGACGCAGCGCAGTCAGCGGAGTTTCTTCGGCCGGCTTCAGCACCACGGTGCAACCGCAGGCCAGCGCCGGCGCCAGCTTCCAGGCCGCCATCAGGATCGGGAAGTTCCAGGGAATGATCTGGCCGACAACGCCGATCGGTTCGCGTCGGGTGTACGCGTGGTACTCGGTGCCCGGGGTGAATGGCACCGACAGATCCAGCACGCCGCCGTCGATCTTGGTCGTCCAGCCGGCCATGTAATGGAAGATGTCGGCCGCGAGCACAACGTCGGCGATGCGGGCAACGACGACCGGCTTGCCGTTGTCCAGCGACTCCAGCTGGGCCAGTTCGTCGGCGTTCTGCAGGATCAGGTCACCGATCTTGTGCAGCAGCTTGCCGCGGTTGGCCGGCGACATCTTGCGCCACTCGCTGTGATCGTCGAAGGCGCGACGGGCAGCCGCGACGGCGGCGTTGACGTCTTCCTTGCTGCCGCTCTGGGCGTGCGCCACGACCTGACCGGTGGCCGGGTTGTAGATTTCGAAGGTTTCACCCGACGACGAGGTGACCCACGCGCCGTCGATCAGAATCTTCTTCGGGCTGCTGATGAACTTGCGGGCTTCGGCGCCCAGTGCTTCCAAACCTTTTGATCCATCCATTGTTGATCTCCTCGATCTTTAATTTGGGTGACAGGTGTGTGTCCGCGATAGCTTTTCAGGCGCTGCGTTGGGCAGCCCGAACCTCGCGACGCGAACCCGGACGGCAAGAACCAAGCCAGCCCTATATCTCGGGCCAAACTATTGTTTTTGCGATTATTCCCAAGGATGTGACAGTCCATTGAGACGGCGGCTGTCTCAGCTCCGGTGCGACGCGTGTCAGCCCTGTTTCAGGCCTGACACAGTGGTTCTCCCTCGGTTCGCCACATGCTCGGAAAAACGCGGCAGAAGGCCGTCAGAAGGCCAGATTCGATTGACGATCGGGGGAACCGCGACTACCTTCGGTTGGCATCACTGTTGCTAAGGCGCGCTGTACCGGTTGGGGGCGCGCTGGCGATTCAGAAGAACACCATGCCCGGCGACAACGTAGCGCGGGGCGGTCGAGATGAGGTGCGAGGAGATGGGTGACAACGCAGCGGTGCAGCACGCCAATGGCGTGTTGCGGCTGGTCAATGGCGAAAGCATCGCCAAACCTGGCTTCGACGACACCATCCGGGTGTCCTGGCAGCGCTGTCTCAACGAATTCCAGCTGGACCCGGCCCGGCTGCACGCGCCGAGCGTCATCGACTCGAACAACCTCAAGGATCTGCAGGACCGTCACGACGAGCTCGTCGAGATCGCCCGGGCCGAGATCGACACCTTGTATGACCAGATCAGCGGCTCCGGCTACGCGCTGCTGCTGACCGATGCCAAGGGCATCATCCTGACCCAGAAGGTCGACCCGACCCTGACGCGCATGTTCAGCAGCGCCGGCCTGCTGGTCGGCGCCGAATGGAGCGAGAAGAGCGAAGGCACCAACGGCATCGGCACCTGCATCGCCGAAGGCCGGGCAATCACCATCCATCGCAACGATCACTTCCGCGCCCGCCACATCGGCCTGTCCTGCTCCGGCGTGCCGATCCGCGACATGAATGGCGATCTGGTCGCCGTGCTCGATGCTTCCTCGGTCGGCTCGCATGACACCCGCGGCAGCCAGATGCACACGATGGCGCTGGTCAACACCTCGGCGCGGCTGATCGAGAAGTGCCTGTTCCTGCGCCGCTGCCAGCCGTACCGGATCCTGCGTTTCCACAGCCGTCCGGAATTCGTCAACCTGCTGCACGACGCCGCACTCGCGCTATCCGAGGATGGTCACGTCGTGGCTGCCGACGACATGGCCGTGGCGCTGCTGTCGGCGCCGAGCCGGGCCAGCCTGATCGGCCGGCCAGTCAGCGAACTGTTCGACATCGGCAATGCTGAACTCGCCCAGCTGGTCACCACTCGCCAGGCATTGATGCCGGTGCGCGATCAGCGTTATGGCCGACGCTTCTTCGTCACGCTGGCACCGCCCCAGTTGCTGGCCCGGATGGACAGCTTCGATCGCCCGCGCCGCGCTGCCACCGAGCGCGTGCAGATCGCCCCGGCACCGTCGCTGCACGCGCTGTCTCTGGAAGATCTCGCCGGCCAGGACCCGCAGATGCTGTCGAACATCCGTGCAGCACGCCGGCTGGCCGATTCACGGGTGCCGATCCTGATCCAGGGGCCGACCGGCTCCGGCAAGGAGGTGTTTGCGAAGGCCGTTCATCTGGCCAGCCCTCGTGCGGCGCAGGCTTTCGTCGCGGTCAACTGCGCGGCGATTCCGGAAACGCTGATCGAATCGGAATTGTTCGGCTACAAGTCCGGCGCATTCACCGGCGCTCGCAAGGAAGGCATGCGCGGTCGCATCCAGCAATCCAGCGGCGGCACGCTGTTTCTCGATGAAATCGGCGACATGCCGCTGAACCTGCAGACCCGCCTGCTGCGCGTGCTGGAAGAACAGGAAGTGGTGCCGCTGGGCTGCGAGCAGGCGATCAAGGTCGAGCTGTGCGTGATCAGCGCCTCGCATCGCGACCTGCGCGAGATGATCGCCAACGGCAGCTTCCGCGAAGATCTGTATTACCGCCTGAACGGCATGACCCTGGATCTGCCGGCGCTCAAGGATCGGGTCGATGCCGAAGCGCTGATCCGCCGCTTCATCGCGCTGGAAGCCCGCAACGGCCAGTCGATCTCGATCGAAGCCGATGCCTTTGAATGCCTGCTCGCCTACTCCTGGCCGGGCAACATCCGCGAGTTGCGCAACGTCATCCGCACCGCGCTGGTGATCTGCGATGGCGGCGTGGTTCGCATGGGCGATCTGCCGCGCAGCATGCAGCGATCAACGACCGCCAAGACCCTGCCGGCAGCCGCCCTGCTCGTGGCTCCGCTCACCGAGACGCTGCCGCAGCTCGGCAGCGGTGCCAACGCCCTGGAAGCGGCTGAGCGCGGAGCGATTCTGCGCGCCGTCGAAAACAATCAATGGAACATGACGATGACCGCCCGCGATCTCGGCATGAGTCGCAACACGCTTTACCGCAAGCTCAAGCGACATGCCATTCCATTGGGTGAGGCACGGCGCGACGATCTGTCCCGGATGTGACACAGAGGAAATTTCCGACGCAGGGGCAACGGTGGCGGACGATCATTGCTGCGGCTTGCCCATCGCTTGATGCTGGCGCGTGAAACCGACTAAATTCTAGCGTTGACAGAGGCTTGCGAAAACCTATTCGCAGCATTGAATCATACGATTGGGAACCTATCTCGACGTGGCATAGTCTCTGCAATGCCCCCGATGTCCTTACGGGGCACGTTGGCAAAATTACTGCGAACAGAATGGAGGGTTGATCATGCGTTGGACGAAACCGAGCTTCACCGAAATGCGTTTTGGCATGGAAGTGACGATGTACATCCTCAACCGCTAAATCTTTCCGGCGGAGGCCGAAACGAGGCGACTCGAATCGAGCCCAGCCAGATAGCGGAGCAGAAAGTAACGAAGCCCCCGGTAACGGGGGCTTTGTTTTGAGAGTCGATTTTGCGGACGCAGCGCAACAAAACGCGCTAGATCAATGCTGGATTCAATGCAGAACCCCCTGAACATGAAAATAAGAATTCTGGGTTCCGCAGCGGGGGGAGGCTTCCCGCAGTGGAACTGCAACTGCGAAACCTGCGACGGCTGCCGCAGCGGGCGCCTGAACGCCATTCCTCGTTCGCAGTCTTCGATCGCGGTGAGCAGCAATGGTCAGGACTGGGTGCTGATCAACGCATCGCCGGACATCCGTTCGCAAATTCTCGCCAACCCGGAACTGCAGCCGAACCGGCACCTGCGCGACACCGGCATCAAGGCCGTGTTTCTGATGGATGCTCAGATCGACCACGTCACCGGTCTGCTGATGCTGCGCGAATCGAAAGTGCGGCTGCCGATCTACTGCTCGGCGCGGGTCAAGGCCGATCTCACCAGCGGTTTTCCGATCTTCAACATCCTCGAACATTACTGCGGCGTCGACTGGTTTGAGGTGAAACCGGACGGCACGCCGTTCACCGTGCCGGGTATAGCCGGGATCCAGTTCGAACCGTTCGCGCTGACCAGCAAAGCGCCACCCTACTCGCCGCATCGCGCAGCACCGGCGCCGGGCGACAACTTGGGCCTGGTGATCCGCAATACCGTCACCGGCAAGTGCGCGCTGTACGCGCCGGGCCTCGGAGTGATCGAGCCGCCGGTGGAAAAGGCGATGCGCGAAGCCGATCTGATTCTCGTCGACGGCACCACCTGGACCGATGACGAGATGAGCCGTCGCGGCGTCGGCAAGAAACTGGCGCGCGAGATGGGCCATCTGTATCAAAGTGGCGCAGGCGGCATGCTCGAAGTGCTGAGCGCTTATCCGAACGCCCGCCGTGTGCTGATCCACATCAACAACACCAATCCGATCCTGATCGAGGACGGTGCCGAGCGCGCGCAAGTTCGTGCCGCCGGCGTCGAAGTCGCCCACGACGGCATGATGTTCGAGCTTTAGGGGTACGAACGATGAACGCTTCGCTCGATACATCTGCCTTGCCCTGGACTCGCGAAGAGTTCGAGGCCCGGCTCAAGGCTTTCGAGCCCTACTACCACATCCACCATCCGTTTCAGGTGGCGATGAACAGCGGCGGGCTGAGCAAGGAAGCGGTACAGGGCTGGGTGCTGAACCGTTTCTACTACCAGACCGCGATTCCGAACAAGGACGCCGCCCTGCTCGCCAACTGCCCGGATCGCGAAGTCCGCCGCCGCTGGATCCAGCGGATCATCGATCACGATGGCAATGATCAGGTCGAAGGCGGCATCGAGCGCTGGGTGCGTCTTGGTGAAGCGGTGGGCCTGAAGCGCGCCGATATCGTTTCGCATCGCTACGTGCTGCCCGGCGTGCGCTTCGCGGTGGATGCCTATGTGAACTTCGTGCGCCGCGCGTCCTGGCAGGAAGGCGTGGCCTCGTCGCTGACGGAACTGTTCGCGCCGAGCATCCACAAGGAACGGATCAGCGAGTGGCCGAAGCACTATCCGTGGATCGACAGCAGCGGCCTCGATTACTTCAAGGGCCGAGTCCAGGAAGCGCATCGCGACGTGCAGCACGGCCTCGGGCTGACACTAGATCTGTTCGTGACCCGGGCCGAGCAGGAACGCGCGCTGGAACTGCTGAAGTTCAAGCTCGACATCCTGTGGACCATGCTCGATGCGATGAGCATGGCCTATGTGAAGAACGAACCGCCTTATCACTGCGTGCCGGGCTTCCAGCAAGGCATGACGGCGCGAGAAATCCGGGGAGCGGACCATGTCTGAAGGCAAGGTCGAATACGCGACCGATTACAAACCGCTGCACGACGGCTCGCTGAAACTGGCACGCGGCCATCGCATCCAGTTCGAGCAGGTGCAAGGCTGCGATGTCCTGCTCTACCCGGAAGGCGTGGTACAGCTGAGCGAATCGGCAGCGATGATTCTCAAGCAGGTCGATGGCCAACGGACCGTGATCGATATCGCGGCGGAATTGAACCGGATGTTCCCGGAAGACGGGGACCTGACGGCCGATGTACGTGGTTTCCTGGAGGTCGCTCATGCACGAGGGTGGATTGCCTAGTTCAACGTCGGCGATACCGCTGATCAAGCCGCCGCTGTGGCTGCTCGCGGAGCTGACCTACGCCTGCCCGCTGCAGTGCGCCTACTGCTCGAACCCGGTCGACTACGCAGGTCACGGCAAGACCATGGATACCGAAACCTGGCTGCGGGTTCTGCGTGACGCAAGGCAGATGGGTGCCTTGCAGCTCGGGCTGTCTGGCGGCGAACCGCTGGTGCGGCAGGATCTTGAAGTGCTGGTCACCGAAGCGACCAAGCTCGGCTACTACTCGAACCTGATCACTTCCGGCATCGGCATGGATGCGGCGCGAGCGCGTTCACTGAAGGCCGCTGGCCTCGATCATATCCAGGTCAGCTTCCAGAGTTCGGAAGCCAACCAGAACGATGAGATTGCCGGTATGCGCGCCTACGCGCACAAGGTCGACATGGCCCGCGCCGTCAAGGCCGCCGGCTTCCCGATGGTGCTGTGCTTCGTGCTGCATCGGGACAACCTGCATCGGCTGCGCGAGATGCTCGATCTGGCGATCGAACTGGAAGCCGATTACGTCGAACTGGCGACCACGCAGTACTACGGCTGGGCGCTGCTCAATCGCGATCGTCTGTTGCCGACGCTGGAGCAGGTGCGTGAAGCGGAAATCGTGGCCAACGAATATCAGGCCCGGCTCAAGGGCAAGATGGACATCTACTTCGTGGTGCCGGACTACTACGAGAAGCGTCCGAAGCCCTGCATGAACGGTTGGGGTTCGGTGTTCCTGCTGGTGACGCCGGACGGCACGGCCCTGCCCTGCCACGCCGCGCGGCAATTGCCCGGCTTCGAATTTCCGAACGTGCAGGCCTCGTCGATCAAGGACATCTGGCAGACCTCGGATGCCTTCAACCGTTTTCGCGGCAACGCCTGGATGAAGGAGCCCTGCGCGTCCTGCCCGGAGAAGGAGAAGGACTTCGGTGGCTGCCGCTGTCAGGCCTTCCAGTTCACCGGCGATGCGGCGGCGACCGATCCGGTCTGCGACAAGTCGCCGCTCCGGCATCTGGTCGATGCAGCAATCTCGTCGGCAAGGATCACGACGATCGAGAAGCCGATCATCTTCCGCAATCCGAAGAACTCGGATCGACACACGATCAAGCTCGCTGAGTTGACCAGGTAGAGCGGGCCGCGCCCGCCGTGCACCCTCATCGTAGGGTGCCGGCGGCCATGGGCCGCCCTACGGCTGAGCTCGGTGCCTGTGCTAAGTTCGACCTTCGATCGTCGCGCGGCGTCGTGACAGCTCCACCAGACTGCTGGCTGGATTCCTGACCGTTTTCCCTCAGGCGCTGTCCACTCCGTGCATACCCGGAGGAGTTTCCCGCCTTGACCCTGTTCGCCGAATGGAGCACCGCGCTGCAGGACGTGCTGTCGACGTTCCTCGGCAAGGCCTCGCACTTCCTGCCCAAGCTGGTAGGCGCCTTGGTGCTGCTGCTGGTGGGCTGGCTGGTAGCACGCGTGCTGCGCACCATCGGCACGCGGCTGGTGGCGACGGCCGAACGCGTGCTGTCGCAGTCATCGATCGCCCGCAACGGCTCCAGCGTCCGTCTGCCGATGGTCTCGGCGCGGGTGCTGGGCAGCATCCTGTTCTGGCTGGTGATGCTGTTCTTCGTCACCGCCGCCACCGAGGTGCTCGGCCTTGCGCTGTTCACCGCCTGGCTCGGCCAGCTTGTGGCCTATGTGCCGACGATGGCGGCCGGCGCGCTGATCATCGTCGTCGGCGTACTGGTCAGCCGCATGGCCCGACAGCTGGTGGAGGCTGCACCGATCGCCGACGAGCCGGCGCAGCGGGTGATGCTCGGCCGCATGGTGCAGGCGGCGATCCTGATCACGGCGATCCTGGTCGGTGCCGATCAGATCGGCATCCGCGTCACCTTCATCGTGGTCATGGCCACCGTGGTGATCATCGCCTTGGTCGGCGCTGCCGCGCTGTCGGTCAGTCTAGGCTCGCGCAGCTATGTCGCCAACCTGATCGGCAGCCATTACCTGCGCCAGACCTACTCGATCGGCCAGCAGGTTCGGGTCGAAGGCTACGAGGGCAAGATTCTCGAGATGTCGAATACCAGCCTGGTGCTGGAAACCAGCGACGGCCGGGTCAGCCTGCCGGCGCGGCTGTTCAACGAAGCACCGATCGTTTTGCTGATCGAGCGCCCCGAAGGCAGCCTCGACATCAATCCCGAGGCGCGCAATGGCTAGCCCCACCAGCCCCATTGGCAGCCTGTCGCTGGCCTATCTGGAAGCGCATCCGCGTGATGCCGCACGGGTGCTCGAACGGCTGACGCCGACCGCCGCTGCCGATCTGCTGGCCAGCGTGCCGCTAAGGTTGGCCGCGCCGGTGATTCGCCAGATGCTGCCGCTGTTCGCGGCGCGAGCGCTGGATCGTCTCGGCGACGATCGGGCGGCGGGCCTGCTGCGCGCCGTCGGGCCGCAGGCCGGTGTCGCCGTGCTGCGGCAGATGCCGAGGACTCACGCCGATGTGCTGATCGCCCAGTTGCCGGCGCCGCTCGCGGTCGCTTTCCGGCTGCTGCTCGGTTATCCCGAAAACACTGTCGGCGCCTGGGCCGATCCGCATGCGCTGGCGCTGACCGACGACATCCGCAGCGCGCAGGCGATCGATCATCTGCGCAGCTCTGGCAACGAGCAGGATGCGCTGTATGTCGTCGACGGTGAGCAGCGCCTGATCGGTGTGGTGCCGATGGTCGATCTGCTGCGCGCCGCAGCCGACGCGCCGCTGCGCCGTTTGATGCAGCCGCCGCCGATCACGGTGCCGGCGCAGTCGCTGATCAGCGCCCTGCATGACCATCCGGGCTGGGCCGGTGCCCGAGCGCTGCCGGTGGTCGAACGCGGCGAGCGTTTTGCCGGCGTGCTCTGGCAGACCGCGCTGGCCACCGCCAGCGGTCCAGAACGGGCCCCCGACGACCAGCCGGCGACGCCCGGCGACGCGCTGTCTCTGGTGGCCGGCGGTTACTGGAACGCCGTGGCTGGCTTGATCGAAGTGCTGGTGTCCTGGTTGCCGACCACGACGCGCGCCATATCACCCGATGAGCGCCCCTGAGCCCGATGAGTGCCGACACCGCCACCGCCGCGCTGACCCTGCGCTTTCTGCTCGACTATCCGCGCGAAGCGGCACGCCGGCTGGAGCGTCTGCCGCCGCAGGACATCGCCACCGTGCTGGGCGAACAGCCGATCCACGCGCTGATCCCGGTCTGGCGCGGCCTGACCGGCGATATCGAACGCACCGTGCTAGCGGCGCTGCCGGCCAAGCTGGCGCGACACATCCTCAGCGAACTGGAGCCCACCGAAGCCGTTGCTCTACTGGGTCGTTTCGATGTCGGTGCACGCGATACCTATCTCGCGCTGCTGAACCCGGAAATTGCCGACGAGCTGCGGACCAGCATGGCGCGCCAGCCGGACTCCGCCGGCGCTTTGATGGACCCACGCTTCCTCGCCTTCGAGGCCACGCTGCCGGTGGCCGAAACCCTGGCCCGCCTGCGTCGTACCGGACGCCGCAGTGTCCGCGAGATTTATCTGGTCAACGAGGATGGCCAGCTCGAAGGCCGCGTCGAAATCCAGGATCTCGCGCTGGCCGATCTCGATCAGCGGCTGGCCGATCTGCGCCTGCCGATCATCGCCGCAGTGGACGACAGCGTGCCGCGCGAGGAAGTCGTCGAACTGCTCGAGCAACACGACAACCTCACCGAGCTGCCGGTGATCGATTTCAGCGGCCGGCTGATCGGCGTCATCCATCAGGCCGAGCTGGTCAGCGCGATCCAGGAAGAAACCAGCCTCGACATCCAGACCATGGTCGGTGCGAGCAAGGACGAGCGCGCCCTGTCGTCGCCGCTGTTCGCCGTTGCCAAGCGGCTGCCGTGGTTGCAGATCAATCTGTTGACCGCGTTCCTGGCGGCCTCGGTGGTCGGCATGTTCGAAGACATCATCGCCAAGTTCACCGCACTCGCCGTGCTGCTGCCGGTGGTTGCCGGCCAGAGCGGCAACGCCGGTGCCCAGGCGCTGGCGGTGACCATGCGCGGCCTGATGCTGCGCGAAATCAGCATCCGTCACTGGCCGCGCGTGGTGATGAAGGAAGTCAGCGTCGGCTTGATGAACGGCCTCGGCATCGCCGCCACGACGGCGATCGGCGTCTATGTCTGGAGCCGCTCGTTCGGGCTGGTGCTGGTCATCGTCACGGCGATGGTGATCTCGATGATCGCCGCCGGCTTTGCCGGCGCGCTGGTGCCGATCACCCTGCGCCGCTTCGGTCAGGATCCGGCGCAATCCTCGTCGATCATCCTGACCACGGTCACCGATGTCGTCGGCTTTTTCTCGTTCCTCGGCATCGCGACGCTGTTCTCGAGCCTGCTCTAACTGGCACTTGAAAGAGATTCAGGGCCAGTTCAGGCCCGGCCTCTAATCTCCTCACATCGGGACCGAACGACCTTACGACAACGCAGGCGCTCGACGCTCCGACCCACCGAGGAAATATTCGATGAAGCTCAAATCAATACTGGCCGCTGCCTTGCTGCTCACTGCCGCCGTGCCGGCGATCGCTGCTGATGTTGGCGTGTCGATCAATATCGGCCAGCCCGGCTTCAACGGACGCATCGACATCGGCGACTACCCGCAGCCGCGCGTCATCTATGCACAGCCGGTGATCATCGAACGCCGCCAGGTCGTCGAACAGCCGGTCTATGTCCGCGTGCCGCCGAACTATCGCAAGGACTGGAAGCGTTACTGCGGTCGCTATGACGCCTGCGGCCGTCCGGTCTATTTCGTCGACAACCGCTGGTACAACGATGTCTACGTGCCGCGCTATCGCGAGCGCGAAAACCGTCACAGCGACAATCGCGACCATGACCACGACCGCAGTCATGACAATCACAACCAGGGTCGCGGCAATGGTAATGGCAATGGTCGTGGCCGGGACAAGCACGATCATTGAGCCTTCATGAGCCGGGCAGCGCGCCACAAACTCGCAGCCAGGACGCCAAACTGCTCTCCAGGTCAATAAGTCAAATTCCCGATTCATCAAGATCGGGAATTTTTCCCGGTTCGGGAAACAGGCTTAAACACTAGAATTGCGCAGCGCGACGGTTCTCGTCGCCATCAATGAATTGGGGTCTGCTGAATGTCGAATCTGAAACTGATCGCCGCCGCCGCTGCGGTACTCGTGCTCGCTGCCTGCAACAA
The DNA here is from genome assembly GCF_023266035.1 of Nevskia sp. Classification (GTDB taxonomy): domain Bacteria; phylum Pseudomonadota; class Gammaproteobacteria; order Nevskiales; family Nevskiaceae; genus Nevskia. Next base: position 30,157 of record NZ_JAHFRY010000042.1, read on the forward strand.
GGGCGAAGCGCCGGCTGCACCTGCGCCGCTGGAAATCACCGCCGGTTCATCGGCTGCCGCTGTCGCCAGCAGCAATGCCGGCATTGAAAGCTGCGCCAAGGCCGTGCTGGCCCAGGCGCCGGGTGAACTGCTGCAGGCCACGCTGAAGCAGGAAACCGAGGGCCGGGTCTGGGAATTCGAGATCAAGCAGGCTGATGGCAAGCTGTTCGACATCGAATGCTCCGATACCGCCGGCACCATCGTCGAAACCGAAGTGCGCGTGGCAACGGCTGCCGCTCCGGCATTCGCTGCGCTTGCCAAGATCGATGAAGCCGCCGCCAAGGTGAAGGCGCTGGAATCGAAGCCGGGCACCGTCGAGAGAGTCGAGTTCGAACTGGAACCGGATGGCAAGGCGTCCTACGAGTTCGACATCAAGACCGCTGACGGCGACTACCGCGTCGAAATCGATGCGACCAGCGGCGAAGTGGTCGAATCGTCGAAGGAACTGCTGGAAATCGGCGGCGTCTGATTCGCCGTCGTTGCAAATGAAAGCCGCCGGGCGACCGGCGGCTTTCTTGTTTCTGCCGCTTGAGATCAGGCCTGCGCGCGCTTCTTGACCATGCCCCGCTGCGGGTCATAGCCGTAGGCGGCCCAGACGAAGAACAGCAGCGCCGAGCCGCCGGTCACCGCCAGGGCGGTGAGATTGAGCTGGCCGTACATCGCGAAGCGGGTCAGTTCCACCGAATGGGTGAACGGGTTGACGCTCGATACCCAGTACAGCCACTCGGCACCGGACTCCTTCAGCTTCCACAGCGGATACAAGGCCGAGGACATGAAGAACATCGGGAAGATCACGAAATTCATCGTGCTCGCGAAGTTCTCGATCTGCTTGATGTAAACGCTGAGCAGCAAGCCCA
>NZ_JAHFRY010000043.1:0-15184 GCF_023266035.1 Nevskia sp.
ACCATGTATCTCTGCATAAGGAAGTTTCGCCTTACATAGAACGGACGTCAACTACCTTCCACTGCTCCTTCACATGCTCAAAAAGACATCGGTGTCCATACATATAAATCGCAATCTCTGCCTGTACTGCGGCCGGCAGTTCTCGCCGAACGATCTGACCCGCGATCACATCATCCCGGCGTCCCGGGGCGGTGGCAGCATCTGGGAAAACTGTGTCACCGCCTGCCGCAACTGCAACCAGTACAAGGACGACCGCACGCCCGAAGAAGCCGGCATGAAACTGCTGGCCGTGCCCTACATCCCGAACCTGGCCCAGTACCTGATCCTGTCGAACCGCAGGATCCTCGCCGATCAGATGGAATTCCTGCTCGCCTACGCGCGCAAGAAGGTTCCTGTTTCGGCTTGAAGTTGAGCGTCGAGCAAGCCCACGTTCGCTAGTGCCGAAGCAGCGCTGCGCTTGCTGCGCTGCTTGGTAAACCTGTCAGGAGAAACACAGTGTTCGAGATCGCTCGCAAGAACGACATTGCGGTGCTGAGCATGAGCCACGGCAAGGCCAACACCATGGATGTGGAGTTCTGTGTAGCGCTGGCCGAACAGTTCCGCGCCCTGTCAGCGGACCCGTGCCGGGCGGTCGTCATCGTCGGCCAGGGCCGCATCTTTTCGGCCGGGGTGGATCTGCTGCGCATCGTCGACGGCGGAATGGCGTATGTCGAACGCTTCCTGCCGGCACTCAGCGCGATGTTCAACGCAGTGTTCGAATGCCCCAAGCCGGTGATCGCGGCGATCAATGGCGCGGCGATCGCAGGTGGTTGCGTGCTGGCCTGCGCGGCCGATCAGCGGGTGCTCGCCGAAGGCGCGCGGACCGGCGTGCCCGAGCTCAAGGTCGGCGTTCCGCTACCCATGAGCGCTCTGGAGATCATGCGTTTCGCAGTCACCCACCGGTATCTGCAGAGCGTGCTGTACGGCGCCGACACCTTTGCCGGCGAGCAGGCTTTGCAACGGGGGCTCGCCGATGAACTGCTTGCCTCCGGGCAGGTGCTCGAACGCGCGATCGCCGTGGCGGAATCGCTGGCCGCGGTGCCGTCGCAAGCCTTTGCCCTGACCAAGCAGGCGCTGCGCGCGGCATCGGCCGCCCGAATTCGTGCTGAGGGTCCGGCCTACGACCAGCAGGCGCTGGCGCACTGGGCGAGCCCGCAGACAGCCGCAGGCATTCGGGCGTACGTCGAGAAGACTTTCAAGCCGGCGAGGTAGAAGCCGGCGGGCCGACGAAGCGCGACGCGGGCTCAGCGCGGCGCAAGCATGTCGCGCAGCTTGTACTTGAGCACCTTGCCACCGACGGTCGCCGGCAGATCGTCCATCAGCACGACACGCTTGGGCGTTTCGAAGCCCGCGAGTCGCTCGCGACAGAATGCGATCAGCGCCGTTTCGTCGATCGTCTCGCCCGGCCGTGGCACGACGACCGCGGTGACCATTTCGCCCCAGCGCGGATCCGGCAGGCCGACGACGGCGACCCGAGCCACGCCGGGAAACTGCGCGACGACGGATTCCACCCGCAGGCTGGAAACGTTCTCGCCCCCGGACTTCACCACGTCCTTGTAGCGGTCGACCATCACGCGCAGCCCATCGTCGCGGAATTCGCACAGGTCACCGCTGTGGAACCAGCCGTGACGGAAGGCGGCGCGCGTCGCCGGCTCGTCGCGGAAGTAGCCGGCGGTGATGATCGGCGAGCGATACACCGCCTCGCCACGCACCCCGGGCTGGTCGTGCAGCGAGCGGCCATCCTCGTCCATCACGGTCGACGCGAGCAGGGGCGTCGGCAGGCCGACGATGTTGGTCGCCGGCGCAGTCTGCTGGTAGACCTCGGAATACTGCTCGACCGGAAATCGGTGCAGCGCGATGCACTCGGTCTGGCCGAAGATGCCGACGAGATTGGCGTGCGGGCTCAGCCGCTTGAGCCGCTCGCGCACGGCCGGATCGACCGCGCCCCAGCCGTAGACCACGACACGCAGGCTGCCCAGATTCGGCACCGGGTCGGAGGCCTCGGCGGTGCGGACCAGGTCGGCCAGGAACTGTGGCGATCCGGCGAAGTAGGCCGACGGGCGTTCACGGTCGATGGCGGCGCAGAGATTGGCCGGCGTCGGCGTGCGGCCCAGCACCACGCTGCCGCCGGAGAGCAGGGCCGACATCGGAAAGATCTGGTCGCCGATGTGATAGATCATCGGCAGGAAGGAGCAGATGCGGTAGTCGGACTCGAACGGCACGCCGCGCGAATACGCCGAGGCCTGGTTGAGACCCGCGAGATAGGTGCAGCTGTGGGAGATCATCACCGCCTTGGGCATCGCGGTGGTGCCCGAGGTCATCAGGATTTCCCAGATGTCGTCGCCGTGAATGCGCACTTCGGGTTCGGTCGCCGGCTGGCCGTGCATCAGTTGCGCCAGAGACGGCAGCCCGGCGCCGTCGCCGTCGCGGGTGACGATCGCCGCCAGCACCGCAATGCCGACCGCCGTCAGCGGTCCTTTCGCCTTGGGCCAGGCTTCGGCATCGATGATCGCGGCCGCCGCACCCACCTGCCTCAGCGAGTGCTCGAGCATGTCGGCGGCCATCATGGTGTTGAGCGGCATCGCCACCAGGCCGGCCTTGGCGCAGGCGATCTTGACGAGGAAGGCTTCGTTGGAGTTGTCGCAGAACAGCGCCACCCGCGCGCCGCGCGCCAGGCCGTGCGCCAGCAGGCCGTGGGCGATCGCGTTCGCCGCCTGATCTGCCTGCCGGTAAGTGACGCGCGCGAACTGCGGATCGCGCACCGCGCACGGCGCTGCCACCAGCGCCAGCTTGTCCGGCTGACTCCAGGTCATGCGTTCGAAGATGTCGCCAACGCTGATGCGCTCCCAGCGGTGGTCCGCTCGGCGGTCGTACAGGTTCTCCACGTCCAGCTTCATCGGCTTTCTCCCCCGGCGGTTTTTTTATGTGCTCACGTCCGCGTGCGCGCCGGCGCCGCAGGACGTGGACCGGCAACGCGAGCCGCCCCTATAGTGATGGTCACTCACTTCCTCCGGAAAACCCTCATGAGCCCGTCGCGTCGCGGCGCAGAGACGGCATCGAAGCTGCCTCGTCAACGGGCATCGCGCATGGCCTCCGACGAGCGCGCCCAGGAGATCCTGGCCGTGGCGCGCGACATCTTCGTGGCGCGCGGCTTCCATTCGACAGCGGTGACCGAGATCGCGGGCCGTCTCGGCGTCGCCGAAGGCACGGTGTTCAAGTATTTCCCGACCAAGCGCGAGTTGCTCAACCGGGTGATCGAGCAGTGGTACGGCGAGCTGTTCGGCGACTACACCAAGGATCTGTCGGTGATCCGCGGCGCGCGCGCTCGGTTCCGGTATCTGGTCTGGCGCCACCTGACAACGATCCGGGAATGGCCCGGCATGTGCCGGCTGATCTTCTCCGATGTGCGCTCGCAGCCCGGCTATTCGCGCTCGCCGGTGCACCGCATGAACCTGGCGTACACGGGGCTGCTGCTCGACGTGGTGCGGGAGGGCATCGCCGCCGGGGAGTTCCGTGACCACCTGCCGGTCGAACTGCTGCGCGACGTGATCTACGGCGGCATCGAGCACCACGCCTGGGGATTTCTCTACGGCCACGCCACGCTGGATGCGGAGCGTTACGCGGACCAGATCACCGACCTGGTCTGTGGCGGGATCGAGCGTCGGGAGGCGGGCGTCGCGAGCTCGCCGGAGACCGATCTCTCGGCCCTTGCCGACCGGCTCGAGCGCGTGGCGGCCAGCCTGCGCTCGCCGGACAAGGGCCCGCGCGCCTAGCAATTCGGTGACCGGTACCACTCGGGACGTCCGGCAAGCCACAGCTCGCCCCACAGCTTGCCGCCGCCGTCGACGGTCAGCGTCTCGCCGGTGATGAAGCTGGCGCTGGACGAAGACAGGAACACGCAGGACTCGGCGATCTCCATCGGCGAGCCCGGCCGCTTGAACGGATTGGCCAGCGGAAATTCGGCCACCGCTTCGGGCGGATAGACGTCCAGGCCCTCGCTCGCGGTCAGGCCGGGCGCAACGCAGTTGACGCGGATGCCCAGCGGCGCCCATTCGACCGCCACCGTGCGCATGGCGCCGACGATGCCCGCGCGTGCGGCCTGCGTGTGCGCCACGCCCGGCATGCCGCGCTCCAGCACCACGATCACGTTGACGATCGAACCGCCGCGCTTCAGGTCGCGCCAGCGCTGCGCCGCGCGCTGCATCACGAACCAGGTGTTGTTGAGATTGTTGGTGATCACCGCGTTCCAGCCGCCGGGACTGATGTCGATGGCGTTCTGTGGAAACTGGCCGCCGGCGCTGTTGATCACCAGGTCCGGCATGCCGACCTCGGCTTCGATGCGCTCGTACAGCGCCAGCACCTGGTCGTGCTCGCGCAGCTGCGCGGCGTAGCCGTGCATCCTCGCGCCCTGCGCCCGGGCGTAGTCGACCACGCGGTCGAGCTTGTCCTGCTTGCGGCCAGTGACCACCACCGTGGCACCGAGGCGCGCCAGGAGCAGCGCCACGGCGCGGCCGATGCCGCTGCCACCGCCACAGACCAGCGCCACCTGGCCGGCGAACAGATCAGGCCGAAAGGCGCTCGGGTGCTGCCAGAGGTCGTCGAGCAGCGGGTCGGCGTCGTTCATGACGGAAGCCCAGTGAAGGCCTGGGTGACGAAGCTGCAGGAACCCTCTGACATCGCCATCATCCTCAAAATTGAGTTGAACTCACTAGTGGAAATCTCGCAGGAACGACGGAGAACATCAAGCTCCGCTCCTTGCAAATATTGATGGCGCTGGGTGGTTGCCGAGACATTGACAACAAGAAGTTTTCTAATGAGTAATGCTCACTATCTGCGGATGCGCCATCCCCGGCGGCCGCCTCATCCAAGCCTGGAGCCCCGATGACCTCCCTGGTTCTCGTCGAACGCCGTGACGGCGTGCAGTGGATCACCATCAATCGCGCCGAGCGACGCAACGCCATCAACGAGGAAGTCATCCGGCTGCTCGGCGAGGGCATCGACGCCGCCGTGGCGGACCGCGCCTGCCGCGCCATCGTGCTCACCGGCGCCGGCGACAAGGCTTTCTGCGCTGGCGGTGATCTGCAGAAGAACGCGGACGGCAATCCCTTCGGCGTCGACTATTCGCGTCCGCAGCACTACATGGTGGAGCTGTTCAAACGCATCCAGAACTGCACGCTGCCGATCATCGCGCGCGTCAACGGCCATGCTCTGGCCGGCGGCTTCGGCCTGCTGTGCGCCTGCGACATGGCGGTGGCCGCGGATGACATCCGCATCGGCGCGCCGGAGTCCCGGATCGGCATGACGCCGATGACCATCCTGCCGCACATGCTGCGAGTGATCCCGGCGCGGCGCCTGCAGGAGATCTGCATCACCGGCGAGCAGTTCACCGCTCAGGAAGCGCTGGACTGGGGCATCGTCAACTACGTGGTTCCGCGTGCGCAGCTCGACGAGAAACTGGACTGGCTGCTCGCCCGTGTGACCAGCGCCTCGCCGACCGCGGTGCGCCTGGGCAAGCAGACCTTCAACGCCATCCGCGACCTGAGCCTGCGCGATGCGCTGGAGTATTCGCAGACCATGTTCGCGGCGATGGCGTCGACGGAGGACGCACAGGAAGGACGCGCCTCCTTTGTCGACAAGCGCGCGCCGCACTACACCGGTCGCTGAACGTGAGGTCTCTGCGCATCGGCTGCGGAGCCGGCTTCTGGGGCGACTCCGCTGAGGGTCCGCGCCAGCTGGTGCGCTCCGGCGAGATCGACGTGCTGGTGCTCGACTACCTGGCGGAGATCACCATGTCCCTGCTCGCGCGAGCCCGCACCAAGGACCCTGCGGCGGGCTACGCCACCGACCTGCCCGGCGTGCTTTCCGCGCTGGCCGAAGACCTCAAGGCGCGTGGCATCCGCGTGGTCACCAACGCCGGCGGCGTGAACCCGCAGGCCTGCAAGGCGGCGCTGGAGGAAAAGCTCGCCGCCCAGGGCATCGCATTGAAAATCGCCATCGTCACCGGCGACGACCTGCTGCCGCGCGCGGCGGAATTCGCGCAACTGCGCGAGATGTTCAGCAACGAAGCACTGCCCGCCAAGCCCTGGAGCTTCAACGCCTATCTCGGTGCCTTCCCGATCGCCGCGGCGCTCGCCGGCGGTGCCGACATCGTCATCACCGGCCGCTGTGTCGACAGCGCCCTGGCGCTGGGCCCGCTGATCCACGCCTTCGGCTGGACAGCGACCGATTACGACCGCCTCTCCGCCGGCAGCCTGGCCGGCCACGTCATCGAGTGCGGCGTGCAGGCCACCGGCGGGCTGGCCACGGACTGGGAAGCCGTGGTGGCGGACTGGGACCACATGGGCTTCCCCATTGCCATCTGCGAGCCCGATGGCAGCTTCGTGCTGACCAAGCCGACGGGCACCGGCGGACGCGTGGCGCCGGAGACCGTTGCCGAACAGATCGTTTACGAAGTCGGCGATCCGGCCGCTTACCTGCTGCCGGATGTCAGCTGCGACTGGCGCGACCTGCGCGTCGAGGCTGTCGGCCCGGATCGGGTGCGGGTATCGGGCGCGCGCGGACGCCCACCGTCGCCGTACTACAAGTGCTCCGTCACCGCGCAGGAAGGCTTCCGCTGCGCGACGACGATGATGGTCGGCGGCGTGGATGCGGTGCGGAAGGCAGAGGCGGTCGGCGCTGCCGTGCTGGCGCGCACGCGGCGGATGTTCGCGGCGCAGAACCTGGGCGACTACCTGCGCACCAACATCGAGGTGCTGGGTGCCGAGTCCAACTGGGGTGCCCATGCTCGCCGCGGCGACACGCGCGAAGTGATCCTCAAGATCGCCGTGCAGCATGCGGACAAGCGCGCGCTGGAAATCTTCAGCCGCGAGTGCATCCCTGCGGCGACCGCGATGGCCCAGGGCCTGACCGGATTCGCCGGCGGGCGTCCGACGCCGTCGCCGCTGGTGCGTCTGTGGTCCTGCCTCGTGCCGAAGGCCGCGGTGCCGATCCAGATCGATGCTCAGCCCTGGTCGCCACCGCCAATCGAAGTCGCCGACGATCTGTCCGTGAAAGCCGTGCCCGTGGTGGTCGAGCCGATGCCGACAGGCCGTACGCGGCGCGTCCGCCTGATCGACCTCGCCTACGGCCGTTCCGGCGACAAGGGCGACGCCGCCAACATCGGCGTGCTCGCGCGCCGGGCCGAGTTCGTCCCGGTGCTGCGCGAGCAGTTGACCGCCGCGGCGGTGAAGGACTGGTTCGCTCATTTCGTCATCGGGGCCGTCGAGCGCTACGAGTGGCCCGGCCTGCAGGGCTTCAATTTCCTGATGCAGGGCGCGCTCGGTGGCGGCGGCATCGCCTCGCTGCGCCACGATCCGCAGGGAAAGATGTTCGCGCAGATCCTGATGGACTTCCCCCTCGACGTTCCCGAAGCCCTGATAGAGCCGCGCGCGTGAAACGAGGTGTGGCCCGGTCCAGGTTTTGCCGATGGCACCGCTGATCTAAGCTGGGATCACGATCACGCAGGAAGCACGGCTCAACGCCCGATGCAGGAGGAGACCTGATGGACGCACAGCAATTCCAGATCGCGCTCGAGCACGACGGCTTCACCCCCGCCACCGCCGGCGAGTACGCCTCGGGGCTGATCAACCTGGAACACACGCATCCCTTCGAAGTGCGAGGGCTGGTGCTCTCGGGCGGGATGACGATTTCCGGTGGCGGCCAGATTCAGCGTTGCGGCCTGGGCGATGTCTTCGTCATGCATCTCGGCGAAACGCATCGCGAGGAAGTGGGCGTTGATGGTTGCAGCTACTTGTATGGCAGTCGGCAGATTGCTAGTTGAGCGCCACAAACATGATCTCTGGAAAATTCCTCCGCTCACTTTGGGCTGGTGTCTTTTCAGCTACGTCGGCAACTCAATCTGCTTATGCGGCGCCATTGGTGTCACCGGTAGACCTCAATACCCCGGTAACTAATCCGCGCTTGGTCGCAGCAATGGAAAGGCACCAAATCGACCATTCAAATGAAACGGCCGAAGAACTCTTTTCGGAGCTCAAGAAGGCGAATCTTCTAGTAGCGGCAATAATGGAAAAGCCGATTAATGAAGCCAAGCGATCCGGATTCATTATTGAGAAGGGAGAGAAGATTGGCTTCGTCGAAGTGGTTGATGACGACAATAAAAGGCTCCTTGCGCTTTTCACAGATCATCCGTCTTTGCAGCGGTTCACCGCTCAGGCTAATGCCACATTTGTAATGTCAACAAAGCAGGCTATGAGTTTTGTTTTAGAGAAAAGCTTTTATGACGGCCTCGTAATCAATCCGGGCAGCGATAAAAATTTGCGTCTTGATTCTGGATTTATCCGTCAGGTAATCGGCGGTAGGTGATGCCCCAACGGGCGCTCCTGTAGAGATACTTGGCCAAGCTTCTCTACAGCAGATACGCCGTTGAGCTAAGACGTCAACGCTATCTGCGAACCGGCAAATCAACGCTGCTACCGCTATACCAGCGAATCACCAACGGCTTCCTGGCGTCGCGAGCGGTCTCTTCCTTCACGTCCTTTCCGGAGCCGAGATTGAGTTGCTGGCCGGGCTGCTTGTTGACGCCGAGCACCAGCACGATCCGGCTGCCGGCCGCGAGCTTGCGACTGGTCAGGCGTTCGATGGTGAACGGCAGCTGCTGGCGTTTGCCGGCGACCAGCAGCCGGCGACGGGTTCGATCTTTGGCGTAGCTCGCGCGGAACTCGTAGGGATCGAACAGCTGCACGTAAGTGCCGCCGGCCATCAATTCGTAGACCGTGATCTTCAGATCGACGTCCTGCTTGTTGATCAGCAGATCCAGCTTGCCGGTCAGCTGGCCGCTGATTTCCAGCGGCTGCTGCAGCGGTTCGCTGGAGTAGACAACGGCATTCGGTGTCGCCAGAGATTTGCTCATCACGTCCGATGACGGAATTGTCAGGTCCTTGCGATCGGTGAAGTCGACGGTCTGTTCGGCGTAGCGGTCTGCCGACGCAGGCTGTAGGGCCAGTCGTCTTGGCTCGTTCGGAGCGCCGGCATCCAGAAAATAGCGCTGCGTCGCATTGGCCATCGCGGCGATCGATGGCGCGTGGCTCCACTGATTGGTGCCCATCACCTGATAGTTGACCCTGTCCTTCAACAGCGCCGGCTTGGGCGCGTTCTTGAAAATGGAGTCGAGCCACTGATAGCGCAGCTCGCGCAGATTGGTCTGCGCGACGGCATCCAGTACGTAACCCCTGAACTCCGGTGCTGGAGCGTCCCGCGCGATGTCGTCGTCGTAGGGGCCGATCAGCAAGCTGTGGTTGGCCTTTGCGTTGTAGCGCGTGTGCTCGCTGAAGTAGTAGAGCGCGCCGGCATCACCGCCGTAGTAGCCGGCCAGGGTCAATACCGGGATATCGACCTTGGCGAACTGCTTGCGGAACGGGATCAGCTTCTGCCAGTAGCGGTCGTAGCTCGGGTGATCCAGCCATTCGTCGAAGGCGCGGTTCGGCGGCGCGAAACGGCGATCCAGATCGCGGTAACGCTTGCCGCTGGTGAACCAGGTCTGATCGAGCAGTCGCCAGACCCTGTCGTCCGTGCTCGGCGCGGCCACGCCTGCTTTGAGTGGCGGTGAGGTATTGAACTGCGCCCAGCGATACGCCGAGTTTCGGACGATGTTGCCGCTCATCGGGAAGTCGATGCCCGGCGCGGACGCGAAGCTGGTGGCGATGGCCTTGAGCGCCTTCGGCGGACGCTTGGCGACGGCCCAGGCGGCGGAGCCGCTATCGGTGCTGCCGACCATGCCGACCCGGCCATCGCTCCAGCTTTGCTTGGTGATCCAGTGGATCACCGCGCGCGCATCTTCGCCGTCGTGGGTGAACGGGGTGACTGCATTCGGGCTGTTGATTCGCTTGCCGCGCGTGTACGCCACCACGCCGACATAGCCATGGGCCGCCGCCTCGCGCACCGAATCCTGATTGACGTGAATGGTGAACTCGAGCAGGGTCGGCAGCGGAATCGCCGCGTCCTTGGGGCGGATCACCACCGCCTGGATCTTCCGCCCGCCTGAGGTCTTGATCGTCACCTGCTCGTCGGCGATGTAGCGGCGTCCGCCGTCCTCGGAATCGAGCGCTTCGATCAGCGGGCTGAAGCTGCGATAGGCGTCAAAGGACAGATAGGTCCAGATCAGATCCACCGCCTGGTTGAAGTTGACGCTGCCCCCGGCGCGGTACTGATCGAAGGACTTCTGCAAGGCTTGCTCGAACACCGCGCGCGGTGTCTCCAGCCAGACCGTAACCGCATGCGCGTCGCGATCGTTGAGCCGCGGCACCACTTCCTTGAAGGCTTGCTTGAAGGCATTGGCGAACGGCACGCGTTCGGTAGTCTCGATGGACCTCGCCCGCGCGTAGATGTCGTAGAGCACGGCCTTGTCGACCGGGCGTGGCAGGTCTGCCGGACGCTGCCGCTCCTGCAGCGACTGGCGCGTGTCATAGGCCGCCGTGTAATCGCCGGCGACCAGCTGCAGCGCGGCGAGATTGGTCAGGTAGCGATCGGTATCGCGCTCCTCGTAGACCGGCAGGATGCGGGTCGCGAGATCGCGCATGGCCGCGGGGGTTGAAGCGTCGTTGGCGGTCGGCGGTGGGCGGAATTCGAACGCCTGCGCCAGTGCCAGGCCCGGCAGCAGGCTCAGCAAGCACAGCAGACTCAGCCAGGAGAATCGCTTCATGGACGATCACTCCCGGGAGCGGGAGGCGGCACTTCCGTGGTCGCCTTGACCAGATGCAGCACGCGGGAGAACAGACGGTTGCCGGTCTCTGCGGCCTTGCCGATGTGGATGATGCTGGTCGCCGACAGCTCGTGGCTCAGCACGTCGATGACCCGCTCGAGCGACTCGTCCTCCAGCATGCTCAAGGCCTCATCCATCACCAGCCACGACGGTGATTGCAGCAGCACGCGCGAGAATGCGAGACACATCTGGTCCTCGTGACTGAGCTCGCGATCCCAGCGCAGCTCGGCGTCGAGCAGCGGCACTAGCCGCTCCAGCCCCAGGCGCTTGAGCGCGTGCTCGCAGGTGTTCTGCGCGAAGCGGTCAGCCGCCATCGGGTAGGCGAGCACGTCGCGCAAGGTTCCACTGGGCAGGTAAGGCGTGCCGCGCGGCATGTACAGGATGGCCTCGTCCGCCGGGCGGGTGATTTCGCCGACGCCCCAAGGCCACAAGCCGGCCAGGGCGCGGAACAGCAGGGTCTTGCCGGTGCCGGCGGTGCCCAGGATCAGCACCCGCTCGCCGGCGCGGACGACGACATTCGCCTGGTCCAGCCGATCACGTCCCGGTGCCGATTCAACTTCGAGCCCATCGATGCTCATCGATCCGCTGGCGCCATCGGTATAGGTGATGCGGCTCGCGTAGCGAACGATCTCGGCATTCGCGGTCAAGGCTTCGCGGAAGCCGGCCACGCGCAGCAGGGTGGCGCGCCACTCGGCGATGGTGCCGAAGTTGTCGACGAACCAGCGCAGCGCCTGCTGCGCCTGGGTGAACGCGGCGGCGGCCATCATCATGCCGCCGAAGGAAATCTTGCCGGTCAGATACAGCGGCGCGGCGATCAGGATCGGCGCCACCAAGGTCGTCCAGCCGAAGCCGGCGGTGACCCAGGTGAGGTTGGTCCAGCCTCGCACCAGTCGGCGCATCGCCGCCATCACGTCGCCCAGATGGCGTTCGACTCGACGCTTCTCATCGGCCTCGCCGGCGGCGAGCGAGATGCCGTCCAGATGTTCGTTGATACGCACCAGCGCAAAGCGCAGCTCGCCTTCACGCGAATAGCGATCGGCATTGCGCGCGATCAGGCTGCGCCCCACCCAGTAACTCAGCAGCGAGCCGGTGCCGGCATAGAGGATCGCGGCCCAGACCATGAAGCCGGGCACCGCGTAGTCGATGCCGCCGATGCGGATGCTGAAGTCCGCGGAGATGCCCCACAAGATGCCGGAGAAGGAAATGAACAGGATCGAGGCCTGCAGCAGACCAGCGCCGAGATCGGTCGACAGGTCGCACATCTTCTGCGCGTCTTCGGTCATCCGCTGATCGGGGTTGACGCCCATCGGCCCCGCGGTCGACAGCCAGAACGCGCGGCGCGGCAGCATCCAGTGGCCGACCAGATCGCGCACCACGCCTTCGCGCAGCTTGATCTTCAAGCTCTCCACAACCCAGCGCTGAAAGACATTGAGCACCAGCAACACCGCGGCAATCATGAAGAACACGCCGAGTTGCACCAGGAACTCGCGCAGGTCGCGGCGCGACAGCGCGTCGTAGAACGGCTTGTTCCAGCGGTTGAGCACGATCTGCCCGAACGAGGTGCCGATGATCACCAGCAGCAGGCTGCTCATCAGGACCTTGAGCGAGCGCCCCACCGACGACGCAAACAGCGCCCGCCGCAACGTACCGAGCTGACGGAACACACCCGAGCGAGCGCCAGCCTCGGCCGCCAGCGCGGCGGCATCGGCTGCTGCGTTGTCGTTAATGGTGCTGCCCCAGCCCCAGGGCCGCACGCCGGGCGGCGAGGCAGGAGATGAAAGCGGCATAGCTCCAGGCCAGATGCTTGGCCGAGGTTTGCCGGCCGTTCTGCTGATCGAACTGTTCGGACAGCGCGCCACTCGCCGGTGTGTAGACGCGCACCGTTTCCAGATAGGCATCGCCGCGTGCGATCCAGCTCGCGGCCTGGTCCGATTTCATCGCGGCTCGAAAGCAGAACTCCGAAGCACCCAGGGTCGAGAAGTAATAGGCGCCGCCCGAGTAATAGACATCACCCGGATAGCGGCCCATCGCCGGGCCACGATCGGCCGCGCGATTGCGATTGATCGCATAAAGCCCGTCGAACAGGGTTTCGAGACGCGCCAGGGTTGCCTGCATGCGCGGGTCGGCGACCGAGTGTTTCGGAGCGCTGGCTTCGACATGGATGGCCGCGAGGATCACGGCGATATCCAGCTCCTTGGACGAACGCTCTCCGGACACCAGAGTCCGCGATCGGTAGCAGTTCTCTTCGGCCAGCCAGAAGCCATCCAGCGCCTTGGTGAGCATCGAAGCCTCGGCACGACAGCACAGCGCCAGACCGGGCTCAGCCTGCGACTCGAACCATCCGGCACCCTGCTCAAGTGCTGCGGCCGAGACTCTCAGCGTGTAGTAGTGCAGCCCGTTCTCTTCTTCCCAGATGTCGAAGGACGGCTCGTGGCAATGCTGCAAGGTGAATTCGAGATTGGCGCGAATCAGCGCAGAGAGATCGGCGCTGACGGCCGGCGTCAGCGCAACATCACGCGCCCAGCGCATCAAGGCCAGCGCTTGCAGGGGCGGGCCATCGTGCTGCGGCCGTGCCCACTTGGAGATGTCCAGGCTGCCATCGGGATTGACCCGGGTTTCCGCGAACGCCGCATCGCCGTGCACGGCGGCGAGATCGTCGTCTTCCCGGATGAACTTCAGGAAATCCGCAGCCACACCATCGCGCCGCGTTGACGATGCCGCCAGTGCGCGCCCGTCCAGCTTCCGCAGTGACAGGCTGAAACGCAGGAAGTCGGCGAACTGCTCAAGCGCTTGCGCGCCGACCACGCCCTCGAGAAACAGCAGACGCAGTGCGTCGATCACCACCGCCGAATCGCGGTACCAGTGAAAGAAATAATCCGGGTCCGGATCGTAGGCGCCGATCACCGGCGAAGCGATGATGCTGCCCTTGACCGGACGCACGGTCTGGCCGAAACCCGGACGCGTCTTGACCAGATCGACCGCGGACACGCTCTTCAGCATCGCGGTCGCTGCATAGGCCGCTTGGCGATCCAGCCACTGATGAAAAGTCTCGGTCACGAAGCAGCTCCCGCTACCAGATGCGGGCTGCTGAAGCCCAGCCGGCGGAGGCCGTTCTGCACTTCGGGCACGCTCATGAACAGCTTCCACAGCAGGCCCGTGCGATGGTTTTCCATCATCACCACGATGGGCCCCTGGTCGATCGCCAGAAAGGTGTCGGCGGTCCAGTCGTGCTGTTCGTTGAAGGCGTCGACGAAGCCGTATCGCTTCCAGATTTTCTCGCCGTGCTCGCGCAGGAAATAGCGCAGCGTAGCCATGACTTCGGCAGGCGCATACGGCAGGCTCGAAAGCGCGGCGGTCGGCGAGATGGTGCCGTTGTCGTTGTCCGGCGCATGGGCGCCATAGCCGGCGTGATCGTCGCTGGCGGTCAAGCCCCAGCAGGACTCGCTGTAGCCCTTGAAACGATGCGGATTGGCGATGCAGTGCACGCGATTGATCTGCACGTGCCGGCAGTTCAGATCCCAGTAATCGGCATAGCGATCCTTCAGGCCGTGAGGATCGAGGCCGCAGAACGAGTAGTGACTGAAGAACAGCGGCCCGCCATAAGCCTGACCCAGCGGCAGCTCGATGCCGTAATAGGACTTGCCGTTGAGAAAATCACGTCCGGTCGCGTAGCCGCGGTGATAGACCAGCGGATCGATCGGGTAGCGCTTGGAACCCGCCGCCAGTACGTAGGTGATCAGGCACTCGTTCCAGCCGTGGATCTCGTGATCCATCGCCCAGCCGTTGTTCGGGCTCCAGTGCCAGTACAGCAGCTTGCGGCCGCCTTGCGTGTACCAGTCCCACTCGACTTCTTCGCTGATCCAGTTGATGCGATCGCGCAGCTTTTTCTCGGCCGGCGTGTCGCGCTGAAAATACTGGCGCGCACACAGCAGGCCCATCACCAGGAACGAGGTTTCGACCAGATCACCCGCGTCATCCTTGCGGCTGAAGGCGATGGTGGCGCCGGTGAGGCCGTTCATGAAGTGCGGAAATGCGCCGTGATAGCAGGGCGCCCGCACCAGCACGTCGAGCATGCTGCTCAGGCGATCCAGCGCCGCCTCACGGCTGACCCAGCCGCGCTCGACGGCGACGATGATCGCCATCACGCCGAAGCCCGTACCGCCGGTGGTGATCAGATCATCGACCGGCTCGTCGCGGGTCGTGCGCCGGTCTGGCGCCAGGCCGCTGACCGGATGCGCGCCCTTCCAGAAGAAGTCGAAAGTCTGGCGCTGGACCTGTTCCAGCAGCGCCTCGTCTGGTAGTTCGGCAAGCACCGCGGGACTTTCTGATCGTTCGGCCGCGACTGTCGCCGCAGGACGACGGCGCTCTTCGGCACTCTCGGTATTTTCC
>NZ_JAHFRY010000043.1:15194-30907 GCF_023266035.1 Nevskia sp.
GACGTTGGACCTGCTCCAGCAGCGCCTCGTCCGGTAGCGCAGCAAGCGCCGCACCTGATGGTTCCGCCGCCGTGCTTGTTGCCGCAAGGCGACGATGCGCTTCGGCACTCTCGGTATTTTCCGCTGTCAGCATGAAGCCTCCTTGTTGCCCTGATTCTGACGGCATTGATAGATCTGGGTACATCTGCCCCTGCTCTCGGGCTCGCGTGCCGACGCTTCACTTTGGCGACCTATCATGGCCAAGCCCCGAGACACTTCCAAAAGGACTTATTGATGAGCCGTATCGACAAGCTGCTGGCCCAGATGACGCTCGAAGAGAAACTCGGCCAGCTGACCATGACCGCCTCCAGCTACGCGGTGACCGGCCCGATCATCGCCGGTGATTCCACCGATTCGATCGCCGACGGTTCCCTCGGCAATCTGCTGAACATGGTCGGTACCGGACCGACGCACGAGATGCAGCGGCTGGCGGTGGAACAATCGCGTCTGGGTATTCCCTTGCTGATCGGCCTTGATGTGATCCACGGTCATCGCACTTTGTTCCCCATTCCGCTCGCGGAGATGGCGCTGTTCGATCCGCAGGCCTGGGAACTGACGGCCCGTGAGGCCGCCACCGAAGCCGCCGCCGATGGCCTGGCGATGACCTTCAACCCGATGCTCGACGTCTCGCGCGATCCGCGCTGGGGCCGCACCGCCGAAGGGCCGGGTGAAGATCCCTGGCTGGGCGCGCGACTGGCCGAGGCCAAGGTCCGCGGCTTCCAGACCGCCGATCTCGCGCGCTCTGATGCGCTCGCCGCCTGCGCCAAGCATTTCTGCGCTTACGGGCCGGTGATGGCCGGGCGCGAGTACGCGTCCGTCGACATCTCCGAACGCAGCCTGCACGAAGTGCATCTGCCGCCGTTCGAAGCCGCGGTGGCCGCCGGCGTCGCCTCGATCATGCCGGCGTTCACCGATCTGAACGGCATCCCGATGACCGCGCACAGCGAACTGCTCGGCGACTACCTGCGCGGCAAGCTCGGCTTCGAAGGCGTGCTGATCAGCGATTACAACGCCATCGGCGAACTGATCCGTCACGGCGTTGCCGCCGATCTGGTCGAGGCCGCAGCGCTCGCGCTCAACGCCGGTGTCGACATCGACATGATGGCCGACGCCTACCGCAAGGGCCTGCCGGTGGCGCTGGAACGCGGGCTGGTGACCATGGCGCAGATCGACACCTCGGTGCGCCGCGTGCTCAAGCTCAAGGAGCAGCTGGGACTGTTCGACGACCCCTACCGCCGTGGCTCCACAGCCGAGGCGCCCGAAGTGGTCGCGCAGCGTCGAACCTTGGCGCGTGAAGTCGGCGCGCGGGCGATCGTGATGCTGAGGAACGACGGTGACACGCTGCCGCTCGCCCCTGCCATCGGCAAGCTCTGCGTCATCGGCCCGCTCACCGACAACGGTCCGGAAATGGGCGGCTGCTGGGGCGCGGCCGGCGAGCCTGACAAGCACGTCAGCGTGCTTTCGGGCTTGCGCCAGGGCTTTCCCGGCACCGAGATCGTGCACGCGGCGGGTGTGGCCATCCGCGATGACGATGCCGGCGGTATCGCTGCAGCCGTCGCGCTTTGCGAGGGTGCCGACGCGGTCCTGCTGTGCATCGGCGAGGCCCACAACATGAGCGGCGAGGCTGCAAGCCGTGCCTACCCGGAACTCCCCGGACAGCAGCGCGCACTCACCGAGGCAGTCCTTGCGCGGGCGCAGAGCCTAGGCATTCCCGTCGTCGCGATCCTGTTTTCGGGCCGGCCGCTGGTCATCCCCTGGCTGGCAGAAAAAGCCGATGCGTTATTAGCCGCCTGGTTTCTCGGCAGCGAAGCCGGCAACGCCATCGCCGATGTTCTATCGGGAAAAGTCTCGCCGAGCGGACGCACGCCGATGAGCTGGCCACGCGCGCTCGGACAGGTGCCGATCTTCTTCGGCCAGCGCCCCAGCGGCCGGCCGATGAACCCGGACGACTTCTTCACCAGCAAGTATCTCGACGTCGCCAACGACCCGCTGTACTGCTTCGGCCACGGCTTGAGCTACGGGCGCTTCAGCTACGCAGACCTGCGCGTGACGCCGGATAGCGTGTCGCCGGTCGATACCATCCATGTGCAGGTCACGATCACCAACAGCGGCTCGCGGGCGGCGCAGGAGACGGTGTTCCTGTTCAGCCGCGACCCGGTGGCCAGCGTCGCCCGGCCACTGCTGGAATTGCGAGGCTTCGGCAAGATCGATCTCGCACCCGGCGAAAGCGGCGTCGTGAACCTGAGCCTGCCTGCCTCGGATCTGAAGTTCCTGGGCCGCGACCTGGCGCCGGTGTTCGAGGCCGGTGATGTCGAGATTCTGGTCGGACCTTGCGCGGATCGATCGCAGCTGCTGTCAGCGGTGATCAAGCTACGTTGATCCCGCCAAAGCGGCTGCTGACCTGGTCCGGCATCCGACTGGTGTCTGCGACGGCGAATGATTCGCTGACGCCACAGATCGAGGCCACATGAGCCTGGGCATCGCGCGCGGTCAGCACGTACAGCGCTCTGCATAGTTCGTAGGCAGCAGTGCCGGGCCAGGCGGCCGGCAGCATGACGGCCGGCAGACGCGGGTCGTGCAGGGTGGCGCGGCGGAACGAGTGGATCAGCAGGGTCCGGATCAGGAAGGCTTGTTCGGGGGTCAGCACCGCCTTGCCGAGCTTGGCCAGCAGCGGCTGGAAATGCCCGATGAAGCTGCGATAGCGGGCGCCGACCTCGTCCAGGTTCCAGCACTGGATCATCAGGGCTTGAGCGCCGGGCCCGCCGAAGCCGTCGAGGTCCCGGGCTCTGAGCACGGCGGCACGTTCGCGCAGGCCCAGTTCCTCGAGCAGTTGCCGCAGCGCCTCGGCTTTCTCCACCGGGTGGATCAGCACGCCGGGCGTCAGCAGCGCAAAGCCCTCCCACTCCAGTTCGCGCTTGAGCTGGCCGCGGTTCGGATGGGTATCGCCACTGCGGGGCGTGATCACCAGGGTCCACTGGCCGTCCCAGTCCAGCAGCGGCGGCGTGTAGACGCGCTGATAGGCGCGCTCGATGCGGCGCTTGCCGGAACTGGTCAGCGAGTAATGGCTGCGCCGGCCATCACGGCGCGCGGCCAGCCAGTCTTCGTCGATCAGGCGGAAACAGCTGGTGCGCACCAGGCGTTCGCTGACGCCGAAAGGCGCCATCAGCGCGATCAGTTCGCCCAGCCAGATGCCCGGCGTGGTCGGCAGCAGCGAATCGCCGAAGACCGTGACGATCAGCGATTTCGACTTCGGTACTTCATCTGCCAGATAGCGCTCGATCCAGGCGTTGATGCTCATTCAGGCTGGGGTCCGGATGGAATGGCGGCGATTTTACAGGCCTGCATTTAACGATACAAAAAACGTGTTGACTTAATTAATAGTGTATCGAATAATGACCGCAGGTCTTCAGCGGAGTGCCGTCATGCATGCCCAGAACAATGTGGGGATGGCCGATACCGGGTCCCCTTCGGCAAGCTCACTCGACGAGCGCGAAGCGCGCTTCCAGAGCCGCATCGACGACGGCATTCGCGTCGAACCGCAGGACTGGATGCCGGATCGCTACCGCAAGACGCTGATCCGCCAGATCAGCCAGCACGCGCATTCGGAAATCGTCGGTCAGCTGCCGGAAGGCAACTGGATCACCCGTGCGCCATCGCTGAAGCGCAAGGCCATCCTGCTCGCCAAGGTGCAGGACGAAGCCGGCCATGGCTTGTACCTGTATAGCGCGGCGGAAACGCTGGGCATCACCCGCGACCAGATGGTCGACGACCTGCACACGGGCAAGGCCAAGTACTCGTCGATCTTCAATTACCCGACCCTGACCTGGGCCGATGTCGGCGCCATCGGCTGGCTGGTCGACGGCTCGGCGATCATGAATCAGATTCCGCTGTGCCGATGCAGTTACGGGCCGTATGCCCGCGCGATGATCCGCGTCTGCAAGGAAGAGGCGTTCCACATGCGCCAGGGCTACGACATCATGCTGGCGCTGTGCGCAGGCACGCCCGGGCAGAAGGCGATGGCCCAGGACGCGCTCAATCGCTGGTGGTGGCCGAGCCTGATGATGTTCGGTCCGCCGGATGGCGATTCGGTACACAGCGCCCAGTCCCAGGCCTGGAAGATCAAGCTGTTCACCAACGATGAACTGCGCCAGAAGATGGTCGATCAGACCGTGCCGCAGGCCGAACATCTGGGTCTCGTCGTGCCGGATCCGCAAGTGAAATGGAACGCCGAGCGCGGCCACTACGACTATGGCGATATCGACTGGGAAGAGTTCTACAACGTGGTCAAGGGCAATGGCCCCTGCAACCGCGAACGCCTGGAAGTGCGCAACAAGGCCTGGACCGACGGCGAGTGGTTCCGCGATGCCCTGGTTGCCCACGCCGACAAGCAGGCACAACTCGCCACCGCTCAAGCTGCCTGAAGGACAAGCACATGAAGAACCAATGGCCGTTGTGGGAAGTGTTCATCCGCAGCCAGCACGGGCTGGCGCATCGTCATGTCGGCAGCCTGCATGCGCCGGACGCGACGATGGCGCTCAATAACGCCCGTGATGTCTACACGCGCCGCAACGAAGGCGTCAGCATCTGGATCGTCAAGGCCGCCGACATCACCGCCAGCCATCCGGATGACAAGGCCGAGCTGTTCGATCCGGCCAACAGCAAGGTCTATCGCCATCCCACCTTCTTCCCGATGCCTGACGAAGTGAAAGGGCTATGAGCGCCGCTCGCCACGAGTATCTGCTGCGCCTCGGCGACAACGCGCTGATCCTCAGCCAGCGCCTTGGTGAATGGTGCGGCAAGGGCCCGGCGCTGGAAGAAGACATGGCGCTGACCAATGTCGCGCTCGATCTGCTCGGCCAGGCGCGTCTGCTGCTGAGCTTGGCGGCGGAAGCGGCCGGCAATGGCGCCGATGAAGACAGCCTCGCCTATCACCGCGACGACCGCGAGTTCCGCAACGTGCTGCTGGTCGAGCAGCCGAACGGCAACTACGCCGACACCCTGGCGCGGCAATTCCTGTTCGATGCCTGGTCGTCACTGGCGCTGCGCCGGCTGCTCACCTCCAGCGATGCCGCGATTGCCGCGATCGCCGAGAAAGCGGTCAAGGAAGTCAGCTATCACCTGCGCCGGTCCAGCGATCTGATGGTGCGTCTCGGCGACGGGAGCGAGCGCAGCCACGCCATGCTGCAGACAGCGATCGACAAGGTCTGGCCGTACAGCCACGAGCTGTTCATCGGCGATGCCGTCGACGCCGAAATGACGGCGGCCGGCATCGGCTTCGATCCGGCCAGCCTGCAGGACGAATGGCTGGCCTATGTTCGCGAAGTGTTTGCCGAAGCCACGCTGAAGCTGCCGGCCGCCGGCGGCTGGATGCCGAAGGGTGGCAAGCAGGGCCTGCACAGCGAACACCTGAGCAAGCTGCTGGCCGAGATGCAGGTGCTGCAGCGCAGTCATCCCGGCGCGAGCTGGTAAGCCCGCTTCGCGATGAACGCCGCCGCCGTCGACAAGCCTTCGCTGGACACCATCTGGCATTGGCTGGCCGAAGTGCCGGACCCGGAGATCCCGGTGATCTCGATCACCGATCTCGGCATCGTTCGGGATGTGCGCTGGCAGGAAGAGCAGCTGGTGGTCACGGTGACGCCAACCTATTCCGGTTGCCCGGCGACCGAGGTCATTGCGGCGTCGATCCGCGAAGCGATGGCCGCCCACGGCATTGCCGACGCGAAGATGGAAACCCGTCTGTCACCGGCCTGGACCACCGACTGGCTGACGGTGGATGCGAAAACCAAGCTGCGCGACTACGGCATCGCGCCGCCGGTGGGCCTGTCGACTGGCGAGCAGCGCATCGACATCAGCCGGCTGACCCGGCGCGCGCCGCCGGCGCCCGTGGTGGCCTGCCCGCGCTGTGCGTCGACCAACACCGAGATGCTGAGCCAGTTCGGCTCGACGCCGTGCAAGAGCCTGTATCGCTGCAAGACTTGCCTGGAGCCGTTCGACTATTTCAAGTGCCACTAGCGGCAACAACGCTGGGGCCGTATGCGGGGAGAGCTGCATGAGCAAGTTTCATTCGTTGAGCGTGGCCAAGGTCAGCCCGGAGACGCGCGATGCCGTCGTCGTCACTTTCGACGTGCCGCCTGAGCATCGCGAGGCTTATCGCTATGAAGCTGGCCAGCACCTGACCATTCGTGCCGATATCGGCGGCGAGGAAGTGCGGCGTTCGTATTCGATCTGCTCGGCAGCGCAGGAACAGAGCCTGCGAGTCGCGATCAAGCGCATCGACGATGGCCTGTTTTCAAGCTGGGCTTTCGAGCATCTGAAGCCGGGCATCACGCTCGACGTCATGGAGCCGTCCGGGCATTTCAGCGTGCCGCTGGAGCCGGAATCGCAGCGCCATCATGTCGCCTTCGCGGCCGGCAGCGGCATCACGCCGATCCTGTCGCTGATCAAGACCAGCTTGCAGGCCGAGCCGAACAGCCGCTTCACCCTGGTCTACGGCAATCGCGCCTCATCGAGTGTGATCTTCAAGGACGAGCTGGCCGACCTGAAGGATCGCTACATGAGCCGCTTCAATCTGGTGTTCATCCTCAGCCGCGAGCAGCAGGACGTCGACCTGTTCAACGGCCGCATCGATGCCGCGAAGTGCGACGCCTTGTTGAAGCAGTGGGTCAATCCCGAAGACATCGACGTCGCCTACGTCTGTGGCCCGCAGGTGATGATGGAGCAGGTGCGCGACAGCCTGGTCGCCAACGGCGTGCCCAAGGCCAGCATCAAGCTGGAGCTGTTCGGCACCGCGATGAATGGCGCGGCACGCAAGCCGCGCGCAGCGGTGGTGAAGGGCGAAGCCGGCTGCGAAGTCACCGTGATCCACGATGGCCGCAGCCAACAGTTCAGCCTGAAGAAGAACGGCCTGTCGCTGCTCGATGCGGCGCTGGCCAATGGCATCGAACTGCCGTACGCCTGCAAGGGCGGCGTCTGCGGCACCTGCCGGTGCAAGCGCCTGTCCGGCGAAGTCGACATGGATGCCAATTACTCGCTCGAAGATTACGAGCTGGCGCGCGGCTTCATTCTGAGCTGCCAGAGCTTCCCGGTCAGCGACAGCCTCACGCTCGACTTCGATCAGGAGACCTGAGGCGTGGCTGACGCAGACCTCTTGTTGACCGAGCGCATTGGCCGGGTCGCACTGCTGCGCCTGAATCGCCCAGAGGCGATGAATGCGCTGTCGATGCCGCTGCGTGAAGCGCTGCGTCTGGCCCTGATCGCGCTCGATGACGACGACAGCATCGGTGCCATCGTCATCACCGGCAGCGACAAGGTGTTCGCCGCCGGTGCCGATGTCCGCGCGCTGCAGGACTGGAGCGAGGAAGACGCCCGGAGCAACACCGAACTGCGCGGCGCCTGGAACCAGATCGGCGCGATGCACAAGCCGGTGATCGCCGCCGTCGCCGGCATGGCCTTCGGCGCTGGCTGCGAGCTGGCGATGATGTGCGACTTCGCACTTGCTGCCGACAACGCCCAGTTCGGCCAGCCCGAGATTCGTCTGGGCCTGATTCCGGGCTCCGGCGGCACCCAGCGGCTGGTGCGCGCGGTCGGCAAGGCGAAAGCGATGGAGATGGTGCTGACCGGCCGCGCGATCGATGCCGTCGAAGCCGAGCGCTGTGGCCTGGTGTCCCGCGTGCTGCCGCTGGCCGAGCTGATTCCGGAAGCGCTGAAGACTGCCGAACGGATCGCCGGCTACTCGGCGCCGATCGTCGAGCTGGCCCGCGCGGCAGTGAACGCCGCGCATGAAACCTTCCTCGATGAAGGGCTCAAACACGAGGCCACGCTGTTCGAAGCCACGTTCACCACGGAAGACCGCCGCGAAGGTGTTGCCGCCTTTCTCGACAAGCGCAAACCCGTATTCAAGAACCGATAAGCCGGCGCGCGATCGCCGTCCAGAACCCGAGGAGTGACAACCATGATCAAGCTTGAAAGCTACGCCTGCGGCAAATGGCAGCAGGGCGAGGGCGGTGAGGTAATGCTGAACGCGCTGACCGGCGAACCGGTCGCGCAGGTGTCGAGCAAGGGTCTCGACTTCGCGGCGATGCTCGACTACGCGCGCCGCGTCGGCAGCCCGGCGCTGCGCAAGCTGACGTTCCACGAACGCGCGATGAAGCTGAAGGCTCTGGGCCAGTATCTGGGCGAACGCAAGGACGTCTACTACGCGCTGTCGGCCGCCACCGGCGCCTCGAAGAACGATTCGATGATCGATATCGACGGCGGCTTCGGCACGCTGTTCTCGTATGCCAGCAAGGGCCGCCGCGAACTGCCGAACGCCAGCTTCATCGTCGATGGCAATACCGAAGTGATGGGCAAGACCGGCAGCTTCGTCGGCCAGCACATCATGACGCCGCTGAAGGGCGTGGTGCTGCACATCAATGCCTTCAACTTCCCGGTCTGGGGCATGCTCGAAAAGCTGGCCGTGAACCTGCTCGCCGGCGTGCCGGCGATCGTCAAGCCGGCCAGCCAGACCTCGTATCTGACCGAGCGCGTGTTCCGCGACATGGTCGCTTCCGGCATCTTTCCCGAAGGCTCGTTCCAGCTGATCTGCGGCTCGGTCGGCGATCTCCTCACACATCTCACCGGCCAGGATCTGGTCACCTTCACCGGCTCGGCATCGACCGGCCAGAAGCTGAAATCGCATCCGGTGATCGTCCGCAATTCGGTGCGCTTCACGATGGAAGCGGACTCGCTGAACTGCTCGATCCTCGGCCCCGATGCGCTGCCGGGCACGCCGGAGTTCGATCTGTACGTGAAGGAAGTGGTCCGCGAGATGACCACCAAGTGCGGCCAGAAGTGCACGGCGATCCGCCGCGCCTTCGTGCCGCGCGCGCAGCTCGATGCGGTGGTCGAAGCGCTGAAGGCGCGGCTGGCCAAGGTCGTCGTCGGTGATCCGTCCCAGGCCGGCGTGACCATGGGCGCGCTGGCCTCGCTCGGCCAGCGTGACGAAGTGTTGAAGGCCGTCGGCCGCCTGCGCGACGTCGCCGATCTGGTGTTCGGTGATCCGCAGGATTTCGCCGTCACCGGTGGCGATGCCAAGAAGGGCGCGTTCCTGTCGCCGCTGCTGCTGCGCTGCGCGAACCCGCATGCCTCGCCGGCCGTCCACGAGATCGAGGCCTTCGGCCCGGTATCCACCGTGATGCCGTATGACGACATCGACGACGTCATCGCGCTGGCCGCCAAGGGCGAGGGCAGCCTGGTCGGCTCGCTGTTCACTTACGACAACGATTTCGCCCGCGATCTGGTCATGGGCGCGGCCAGCTATCACGGCCGCCTGCTGATCGTGAACCGCGACTGCGCCAAGGAATCGACCGGCCACGGCTCGCCGATGCCGGTGCTGGTCCACGGCGGCCCGGGCCGCGCCGGTGGCGGCGAGGAAATGGGCGGCGTGCGGGGCGTCAAGCACTACCTGCAGCGCACCGCGCTGCAGGGTTCGCCGGCCACGCTCTCCGCGATCACCGGCCAGTGGATCGCCGGTTCGCCGCGTGCCGAAGGCATCCATCCGTTCCGCAAGAATCTCGGCGAGTTGCAGCTCGGCGACACGGTCAAAGCTGGGCCGAAGCTGATCACGCTCGAAGACATCGAACACTTCGCGCACTTCACCGGCGACACCTTCTACGCCCACATGGACGAAGCGGCCGCCGCGGCCAATCCGTTCTTCGGCGGTCGCGTCGCGCACGGCTATTACATCCTGTCGGTTGCTGCCGGCTTGTTCGTGCAGCCGGACCCGGGCCCGGTGCTCGCCAACTACGGCCTCGACAATCTGCGCTTCGTGACGCCAGCCAAGCCGGGCGATTCCCTGAGCGTGACCTTGACCTGCAAGGGCAAGAATCCGCGCATCACCGAGAACTACGGTGAAGTGCGCTGGGATACGGTGGTGAGCAATCAGGATGGCCTGGTCGTCGCGACCTATGACGTGCTGACGATGGTGGAAAAGGGCGCGGTCGCAGCTTGAGGCGAGCATTGCTCGCCGCGACCGCGCGCCCGGCCATGGATGGCCGGGCCGGGGCTCGTTCAAGTGGCTGAAGTCGCGCCAGGGATGGCCGTGCACCCGGCGAGAATGAAAGCAGTTCCGACAGCGGAGGAGAGACACGCATGGCTTACGAAAACATCCTGTTCCAGCTTGAAAACGGCATCGCCCGAATCACACTGAACCGTCCGGATCGTCTGAACAGCTTCACCGTGGCGATGCACACCGAACTGCGCGACGCGATCAACGCCGTCAGGGCCGATCCGAGCGCCAGAGTGCTGCTGCTCACCGGTGCCGGCCGCGGCTTCTGTGCCGGCCAGGATCTGTCCGATCGTGCGGTGGCGCCGGGCGGTGCGCCGGTTGATCTCGGTGACACCGTCGAAGCCTGGTGGGCGCCGCTGGTGACCAGCCTGCGTCGCTTGCCGATGCCGGTCGTGGTCGCGGTCAACGGCGTGGCCGCCGGTGCCGGTGCCAATGTCGCGCTCGGGGGTGATCTGGTGCTGGCAACGCGTTCGGCAAGTTTCATCCAGCCATTCTGCAAGCTCGGCCTGATCCCGGATACCGGCGGCACCTGGATCCTGCCGCGCCTGCTCGGCACCGCGCGGGCGATGGGCCTGGCGATGCTCGGCGACAAGCTGACCGCGACGCAGGCCGAGGAATGGGGCCTGATCTGGAAGGCGATCGACGACGACAAGTTCAAGGACGAAGTCGAAAAGCTGCTGAGCCATCTTTCGACCGCCCCGACCAAGGGCCTGGCGCGTACCAAGCAGCTGATTCTCGACAATGGCTCGGTGTCGCTCGAAGTAGCGCTGAAGGCTGAAGCCGGCGCGATGCGCGAACTCGGCTTCAGCGACGACTACCGGGAAGGCGTTGCCGCCTTCCTCGAAAAGCGCCCGGCCAGCTTCACGGGCCGCTGATCTTCCCGATTTTCAGCCAGGGGTTTCTCGATGAGCTTCGATCTTCGCTTCAGTGCTGAACAACTGGCCTTGAAGGCGTCTGCTCGCGCATTCGCCCGGGAAACCCTGAGCACGGTCGCTGCCGCCAGCCTGCATCTGGCCACACCGGAAGCACGCTTCGCGGCGACCCGACCGATGTATGAAGCAGCGATCCGTGCCGGCTTTCTGCGCCGCTTGATCCCGATGCCTTTCGGCGGTGGCGGCAGCGGCGTCATGGACATGGCGATCGTCGCCGAGGAGTTTCACGCCATCGACGTCAATGTCTCGCTGACCCTGTTCGCGAACCTGCTCGGCCTGATGCCGCTGTTCATCGCCGGCACCCCGGAACAGCAGCAGCGCCACATCGCGCCGTTCCTCGCGATCAGCGGCGAGCCATTGGCGGCACTGGCGAACAGCGAGCCGGGCGGCAGTGCCAACTTCGCATCGACAGCCGTCGGTGGTGGTACCCGGACGGTTGCCGTGCGGGCCGGTGGCGACTGGCTGATCTCCGGCAGCAAGCAGTGGGTATCGAGCGCGACCGGCTGGGACGGGCGCGGTGCCGACCTGCTCTGCGTGGTCTGCTGCACCGATCCGGATGCGCCGCCGGAACAGCGGCTGAGCGTGCTGCTGGTGCCGAAGCCGGAACGTGGCCTGAGCACCGAGGCCTGCCCGGAAACGCTCGGCCATCGCGCGCATCTGACGCCACGCTTCCATTTCGATCAGGTTCGCGTGCCGGCCGATCACGTCGTCGGTGGTGTCGGTGGCGGCAAGGCATTGGTCGAAGCGAGCTTCTCGGGCACCGCGGCACTGGTCGGCATCATGGCCGTCGGCGTGGCCCGTGCGGCTTTCGATTTCGCCTTGAATTTCGCGCGCACGGAAACCCGCGGCGGCGCGGTGCCGATCATCGATCACCAGGCCGTCGGCTACGCGCTGGCCGATGCCAAGACGGCCATCGAAGCGGCACGCAGCCTCGGCTGGCGCGCCTGCGCGGCCGTCGATGCCCAGGCGCCGGATGCGCTCGAGCTGTCGCTGCACTCGAAGATCTTTGGCTCCGAAACTGCGGTGAGAGTGATCACCGATCTGATGAGAGTCGTCGGCATCGACAGCTACGACCACGCGCTGCCACTGGCCGGGCTGCTGCAGGACGCGCTCGCGCTGCCGCTGTTCGACGGCGGCAACATGGGCGTTCGCCGCCGCCAGTTGCATGAACTCCTGCGCTCAGCGAATTTCGCATGAATCCAGCTTCCCCAGCTTCTTCCGCGGCCCTGCCGACTTCAGCCGCCGTCGCGGTGATCGGCGCCGGTGCAATGGGCGCCGGCATCGCCCAGCTTGCCGCCGTTGCCGGCCATCCGGTCTGGCTGCATGACCGGCGCGCTGGTGCTGCGGAGGTGGCGATCGCCGGCATCCGTACCCAGCTCGCCAAGCTGGTCGAGAAGAAGAAGCTCAGCGCCGAACAGTTCGACGCTGCGTCTGCCGCGCTGAAGCCGGCGACTGCGCTCGAAGACTTGCGTGAAGCGAAGCTGGTCGTCGAAGCGATCGTCGAAGATCTCGAAGCCAAGCGCGGCTTGTTCGCGGCGCTCGAAGCACTGCTCGGGCCGGATGCGATTCTCGCCAGCAATACCTCGTCGCTGTCGATCACCGCGATCGCCGCCAAGCTGAAACGGCCGGAGCGGCTGGTCGGCATGCACTTCTTCAATCCGGCGCCGCTGATGGCGCTGGTCGAAGTGATCGCAGGTTTGGCCACCGATGCAGCGCTTGCCGCCACCGTGTTCGCCACCGCCGAGCGCTGGGGCAAGACGCCGGTGCATGCGCGTTCCACACCCGGCTTCATCGTCAACCGTGTGGCCCGGCCGTACTACGCCGAAGCCCTGCGCCTGCTGCAGGAAGGCGTGGCCGATGTCGCAACGCTCGATGCGGTGATGCGCGAATCCGGCGGCTTCCGCATGGGGCCATTCGAGCTGATGGACATGATCGGTCATGACGTGAACTACGCCGTGACCCGTTCGGTGTTCGACGCCTACTACGGCGATCCGCGCTTCCAGCCCTCGCTGCTGCAACTGGAGCTGGTGCAGGCCGGTTATCTCGGCCGCAAGAGCGGGCGCGGCTTCTACGATTATCGCGAGGGCGCGACCAAGGCTGCGCCAGCCAGTCTGGCGCCGCAGCCGCGTCCGGCGCGCATCGAGCTGACGATTGCCGATCCGCTGGCAGCAGCGCTGGCCAAGCGGCTGGATGCTTCAGGCAGCCTGCTCGCTTTGACCATGGCGGATGCCAGCGATGGCCGGATCGCTACCGTCGACGGCGTGGCGCTGTTCGCCAGCGATGGCCGCAGCGCCACCGCGCGCGCCGCCGCGCTCGGCATCGGAGAAGTCGTGGTCATCGATCTGATGCTCGATGCGGCCACCGCCAAACGCGCGGCGATTGCCGTTGCCGCACAGAGTCCGCCGGCTGCGCTGGTGGCGATCACCGGCTTGCTGCAGGCCGCCGGTTTCGCGGTCTCCCAGCTCGCCGATTCTCCCGGGCTTGCGGTGCTGCGCACGGTGGCGATGCTGGCCAACGAAGCGAGCGATGCCGTGCATCAGCAGGTCTGCAATGCGGCGGCGGTCGATATCGCGATGCGTGGTGGCGTCGGTTACCCGATCGGACCCTTGGAATGGGCAGCGCGCATCGGTGCTCGCACCGTGCTTGCGGTGCTTGATAACCTGACAAGGCATTACGGCGAGCCGCGTTATCGCGCCTCGCCGCGCCTCCGCCAGCAGGTGCTCGCTTCGAGCACCTCAGCCCATTCCAGAGAGACAAAACATGAGTGAAGGTCCGGAAAAACAGTTGGTGATGAATGTCCTGATGACCTCGGACATGGCCAACTTCAGCGGCAATGTCCACGGCGGCCGCATCCTGTCGCTGCTCGACAACGTCGCCTACGCCTGTGCGGCGCGTTACAGCAAGCATTACGTGGTGACTTTGTCGGTCGATCAGATGTTCTTCAAGGAGCCGATCCACGTCGGCGATCTGGTGACCTTCAAGGCGGCGATCAACTACACCGGCAAGACTTCGATGGAAGTCGGCATCCGGGTCGAGGCCGAACATCTGCACACCGGCGAACGCCGGCACACCAACACCTGCTATTTCACGATGGTGGCGCTCGATGCCGACCGCAAGCCGGCCCCGGTGCCGCCCTTGAAGCTGGAAACCGACGAAGAGCGCACCCGCTACGCCGCTGCCGAACAGCGCCGCGACCAACGCAAGGCCAATGCAGCAAGGGCAGGACGATGAGCGACATCGTTCCGATCGATGCCGCCGATCCGTTGGCGCTCGCGAAAGCCGTGGGCGGCGCGATGTTCGGGCGCGATCAGGCTTCGCAGACGCTGGGCGTGACGATCCTCGACATCGGCCCCGGTTACGCGACGCTGAGCATGACCGTGCGCCCGGACATGCTCAACGGCCATCAGACCTGCCATGGCGGTTTCCTGTTCGCGCTCGCCGACAGTGCTTTCGCCTTTGCCTGCAACAGCCGCAACGAAGCGACTGTAGCCGCCGGCTGCAACATCGAATACCTGCGCCCGGTGCCCGTTGGCACCTTGCTGACGGCGACCGCAATGGAGCGCTCGCTGGCGGGCCGCAGCGGCGTCTACGACGTGACCCTGACCGATCCCGAAGCTGGGGTCGTGGCGCTGTTCCGTGGCAAGTCTGCCCGCGTCAAGGGTGATGTCCTGAATGCTTCCAATCCCTGAATCCGTCGTAAATCCATAGAGATCGCGCGAATTGCACGTTCCGGCAGCGGCCCTGCACCCGGGGTCATGTGCGCTGGCCGGAAACGATGAACAGTTCGCAGCATCCCCATCTGTACGTCACCGGCCTTTTCTGCGAGGAGTCTTTCCATGGTCAGCCGTCATCAATCCAGGGCCGCCACGCTCGATCCGATCGAACGCGCGAGCCGCGATGAACTCCAGGCGCTGCAGCTGGAGCGCATGCGCTGGTCGCTGCGCCATGCCTACGACAACGTCGCCCACTACCGGAAGAGCTTCGATGCTGCCGGTGTCCATCCGGATGATCTGAAGTCGCTGGCGGATCTGGCGAAGTTCCCGTTCACGACCAAGAAGGATCTGCGCGACAACTATCCCTTTGGCCTGTTCGCGGTGCCGAGGGATCAGATCTCGCGCATCCACGGTTCGAGCGGCACCACCGGCAAGCCGACGGTCGTCGGCTACACCGCGAAGGACATCTCGACCTGGGCCGATGTCGTCGCCCGCAGCATCCGCGCTGCCGGCGGCGGGCCGGGCGACATGGTCCACATCGCCTATGGCTATGGCCTGTTCACCGGCGGCCTCGGTGCGCACTACGGCGCCGAGCGCCTGGGCTGCACCGTGGTGCCGATGTCCGGCGGCCAGACCGAGAAGCAGGTGCAGCTGATCCAGGACTTCAAGCCCGACATCATCATGGTGACGCCGTCGTACATGCTGAACCTGATCGAGGAATTCCATCGCCAAGGCCTCGATCCAGCTAAATCAAGCTTGCGCACCGGCATCTTCGGCGCCGAGCCCTGGACCAACGCGATGCGCCAGGAGATCGAGAACCGCGCCAACATCGATGCCGTCGACATCTACGGCCTGTCCGAAGTGATGGGCCCCGGTGTCGCCAGCGAATGCATCGAGACCAAGGATGGCCCGACGATCTGGGAAGACCACTTCTATCCGGAGATCATCGACCCGGTCACCGGTGCAGCGGTCGCCGATGGCGAG
>NZ_JAHFRY010000044.1:0-19939 GCF_023266035.1 Nevskia sp.
GATGGCGTTGTCCAAGGTATCGACGCGGCCGATGGCGAGCCGCTGCCGACCGGCGCTGTCCCAGACTTCCACCGGAATCGCCTGCTTGCCGCGCAGCTGCTGCATCAGCGCGGTGACGTGGATGGCGGGAACCGCGAAGGTCAGCGTGATTGGACGGGTCTGGGTGATGCTGACGATGCCGTTCGGATCGCCGGGCTGGACCAGGTTGCCGAGATCCGCCTGCTTCAAGCCGGCGCGGCCACTGATCGGTGCCACCACCTTGGCGTAGGTGAGCTGCAGGCGGGCAGTCGCGAGCGCGGCCTCATCGACCTGGGTGGTGCCTTCCAGCTGATGGACCAGCGCTTCCTGGGTATCGAGCTGCTGCTTGGGAATCGCATCCTTGCTGAGCAGATCGCGATAGCGAAGCAGATCGACTTCAGCACCGGCGAGCTGCGCCTTGTCCCGCGCCAGCGCGCCGTCGGCCTGCTGGGCAGCAGCGGCGAACGCACGCGGATCGATCTGGGCAATCGGCTGGCCGGCTTCCACCTGCTGACCTTCGCGGAAGTTCAGGCTCTGCAGCACGCCGCTGACCTGGGCGCGGACGACCGCCGTGTTCGAGGCCGCCATGCTGCCGATCGCGGCGACCATCACCCGCACGTCCTGGCGCTTGACCGGGCTTGCGGAAACCGCCTGCGGTGGGCCGCCGCCGTGATGGCCGGACGGTGCTTCGTCAGCCGGTGATCGCGACGACCAGAGCCACAGGCCGCCGCCCGCGGCGATCAACAGGACGAGGAACAGGAGCCGGGGCAGGGCGCGTCCACCCTCGACAAGTCGGCCTGTCATGACAGGTCGCGTGGCGGGCAGGGAGAATAGTGGGCCTGCGTTCTTGCGCATGATTCCGGGTCGAGGTGGTGAGCGGCCGTGCCTGCTTCGGCCTGGTCTGCAGGACTTGCCAAGGCAGACTGCCTGCGGCAAGGCCCAGGCGTGTTTCAGATGGCGGCGTGGACTGTTGCAAATGACATCCGCGGTCGCGGTCGTCACACCACGAAGGACCGGGGAGTGCGAAACTTCCGGCCATCGAAGAGAAAAATCACAATCTATGACTCCAATCCAGATGGAGCGCTTGTCGTCGTGGGGCCAACGCTGGCGTCACTGGTTGCTGGGAGGTTTTGCGGTGCTGGTGGCGACCTTGCTGTTCGAGGCGTTGCGCCACCTGATGGCCGAAATGAGCTATGCGGAAGTGATCCAGGCGGTGCAGGACACGCCGCCGCGAGCGATGCTGCTGGCGATCCTGGCGACAGCGCTGAGCTATCTGGCGCTGACCGGCTACGACCATTCCTCGCTGCGCTATGTCGGTGCCAAGGTCGCGTATCCGGTGGTCGCCAAGACCGCGTTCATCGCCTATGCGCTGGCCAACACCATCGGTCTTGGCGTGCTCACCGGCGGCGCGGTGCGCATGCGTCTGTACGGCGCGGCCGGTGTCGAGGCCGGGCAGATTTCCCGGGCGATCGCTTTCAATGCCGCAGCCTTCGGCATCGGCGTGACCGTGGTCGGCGCTGCTGCGCTGCTCTGGGGGGCGACCGCAGTGGCACCGGTCGCCCATCTGCCGGTGCTGGCCCTGCGGGTGATCGCGGCGCTGATCCTGGCCGCCGCCGCCGGACTGTTGCTGCGCTGCTTCCAGTACAAGACGCAGCCTGCGGGCGAAACCAGCACGCGACGCCTGCCGTCCGGATCGCTGGCGCTGCAGCAGCTGCTGTTCTCGGCGATCGACATCGCCGCTTCGGCGGCCGTGCTCTGGCTACTGCTGCCGGCCGGTGCGGTCGGCTTTCCGGCCTTCCTCGGCTTTTACGCGATCGCCACCGTGCTCGGCATCCTCAGCCATGTGCCCGGTGGCCTCGGTGTCTTCGAGGCGATCATGCTGGTGGCGCTTGGCGGTCACGTGCCGACCGAAACCCTGGCCGGCGCGCTGCTGCTCTATCGCGTGATCTATTACCTGCTGCCGCTGCTGGTGGCGCTCGGCCTGCTGGTGATCTCGGAGCTGCAGCGCGGCGTCGCCGCACCGGTGACCCGTGCCGCGGCGGGTCTGGCCCCGCTGCTGCTGGCGGCCTACACCCTGGTGATCGGCGTGCTGCTGCTGGTCTCCGGCGTCACGCCGGCGACCGATGCCGCCACCGAGCTGCTGTCCCTGCATGTGCCGCTGCCGCTGGTCGAGGCCGCGCATTTCCTCGGCAGCATCGCCGGCCTCGGCCTGCTGTTCGTCGCGCGCGGCATGCTGCTGCGGCTGGATGCCGCCTGGTGGGCTGGCCTGTTCCTGGCGGCGGTGAGTCTGGTGCTGTGCTTGCCGAAGGGCATTGCCTTGTCGGAAGCGAGCTTGCTGAGCGTGCTGGTGGCAGCACTGGCACTGTCACGCAAGCAGTTCACCCGCAAGGCTTCGCTGCTGGCGCAGCCATTCACCGGCGGCTGGCTGCTATCGGTCGGCGCCATTCTGGCGGCGCTCACCGGGCTGCTGTTGTTCGCTTATCAGGACGTCGAATACCGCCGCGATCTGTGGTGGCAGTTCGAGTTCGATGGCCACGCGCCGCGCTCCCTGCGGGCGCTGGTCGCGGTAGCGCTGGTGGCGCTGGCCGTCGCCGTGCGCCAGCTGCTGCGGCCACCGCAGGGCAAGCTGGTGAAGACCGATGAAACCTCGCTGAGCAATGCCGAAGCGATCATCCGCCAGCAGGATTCGGCCGATGCCTGCCTGGCCTTGATGGGCGACAAGCAGCTGCTGTTCTCCGAGTCCGGAAAAGCCTTCGTGATGTTCGGCCGCCACGGCCGTTCCTGGGTGTCGCTGTTCGATCCGGTCGGCCCGCAGAGCGAATGGCCGGAGCTGGTCTGGCGCTTCCTGGAGCGCGCTCGCGAATCCGGCGGCCGCGCCTCGTTCTATCAGGTGCGGCCGCAAACCTTGCCGGCCTATCTCGACGCCGGCCTGCGGGTGTTCAAGCTCGGCGAGGACGCTCACGTGTCCTTGCCGGATTTTTCGCTGAAGGGAAAGGCGCGCGCCAACCTGCGCCAGGGCGTCAATCGCGCCGAACGCGAAGGCCTGAGCTTCGAGGTGATTCCGGTTGCCGGCGTGCCGCAGGTGATGGCCGAAATCAAGGCGATCTCCGACGCCTGGCTCGGCGAGCACAACACCGCCGAGAAGGGCTTTTCGCTGGGCGCTTTCGACGAAGCCTATGTGCGACGCCAGCCGGTGGCGCTGGTACGCCAGGGCGCACGCGCCGTGGCCTTCGCGACGCTGATGTCGACCGAGCGCAGGATCGAAGCCTGTGTCGATCTGATGCGCCATCTACCCGATGCGCCGCGTGGCTCGATGGACTATCTGTTCGCCCAGCTGATGCTGCATTTTCAGGCCCAGGGCTTCCTGCGCTTCGGCCTGGGGATGGCGCCGCTGTCCGGCATGGCCGAACATCCGCTCGCCCCGAACTGGCATCGTTTCGGGCGCTTGCTGTTCTCGCACGGCGAGCACTTCTACAACTTCCAGGGACTGCGGGCGTTCAAGGAAAAATTCGATCCGATCTGGGAGCCGCGCTATCTCGCTTCACCGGGCGGCGTGGCGCCGCTGATCGTGCTGACCGACACCGCCGCGCTGATCAGCGGCGGTCTGAGAGGAGTCATTGGCAAATGAGGCAGATCAATGGATGGCTGCGCGCGGTGGTCATCGGCGGCTTGCTGCTGAGCGGGCCGCTGCAGGCGCAGGAGAAGGTTTCCCACGGCCGCTTCAAGGACGTGACGCTGTACAAGCCCAAGGGCGAGGTCAAGTCCTTCGTGCTGTTCCTGTCCGGTGATGCCGGCTGGAACCCGAGCGTCACCAGCATGGCGCAAGCCCTGGTCGACGAGGGCGCGATGGTGGCCGGCATCAGCATGCCGCAGCTGGTCGGCGATCTCGAAAAGGACGGCGGCCAATGCGTATTCCCGGACGGTGATCTGGAAAACCTGTCGCACTACCTGCAGGGCTACGCGAAGCTGTCGACCTATTTCACGCCGACCCTAGTCGGCTACTCCTCCGGCGCCACGCTGGCCTACGCGATGGCGGTCCAAGCGCCGCCCGGCACCTTCGCCGGGGCCATCTCGCTCGGCTTCTGCCCGGATCTGGAAATCCGCAAGCCGCTGTGCAAGGGCGAGGACGTGCAGTTCACCCGGCGCAAGAACGGCAAGGGTGTCGACCTGCTGCCGACCAAGAAACTGCGCGTGCCCTGGATCGCGCTGGCGGGCGATATCGATCAGGTCTGCAAGGCCAAGCCGACCCGTGATTTCGTCGTTCAGGTGCCGGGCGCCGAACTGGTCACCTTGCCGAAGGTCGGCCATGGCTTTTCGGCCCCCGGCAACTGGCTGCCGCAGTACCTCGGTGCCTACCGTTCCCTGACCAAGAAGCAGGTCGCCGAGGCGCCGCCACCGCCGCCACCGAGCCTGGGTGATCTGCCGATCGTCGAAGTCGCCACCAAGATTCCGGGCGATACCTTCGCCGTGCTGCTGTCCGGCGATGGCGGCTGGGCCGGGCTGGACAAGGAGGTGGCCGATGCGCTGTCGGCGAAGGGCATCCCGGTCGCCGGCATCGATTCGCTGCGCTACTTCTGGACTCCGCGAACGCCGCAGGGCCTGGCCACCGATCTCGATCGGGTGCTGCGCTTCTACGCCGCCCACTGGAAGCGATCGAAGGCGCTGCTGATCGGCTATTCGCAGGGTGCCGATGTGCTGCCATTCGCCGTCAACCGCCTGCCGGCCGCCTCGAAGCAACTGGTCGTCGAGACCGTGTTGATGGGCCTCGGCGAAAAGGCCGCATTCGAGTTCCACCTGGGCAACTGGGTCGGCGACGACGATGGCGGCACGCCGATCCTGCCGGAGGCCAGCAAGCTGAGCGCGGCCTCCGCACTGTGCCTGTACGGGCAGGACGAGGACGACTCGCTGTGCCCGAAGATTCCGCCGGGGCATGTCCATGCCATCGCCCTGGCCGGCGGTCATCACTTCGATGGCGACTACGACAAGCTGGTGGAACTGATCCTGTCGAACGCCAAGTGATGAAGCGCTGCTAGCGCTTTGGGGAGCGGCGTCAAAAGCCCTCCCCATGTTTCAAATGTAATGCGTCGGACGGCAGATGAAATCAGCCGTTCCAGACCGCCGCCCAGCATCCACTCACGAGTGGGATGCCGGCGGATCTCCGCACTAGTCCTCCTCGTGATTGCCATGCCGGCCTGCTTGGTGCGGCATGGCTCATTCACTTGCACTCTGGAGAGCTAGCCATGCGCGTCTTTCATCGTCATCACCTCGTCGCCGCCCTGATCCTCGTTTCCGGGTCGGTGTTCGCTGAAGCCAGCATCGACGAGGTGTATCGGACGGCCGCCGCGGGGCATCTGTCCGAAGCCCAGTCGATGATGCAGGAGGTGCTCAAGGCGCATCCGGACAGCGCCAAGGCGCACTTCGTCGAAGCGGAACTGCTGGTCCGCCAGAACAACAACGGCGCCGCACGCGCCGAGCTCGCCAGGGCGACGGCCATCGATCCCGGCCTGGCCTTCGCCAAGCCGCAGGCGGTGGAGGCCTTGAAGACGAGCCTGGGTGCCACACACCAGGATCGCCCGATTCAGGCTTCCGGCCCAGTGCCCTCCCACGGCATGAGCTTCTGGTTCTGGCCGCTGGCTGCTGGCCTGCTGATCGTGGCCCTGCTCTGGAAGCTGGGCCGCAATCGCGGCTTCAGTCCGGTGCCTGCTGCGCGCATGGCCACCCCTTACGGTGAAACGCCGTCACCAGCCTACGGCCCAGCAGCGCCCGCGGCCGCGCCCGGTGTCGGCTCAGGTTTGCTGGGTAGCCTCGCGACTGGTGCTGCGATCGGTGGCGGCATGGTCGCCGGCGAAATGCTCGTGCATCGCTTGCTCGATGGCCCATCCGAACGGGGTGGCGGCTACGCGCCGACCAACAATGATCGGGCCAATGATCGAGACAGGTTTTCAGATCAGGCACCGGCCGATCCGACGATGGGCGGCCAGGACTTCGGCATCGATAACGCCAGCAGCTGGGATGACGACAGCAGCCGGAGTGATGACGGCGGCTGGTAGACCGCACCGGGCCGCGCAACACGGGTTCTGAGGAATAAAGTGCCAGTCACTCGTCGCTCCGATGCGTGACTGGGCCGCCTGGAACAGCAGTTCGTCTCACGAGGCCTTCTGCTGATCCCTGTCGCTGCTGAGACTTCGTTCATCGCACAGCCGTGCGCGCATGAACGGGGGATCAGAACGATGGCCGTGCAATCCAGTATCGCGACTCGAACCGCAGGCGCAGGGCTGCCGGCGAACTCACGCATGGCAACGCCGAGTGCTGCACCGTCGCGCGCAGCAATGGCAGCCTTGCGTGCCGCGGCCGTTTTCTGGTTCGTGGTGACCGTTCTGGGACAGCTTGCGATGGTCGCGTACGTGGTCGGCTTTTATGGCCGCGCCGCGATGAAGGGCGAATTCGAGACCTGGAACAAGGTGCTCCCGAAGGGTTACACCGCTGGCGACACCCTGGGCAATCTCAATCTGTCGCTGCATCTGGCCTTCGTGGTGGTGATCGTCATCAGCGGCGCGCTGCAGCTGACACCGGTGGTGCGCAGGCTGTGGCCGCGCTTTCATCATTGGAACGGTCGCCTTTACTTCGGGTCGGCCTTGCTGATGAGTCTCGGCGGGCTCTACATGGTCTGGACGCGCAACACCGGCGGAGACGTGGGACAGCACCTTTCCACCAGCATCAATGCTCTGCTGATCATCGGCTTCGGCGTCATGGCCGTGCGCGAAGCGATGGCTCGAAGACTCGATCGCCATCGCCGCTGGGCACTGCGCCTGTTCCTCGCGGTGGGCGGCGTCTGGTTCTTCCGGGTCGGCCTGATGTTCTGGATTCTCGTCAACCAGGGTCCGGTCGGCTTCGATCCGCAGACCTTTCGCGGGCCGGCGCTGACGATCATCGCCGTCGGCCAGTACCTGTTGCCGCTAGCGCTGCTGGAGCTTTACTTCCGCGCCCAGCAAGCAGGCTCGCGGCAGCATTTCGCGATGGCCGGCGGACTGGTCGCGATGACCGTGGTCACGGCGGTCGGCGTCTTCGGCGCCTCGATGATCATGTGGCTGCCGCGCCTGTAGCCGCGGGGCGATGCAAGACGCCGCGACGGCGATTCATTGCTATCGTCGTCCCATGCCCACCGAGCCCAATACTCCACGTCTGCAAGGTCTTGCACGGGTGCTCGACTGGCGCCGCGTGCGAATCGCGCTCGGTTCATCGGCTTTGCTGGGGCTGATCGTCAGCCCGTCGTACACCGGGCTGTCACTGATCGAAGTCCTCGGCCGTTTCCTGACCGTGGGCGTCGTCTGCTTGCTGTCTTTCGGACTGTTCGAACGCTGGCCGAACCGACTGCCGCGATGGCTGGCGCGCTGGGTGCTGCAGGTGATCGGCGTGGCGGTGGTGATCCCGTTCACCGCGCTCGCGATCTACCTGGTAGTGACGCAAGGCGACGCGACTCCGCTCTGGAAGAACAACGATCGCCTCGGCGGCATGGCGAAGCTCGCGATGATCGGACTGCTCACCGCACCCTGGATCACCGTAGCGGCGCTGTTCCGTCAGCGCGATTTCGCGGCGCACAGTCAGGCGCTGGCCTTCGAGCTCGAGCGCAGCGAACTGGAGCGGCAGGCGCTCGATTCGCGTCTTCGACTCTTGCAGGCGCAAGTGGAGCCGCACTTTCTGTTCAACACGCTCGCCAATGTCCGAGAGCTGGTGGACTCCGGTTCGCCGCAGGCCTCCACGGTGCTCAATCATCTGATCGGCTATCTGCGCGCGGCCGTGCCGCGCCTGCACGAACCCGCCACGACCATGAGCCAGGAGATGCAATTGGTCCGCGACTATCTGGAACTCATGCACATGCGCATGCCCGATCGCCTGCAGTTCAGCTTGCAGGCCGACCAGCTGGCGCTGAACCTTCAGTGTCCGCCGATGATCCTGCTCAGCTTGGTGGAAAACGCCGTGCGTCATGGCATCGATCCGAGCGAGGAGGGTGGCCGTATCGACGTGCAGGTCAGGCTACGCGATGGCCGTTGTCACGCCGAGGTCAGCGATACCGGTGTCGGCCTGCGCGCCGCTGCGGGCGATGGCCTGGGCACCGGTCTGTCGACCTTGCGCGAACGTCTGCAACTGGTCTTTGCCGGCGATGCGCAGTTGCGGCTCGTCTCGCTGGCGCCGCATGGCATACGCGCCGAACTGGATTTCCCGGCGCGCGAAACGCCTTCATGAATAACCGGCGTCCCACGGCATTGATCGCAGACGATGAGCCGCTGCTCCGCAAGGCACTGGTGCGCATGCTCGCAACGGCCTGGCCCGAGTTGAATGTCGTCGCCCAGGTACGCAACGGCCGCGAGGCCGTGGAACAGTTCGAAGCACTGCAGCCGGACATCTGCTTTCTCGACGTCCACATGCCCGGCCTGTCCGGGATGGAAGCCGCGCGGCTCATCGGGCGGCGCGCGCATCTGGTGTTCGTGACGGCCTACGACCAGTACGCGGTGCAGGCCTTTGAACAAGGCGCACTCGACTACCTGATCAAACCGGTCGAAGTGGAACGTCTCGACGCAACGGCTGCGCGGCTGCGCGAGCGCTTGGCGGCGGCGAAACCCTTGCCGGACACCACGGCATTGCTATCGCTGCTGGCCGAGCACCTGCGCAAGGACGCGCCCCCGGCGCCGCTGCGCTGGGTGCATGTGTCGATCGGACAGACGCTGCGCCTGGTACCGGTGGAGCACATCGACTTCCTGCGCGCCGACGAGAAGTACACGCTGGTTGCCTGGCGTGGTGACGACGGCAAGGCGGGCGAGGGGCTGATCCGCACGCCGCTGAAAGACCTGCTTGCTCAGCTCGATGCATCGCACTTCGCACAAGTGCATCGCGCTGTGGTGGTGAACCTGCGCGCCATCAGCCATGTCACGCGCAGCCTCAACGAGACCGCGCACATTCATCTCAAGGGCCGCAAGGAAATCTTGCCGGTGAGCCGCAGCTACCTGCATCTTTTTCGGCAGATGTAGGCGGCATCGACGTTCTTCCCGAGCGGATGACACCAGCGCGAGTAATTGCGGGCTTCGCGTGGCATGTCTACCGGTAAAAGTGTCGATCTCGTGCACACCATTTTGGGTGGGGAGCGCAAACGTTTGATTTGCGGGGAATTCAAGAAAGATGCCTTGGCAGGCACCCTTTGTGATCAATCAACAGGGAGAGACACACGACGCGATCAGGACCTTCAATGAGCCGTCGTTCGTCTCCGTGACGTCTGTGTGATTGCTTGAAAGCCGGCCCCGACAATCCTGGCGAATCCCCGCCCGATGTCCCGCCGCACTATTTATGGAGCAGAACTCATGTCCAGCGAAAACAAACTGAAAGAAACCATTTCGGTGTTGAACAGCCTCATCGAAACCAGCATGGACGGCCAGAAGGGCTTCAGCAAGGCCGCCGGCCACGCGCACGCGCCCGAACTGCGCACGCTGCTGGAAAGCTATGCAGCAGACTGCGAGAAAAGCGCCGCCGAACTGCAGGCCTGCGTCATCAGCCTGGGCGGCACGCCGGAAACCAGCGGTACCGCTGTCGGTGCCCTGCATCTTGGCTGGCTGAACCTCAAGGCCTCGGTGAGCAGTGACGACGATCTGATGCTGCTCGAGGAGTGCGAGCGCGGTGAAGATCATGCGAAGGCCGAGTACATCAAGGCCATGCAGGCGCCGATGTCCGGCGAAGTCCGGAGCTTGCTGCAGCGCCAGTGTGACGGTGCCAAGGTCCATCACGACCGCATCCGCGATCTGCGCAATCAGCACCGCGAGGCTGAAACGATCTAAGTCGTTTCCTCCAACAGGTGATTGGCTATCGCGATTCGCGTGTAGCTAAAACCTGAAGGCCATCGGGCACGTCCAGCAAAGACTGGGCGTGCCCGATTTGCGTGGGGCCGCTGCTCGCTTGAGCAATCAGGCAATGAGGTGAAAGCCCGAACGCGTTCTTGAACACACGGCAGAAGTGCGACAGCTCACTGAAGCCATAGTTGAACGCGACATCTGCCTCGTCAATACGCCAATGGCGCCGACACGGCGAGTGATTCCTTGCGCCTTTGGCAGTCCGGTGCAAATCCTGGCAAGCCGCGTCAAGCCTTGTGCCTCGCAGCACCGTAGCGTGTGTGCGGCACAGCTGCCGACAGAGCAGCTCATCGCCGATGCGAACGAGAGAGGAGAGAAGACATGGCTTTTGATTTCAAGGTGGCCGAAGCGTTTTCGCTGAAGGGCAGGATCGCGCTGGTCACCGGCGCGGCGTCCGGCATGGGCGAGCGGCTCGCTCATACCTTGGCTGGGGCAGGCGCGACGGTCATCTGCGCATCGCGGCGCAAGGACCGTATCGAGAAAGTGGCTGCGGACATCGTCGCGGCCGGCGGCCAGGCCGTGGCGATCGAACTGGACGTGGGCGACAGCGACAGCGTCAAGCGCGTCTTCGAGCATGCGCAGCGCGAGGTCGGTCTGGTCGACGTGTTGGTCACGCTCACTGCATGAGCACCAAGCTGAAGGTCCGGCGCCGCCTTCGCGGCGCCGGACCTTACTGCACTACGATTTTCAGGCTGCCTTGTCGACGCCGACGAGCTTCGACACCGTACCGTTCACCGCGATGCGACGGGGCTTCGCCGACTCGGGGATGCGGCGGACCAGATCGACAGTGAGCAAGCCGTTCTTGAGGGTGGCGGTCTGCACCTCGATGTAGTCGGCGAGGCGGAAACTCAGCTTGAACGCACGCTGCGCAATGCCGCGATGCAGGTACTGCGTTTCATCCGCGGTCTCGCGCCGGGTCGAGCCGATGGTGAGCACGTCCTTCTCGACCTGAATTTCGAGATCTTCGTCGGCCATGCCGGCTGCGGCTACGACGATGCGGTACTCGTCCTCGCTTTTCTTCTCGACGTTGTACGGCGGATAGCTGGCAGCTTCAACGCGCATCGAAGCCTCGACGAGATCGTTGAAGCGGTCGAAGCCGATGGTGGAGCGATAAAGCGGAGCAAGGGAAAAGCTGTTCATGAAAATAACCTCCTGACAATCAGCGAAGTGGAATGTGTCGGAACCCGAACTGCGGCATCCCGACAGAAACGATCTATGGCAGATCTACTTCGTTTCAAGAGGTGTTCGGTACGCGTTCAGCGCTTCAGCCGCGAAAGTGATGCCGCTCCATCCGCTGCGCATGAAGTTGCGGATGTTCTGGTGGTCGCTCGCATCCGGGTGCTGCAGCACGTCTTCACGGTAGTAGCGACCGAAGCAGGCAAGCGTTTCGTTCTGGCTCAGACCCTGCAGCTTCGCGAACGCAAATATCTTGCAAGAGCCTCCGTTCTGGTCAGCGGCGTTTTCGACGTCTCCATTCCGGAAGACCGTCGGCGTGTACCGGTAGTGACTTTCGATCGCCGCAATGGTGTCGGCGAATTCGATCTGCTCGGGTGTTTCGCGCAGGCGTTGGAGGAAAGCGGTCAGCGACATGGTCGAGCGGAGTTCAATCGGGGCGCACATTTTAGCCGCGCCTTGATCGAAAACGTCGGCCGCATACCAGCCCGCCAAGTGGCAACGATGTCGTCTTTCGGACAGGTGTCGATCGGCCCGACCTGCAACCGGAAAAGCAGGCGAGGGCCGCCGGCACGACTGCCGTCAATGAAGACG
Organism: Nevskia sp.; assembly: GCF_023266035.1. GTDB lineage: Bacteria > Pseudomonadota > Gammaproteobacteria > Nevskiales > Nevskiaceae > Nevskia. The sequence goes on from NZ_JAHFRY010000044.1 coordinate 11,682, forward strand.
TCGCGATGACCGAGGCATCAAAGCTGAAGGGGTAGCTCGAGATGTTCGCGATAGATGAAATCGCGGTGCGCCATCAGGACCGGCGTGGTGGCCGCGCGCAGCGCTGGATCGCGGTTGGTGTACACCGCGCGGAACAGGGGCGCCATCTCACAGAGGTCGGGCGGAAGCGGTTCGAGCATCGCTGCGGCGGTAGCCCAGTAGATGTCCAGTGCGGTGAGCGAATCGCCGATGAAATAGCGTGAGCCGCGTGCCTGCTGTTTCTCGAGCTGTGCGGTGAAGCGCTGCATGATCTCGACGCAGCGCCCCGGCGCCGCCGCCGATACTTCCGGCCCGTACCAGTATTTGCGCCCGAGCTTGTCGTAGATGTCACGCGTTGTCGCGTCGCACTCCGGGCGGGTGAAGTCGCGCACCATCAGGTGTCGCCGGTTCCATGAGAAGCCATTCTCGCCCATCAGTTCGTTAGCCAGACCGAACATCAGCAGGCGCTCGTCCCAGTCCTGCGGAATGAGTCGCGGCGTGGGTGCCAGCCGCTCGAACAGGAACAGCTGTTCGATCCAGGTGCAGCGGGGTGGCTCATCGTTCCAGCAGGCGACCGGCGCAGTGGTCTGTGCGGTCCAGCGCAGCAGCTCGGGATTGGCGCCCAGCACATCCTGCCGCGCTCTTAAGTAAGGCAATTTCTTGACATGCAGGATGCCCTTGGCCGCTTCGCTGAACGGCCCGGGGATGCCCGGCGTGAGCACCACGCGCAGGCCCGGCATGGCGATGGCGTCGGCGACTTCGACATATCGGCTCATGCAAGGTTTCCAGGTCCATCCGCTTTCGGCGCTGCTCCGGTCAGCGATGTTCGCGCCGAGATCTCGATCCAGTTGCCGTCGGGGTCCTTCACAAAACCGAAACGCGCCACATCACGGAAGCTGATCGCGGCGCGTGCGAGCCGTCCGCCGCGCGCGATGATCCCGCGCATCGCCACGTCGGCGTCGAAGATCTGCACGGTGAGATAGCGGTAGCCGAGGCCGATGAAATCCTCGGTCTCGCTGCCGCCGGGTCCTTCCTTGACGAACAACAGCGTGTCTCCACAGCGGGCGGTGTTCGCGTCGATACGATCGAACTCCATCGCGCCGGTGTAGAACGCCATCATCCGAGATGGGTCGGGTGTGCGCACGGTAATGCCGATGCGAGTGAGCCCGTCGGTACCTGGCGGTATGAGGCGGACAGCGTTGCCATCTGCGTCCACTCCGTCCCAGTGCCTGTCGTGACAGACGATGCTGAGGCCGACGTAACCCGTGGGCGGCAGCACCGGCAGCTCGTCAGCCCAGTGGTTGACCTTGATCACGGAGCCGTGGGCGTCGAAGCGGTGCTGTACCCAGCCCGGCCTCAATTCCAGTTCGTGATCCAGACGCAGACCTGCGGTGCCTTTCCAGAACTCGCGTTGCGGCCCGATATCGCGCGTGAACAGGCCAAGGTCCAGATGCTGCTTGGCGAGCTTCATTGGCGAGACCTAGTCCGGCAGATCATCGAGCGCTTCGTTGTCGAGCGCCTGCAGCGCGCCGCCAATCGCCATGTGCATGAGCATCTTGTCGCCGCGCTCGGTGCGCTTGACGATAAGCGTTGCGGCAATGGCCACCGCGATCACGGCGAAGCTGTAGTGCGCGTAGTCGCGCAGCAGGTGATCGAAGCTGTAGTCGTGCACGCCATGCCGCAGCAGATCCTCGTGATACTCCTTGAGCAGAGCGCGCTCGTGAGTCTTGCGGGTCTGGCGGTCGAAGATGCCGCTGAGGAAGTAGGCGACGTCCATGCCGGAACCGAGAAAGTTGCTGGTCTGCCAATCGACCACGCAGATGCGATCGTTGGGGCCGCCGAACAGCATGTTGTCGGGCCTGAAATCGTTGTGGGAAAAGCACTTCGGGAACTCGCGCGGGCGATTCCAGTACGCGTGATTGCGTACGTACTTGTCACCCACGCGCTTGAACTCAGGCGTGAGGTACTCGGTGTAGTGCTTGCACACATGATCCCAGGATCGCTCGATCAGCTCGGTGGTGTAGAAGCCCTGCGCACCCTCCGGCACGTAGAGCCACGGCTGGGCCATCAATTCCCTGTCGTTCCAGAACGCCGCGTGCAGCAACGCCGCTTCCTTGAGCGCGCGGCGCGCCTCGTCCAACGTGCAGCCCTTGAACTGGTCACCTTGACGCGCGGGTGCCATGTCTTCGAGCAGCAACGTGAAGTCGTTGGCCTGGTCGATCTCGGCGACGTACACCGTAGGCGTGCGGATCTTCGCGCGATGCGCCAGCTCGCGGTAGAACATTACCTCGGAGCGATAGAAGCCCATGGTCTTGCCGGACTCGGCCGCCACCGCATTGGCCGAGGGAAATTTTCCGACCACCGACTTCGGCGCTTCTGGCGGCGGCGCGCCCTTGTATTGCAGGTGGAAACGGCGGGTCTCGCCGAGTTGGCCGGTGCCGACCTGCTCCATGCGCAGGCTCTCGACGCTGGCGTCCACACCTCGTTGCAGGAGGGCTTGCGTGATCCATGCCGGCGTTACCTGATCCGGCGTCACGATGGCGAGGGCTTCGGTCATGGAGCGCTCAGGCAGCTTTCTTGGACTGAGTCCACGCGACAGCCGACGGCTCCGGGAGCGGGCAGCTCTCGCTGACCAGCTGCGTCACCTTGAGGATGCGCCCCAGGCCCAACGCCATCGCGCTCCACATCAGCAGTTCGGTGATCTGCTCGTCGCCGAAGTGTTTCTTCAGCTCGGCGAAATGCTCCTCGGTGATCGCGTGGTGGTTGTTGCCGAAGGCCGTGGCGAAACGCACCACGGCGCGTTCCTTGTCGTTCAGCGTTTTGCTGTCGACGCCGGGGATCGCGGAGATGTCCTGCTCGTCGACCTCGTCCGTGTAACGCACCGCCTGGCAAAGCTGGCATTGCGTACCCTGCGCGATGGCGAGGCGGGCCAGCTCGGTGATGCGCGGGCCGAGCTTGTTGTCGAACCAGATGCTGAAGTAGTACGGGAAGAAGGTCTCGCAGTGCTTGGGAATGTTGCCGAGTAGACCGATGTACTCCTGGAAGTGCGGCATGAACGCCGGATCAACCTTGGGGTACAGATCGTCCGCGATACTGCGCATGTAAGGGGTCAGGTTCTGGTGTTCGACGGTTCCGACGAGCATGAGATTTCTCCGGTGAGGCAGGGGCCTGCTCACGATGGTACGGAGGGCGGCGGCACAGAAATTGGCCAGGACTGACATCGGATTGGGCCAGAACGGACCCCGGAATCGCCCGACTATGAAAGGCGATCGGCAGCGCCATACTGGTCCGGTCAGCCAAGGTCAGAAGAGCACCGCCATGACGACTCTCCCGTCGCCGCTTGTCCACGGATGGCAGGATCCGGATGTGTGGAGCACCGGCACGGTTGCGCCAAGCAAGCAGTTCGAATGCTGGCGAGCATTCGTGGTGGACGCGCACATGCGATGGGACATTCGCCCTGTTCGCTGCGACTGCTTCCCCGCGTACCTGCGTCAGGGTCGCTTCGAGGGCTATCGCCTGACACACCTCACCGCACATCGCGGAGGCATCGTCGGCCGGCGCGGCCCGCACGAGATTGCGCTCGACGACGAGGCCTTCTTCAACCTCATCTACATCGCGGAAGGCTCGATCAGCCTGACCATCGGTGGTCAGGACATCGCGCTCATGCCGGGTCAGTTCACGCTGTGGGACACCACGCGGCCGATGCGTTTCGTCACCGGCGAGAACCTGCGCCAGATCACTTTTGCCGTGCCGCAGTTGGCGCTGCGGCGAGTGCTGCCGCGTGTCGATGCCTATATCGGGCGGCCAATCGACTCGGCTGCCGACGTGAGTCGGCTGTTCGTGAATCACCTGCTGTCGCTGGACGAGACCTTCGGCGAGTTGCCGCAGGCCGCGGCTGGGCACGTGCTACGCGCAACACTGGAGTTGCTCGCGGCTACGCTGCGCGCCAAGGATTCGACCGAACGGCACGATGGCTCCCATTTGCTGCTGCATCAGGCCATGAACTACGTCGAGCAGCATCTTGGCGAGCCGGCGCTGGACACTCGTGCAATCGCGCGTGCTTACGACATCAGCGAGCGCCATTTGCATCGCCTGTTCGAGCGAGCCGAAACCACGCCAGCAGCGTGGATTCGTCATCAACGTCTCGAGCGTTGCCGCAACGATCTCCACGGGTCGCCACGCACGAGCATCACCGAGATCGCCTATCGATGGGGATTTCGTGACTCAGGCACGTTCAGCAAGATCTTTCGCAAGGCGTTTGGAGTAACGCCTCGCCAGGAGCGGGCGGGCCTCGTCGACAGACCTGATCTCAAGGAATGAGAGCTGGTTGTCGAACGAGCTTGCTCTGCAAGGTCTCCGACTGGCGCGAGCGCGCGTCCTAGTCGGGCAGGGTTTCTCCGGAGCCGCCCATCTCGGCCGGGAAGTCTTTCATCTTCGGTAGCCCGTCCTTCACGCTCAGCACTTTCTCTGCATAGTTGACGTGGACGGCCGGCAGGAACTTCAGAGTCGGGATCACGGCTGCGTAGACGTCGACCAAACCCATCGGCGGATGGTCGCTGAAGACATGGCCGCCGCAAGTCTTGCACCACTTGCGATAGCTCACCGGCGTCTTGTTGTAGGTCCCGATGTTGTCGGCACCCTGGGTCACCTTCAGTGACTCCGGCTTCCACAGGCTGAACGCGTTGAGCGGCCCCGCTGACCAGTGTCGGCAGGACTCGCAATGGCAGTAGCCCATCGCGACCGGCTCGCCCGTGACGGTGAATTGCACCGCACCGCAGAAACAGCTGCCTTGATGTTCGCTCACGGTTGCTCTCCTTGATTGACGGGATTCACGTCGAGTTCCAACGAGCGATCTGCAATCGACTGTTGAGGCGACGCTTCACGCTGGCCCATGAAACGGCGCAGCACCTGTGGATCATACCCATCGGCTCGCCAGCAAGTCGTGCGGTGATCACCGCCGGGTCCATCTTGATTATCTTGGCAAGCGGCTTAGGGTCTGCCCTGCAATGAGTGACCATAGCTGCCTTCAGCCATCAAGCGCTGGGAAGGACGCCTACCCACTCCTCACTTTTGCCCCAGAGCGTACGAGCCAGGTTTGCATCGCTCGCGATCTCCGAAGGCCGGCTGCTGCGGCAGTTGTCGTAGTACAGGCCGCTGTCGCCAGCCAGCACCGGGTCCGTGGCGCAGTGCAGGGTGGTCTCAGCTCCTTCGTCCTCACTGATCATGAAACGCTTGATCAGACCATCGAGAGGCCAGGGCACGGCGCGCCAGACATTGGTGGCAACGACGCCGGGATGGACGGCATAGCTGGTGACGCCGCTGCCTTTCAGCCTGCGCGCCAGTTCCGCGGCGAACAGGATGTTGGCCAGCTTGGCGACGGCGTATTCCTTCAAGCCGCCGGCACTCTGCGTCGGCCGCCGCAGGGCTTCGAAGTCGATGCCCTTGGCGTGACGATGGGCCTTGCTGGCGACCACCACGATGCGGGACGGTGCCGCGGCCTTGAGGGCATCCATCAGCAGTTGAGTCAGCAGGAAGTGACCGATGTGGCAGACACCGAAGCTCAGCTCGAAGCCGGATGCGCTCATCCCGCGTTGACCCGCCAGTCCGGCGTTGGCGATCAGCAGGTGCAACGGCAGGCCGCGAGCCAGGAAGCGCTCGGCGCAAATGCGGACCGAGGCCAGGTCGCCAAGATCGAGCGGCAGGAACTCGGCTCTGGCGGTGCCGCCGCTGCGCTGCGCGATGTTGTCGAGCACTGCTTGCGTGCTGGTTTCATTCCGGCAAGCGAGGAACACGTGCCAACCCTGAAGCGCCAGTTCCCGCGCAGTGACCTTGCCGATGCCGGAGTTGGCGCCGGTGACGAGTGCGACCTTGCCGTTCGGCGTGATGGTGTTCATGGCGGATCAGATCTCGGGTAGCGGGGACGGGGTGATCAGGAGAGGAAATACTGATCGGCTTCTTGACGCCGAGCTTTCAGGAAGCACCTTCCAGATTGGTGCGCATCTTGGCCAGGAAGGCCAGAAGTTGCTGCCGCTCGAGGAGACTCAAGCCCTCGACGGCCAGGCTGGACAGACGTTGTCTCTGGCGGTGCAGGGTTCGATGGATGGCGGTGCCATCCGCCGTCAGGTAGAGCCGCAGATTGCGTCGGTCTCCTTCATCGGCCTTGGCCTCAAGCAGGCCCCGATCCCGCAAGCCGCCGATCAGGCGAGCGAGTTGGCCCTTGTCGCGGCCCGTGTGGGAAACCAGATCGCTGAGGGTCGCCCCGATCCGCCGAGAGAAAAAGCCCAATACCTTGCTTTCCATGGTCGTGAGCTCATGTGGCCCATCGCGCAGGACGCGGTACTGCTGCGCGCGAAACAGATGCATGACCGAGTGGATCGACTCGACCACGGTCTCTGCGATCTGGCCTTCGGTTTGATTGACAATATCAACTGATTTTTGCATGATGGTTGATATTATCAACTACAAAGCCGGAAACTTGAAGCCCCGTCGTGACAAAGGCCAGGGCAGGTGACCGACGCAAAGGAACCATCCGTGTATTCATTCACCGCAAGCGCGGAACGCCGGCTCCTCTGGCTGCTGGCTTTTACCCAGTTCACCGTCATCATGGATTTCATGGTGATGATGCCGCTGGGGCCGCAGATCATGCGGGCCTTCGACATTTCCCCGGCCGCTTTCGCCACCGCGGTCTCGGCTTATTCCTGGTGTGCAGGCTTGTCGGGACTGCTGGCATCGATCTACATCGACCGGTCCGATCGACGCTCGCTGCTGTTGACGATGTACGCGCTGTTCTCGGTGTCCAATTTGGTCTGCGCCTGCGCCGGCAGCTTTGAAGTCCTGCTGATTGCCCGCGCGTTTGCCGGAATCTCCGGGGGCGTGATGACGTCGCTGATCATGGCCATCGTCGGCGATGTCATCCCGTCGCATCGGCGTGGTGCTGCTACCGGCATCGTCATGTCGGCCTTCTCCCTGGCCTCCGTGATCGGCGTTCCGGTGGGCATCGCCTTGGGTGCTCACTTCGGCTGGAGCACCCCTTTCTTCCTGCTGTTCGGACTGACGCTGGTCATCGGGCTGATCGGATATTGGCTCGTGCCCTCGCTGACCGCGCACCTGGCGGGCGGACTGCGCCCGTTCTCCCGGGCGTTGCCTGATCTCCTGAAGCTGATAACCGAGCCTCGCTATCGACCCGCGTTCCTGCTGAGTTTCAGCCTCATGGTTGCCCACATGATGGTGATCGCGTTCATCTCACCATTCCTGGTGGCCAACCATGGGGTTGCTCCGGCCAGCATCGCCTGGATGTACTGCGTCGGTGGAATCGCGCCGTTCTTCACCTCACGATTGATCGGCCGGCTGGCGGATCGCTACGGACATCGGCGGGTCCTGCAGGTGATGCTCCTGATCTCGCTGGTGCCAGTGCTGTTCCTGACACATCTGCCGCCGCTTCCATTCTGGGCAATCGTGCTGTTCTTTCCATTCTTCATGGTCGCGATGACGGGACGCATGGTGCCGTTTCAGGCACTGCTGACCACCGTGCCCAAGCCACAGGCGCGCGGCGCCTTCCTGAGCGTCAACAGTTCGTTTCAATCATTGGGCAGCGGCTGCGGCGCGTGGCTCGGTGGAATGATCCTGTCGACGGCTGCCAACGGCGCTATCACTGGTTACGGGACGGTCGGCTGGATCGCTGCCGCACTCGCGCTGTGCGTCTGCGCCGGAACCGCGTGGGTTGCTACGTACACGCGTTCAAGCGATCCCGGGCCAGATCAGATCACCCCGACTGGCGCCATTCAGCCGGACAGTTAACGTGCAGGCAAAACTGGCGCTCGATCATTTCATCCTCGGCCTTCGTCGCGCCATCGGTTCCATGTGCGGTGTCCTCGGCGGGGCCGATGCACTGATCTTCACCGGCGGCATCGGAGAACGTCGCGCACTTGTGCGATACGCGCTCGCCGCAGCGATACCCGGTTGCGTACTCGATGAATCGGCCAATGAGCGAGCCTGCGGAGACGCCGTGATCTCTGCAGCCACTTTCTTGCGTCGTTGAAAACTCGGTTCAGCAGGCCCATCAAGAACTCCGGATCGGACGACATGGTCTTGGACCGGCATCGGCTGGGATATCTCCACAGCGCTTCGGCAATGACCCGTCGACGCGAACTACCACGATCGGGTTCTTGGTCATTGATCTGCGTCAACGCTCGCAGCAGCGATCGCGCATAAGGTGAACGTACCGCCTTGCTGCCGGCTCA
>NZ_JAHFRY010000044.1:19949-27211 GCF_023266035.1 Nevskia sp.
TGCCTGGCTCCACTCGAGCTTTCTCATCCGGCAGGTCCATACCTATGCGAACCCGAGAGACTTTCTTGGAACCGATCCTTCTCCCCACGCCCCTTCCTGCCGATGGGCCTCTGCCGCATCGCAAGCTCATTCGTTCCTGGCTGCTGCCGTTCTCGCGCCGCCGCACGGCCTATGCGCTGCTGCTCGTCGCACAAGACTTGCTGCTGTTTGCGAGCGCGATCGTCGCGACGGTCTGGATACAGTCAGTCCAGATAAAGATCCTGTTCGGACTGGCTGGTGGCTTCCTGATCGGCCGCTTGTTCATTCTGGGACACGACGCCTGCCATCAGAGCTTCACCGAGCATCGGAAACTCAACGCCTGGATCGGTCGCGTGGTGTTCCTGCCCTCACTTACGCCATACAGCTTGTGGGAGACCGGCCACAACGTCGTTCATCACGGCTATACCGGCCTGAAGGGATTCGACTTCGTTTGGCAGCCGCTGAGCTTCAAGGAGTACCAGGCTCTGCCGGCCTGGCGGCGCGTGCTGGAGCGTGTGTACCGCAGCGGCTGGGCCCCCGGACTCTATTATCTGGTCGAGGTATGGTGGCTGCGGATGTACTTTCCGCGCCGCGAGCGTCTGCCGGCCCGACGCTCGATCTTTCGCTGGGACTGCTTGCTGGTTTCCGCTGCAGCCCTGGTCTGGATCACCGCGCTGGCAGTTGCCGCCCGAAGTACGGGGCAGTCGGTGCTGCTGCTCGTCGGGGTCGGCTTTATCGTGCCTTTCATGTTCTGGAACGCGATGATCGGCTTTGTCGTCTACGTCCATCACACGCACACCGACGTTGCGTGGCACGCGGAGAAAGCAGCTTGGTCGCGTGCACAACCCTTCGTCTCGACAACAGTGCATCTGAAATTTCGCCGGTGGTTCGGCCTGGATATCGGCGCCCTCCTGCATCACATCACCGAGCACACCGCGCATCACGTCGACATGGGGATCCCGCTATATGGCCTGCGACCGGCACAAGCCCTGCTGGAACGCCTGCTTCCCGGCAGGATCGTGGTGCAGGACTTTTCCTGGCGCTGGTACTTCGATACCGCTCGGCGCACCAAGCTCTACGATTTCCGCGCGCAACGGTGGACCGATTTCCGCGGCCGGCCGACGAGCGGCCCGGCGAACAGGGGGTCTTGAGGCTCTCCTCATCGCCTTGTGGCGTGATGCCGGACTTGCCGCCCCGGAGTTGCCACAGGGCTCAGCTCGAACGTCCAGAACGAGATGCATCGCGAGCAGTCGTCTCCCGCGCCGTGGGAAGGCGAGTTGAGGCTTTCCGTCGACGACCTAGGGGATTGTTCGACTCCCTGACGATTCCAAGAATCGAGATACGTACTTGCCGCATTCCGGTCTCGGGAACTGCGAATGGCGGGCCTGGCTTCCACTCGGCAATCTGACGTATCTCAACTGCCGATGACCATCATGCCTGCCAAACTTGCAACGGCCTCGTTGACGATCGACTGCCTGGTCTGCCCGGTGCAGAGCTGCCTCGTGCATCGCGGCAACGACGCTCAGGCCAGAGCCTGGAGCGAGATGCTGGCGCCGCGCCAAGCGCTGATGCCGGGTGATGGCGCCTTGTTTCGCGCGGGCGACGGCCAGCGCGCCCTGTACTCGGTGCGGGGGGGCTGCCTCAAGACTTTTACCGTCGACGCAGAAGGCAACGAGCGGATTCGCGGTTTCCACTTTCCCGGCGATCTGATCGGGCTTGATGCAATCGGCGATGGTCGGCACCTGTCGACTGCCGTCGCGGTGGTCCCGTCACAAGTCTGTGTCGCGCCGATGGTGGACCTGCAGAGCCTGATGTCGAATGTGCCGGCCATCTCGATACGGGTCATGCGGCAGATGAGCCAGGAACTTGCCATGTCACTGGCGATCTCCGGCAACTATCCGGCCGAACAGCGACTGGCCGCCTTTCTCCTGTTCCTGCGCGAGCGCACGGGCGCTGTCCACGTCGTCCGCTTTCCGATGGCCCAGCGGGACGTCGGCAATTACTTGCGGCTGGCTAATGAAACAGTCTGCCGTTACCTGAAGCGCTTCGAAAAGCGCGGCTGGATCAGTATGGGCAATCACAGCGTCCGTCTGCTCGACGAAGTGGCACTCCGCGAAATGGCGGACGCCATCGGGATCACGCCGCATGCTGCGACCACTGAAACATCAGCACCGGCCTTCCGCAGGCTCGAGCGGCAGAATCTCGCAGCCGTTGCTTGAGCCGTTTCCTGGCCGCCAGCCGGGCATTTGGGCGCGGCGTTCTGGCAGGAGTTGGCTCTCATACCAACCGCGCATAGCGGGAGGTGTAAGCGGATTTGGTCGATCGTGCGGCAGACTCACGCAGGCTTGCATCGAACGGCATCGCGAGGGCGCGCAACAGGCAGCGCCCGGTCTCGGTGACCTCGATGCATTTCTCATGCAAGCGTACAAGGCCGTCTTCGGAATGATGCTCCAGCTGCTCGAGTTCAAGCTCGAAGTGATGATGGAAATCGATTCCGTAGCGATCTTCAAGGGCTGAAATATCGACATGTCCCTGGCACATGAGTGCTGCGATCACATCGCGTCTGAGGCAATCCTCGGTCGACAGGAACAGGCCGCGATCGATCGGCAATCGACCTGAAACCAGGGCCGCCCGATAGTCTTTCATGGTGCGGGCGTTCTGGCTGTAGCTGTCGCCGAGTCGGCTGATCGAACTCATGCCGATGCCGAGCAGATCCAGCCCTCCGCGCGTCGAATAGCCCTGAAAGTTGCGCTGCAGTGTTCCATCGCTCAGCGCACACGCGAGCTCATCGGAGGGCAGGGCGAAATGGTCCATGCCGATGTAGAGGTAACCGGCCGCAAGCATGCGCTCGATGGTGAGCTGAAACAGTTCAAGCTTCTGTGCGGCGTTCGGCAGGTCTTCGAGCCTGATCCGGTTCTGCGCCTTGAAGCGTTGCGGTACGTGCGCATAGGAGTAAGCCGAGATTCGGTCAGGCCGCAGCCTGATGACTTGATCAAGGGTTTCACGGACGCTGGTCGGGGTCTGTTTCGGCAGGCCATAGATCAGATCGACGGACAAGGACCGGAAACCATGGCGCCGGGCGGCTTCGATGAGTAGCGCCACCTGCGCGACGCTCTGCCTGCGATTCACCGCCTTCTGCACGGCCGGGTCGAAATCCTGGATGCCGAAACTCGCTCGGTTGAAGCCGAGCCTGGCCAGTTGCTCGATGCTGTCCGGCGTGACCGTGCGCGGATCGATTTCGATCGAGAATTCGCGCTGCTCCTCTCTGCTCAGCCTGAAGTGCTGGTGCAGATGCTTGAACAGCCGACCAAGCTGGTCCATCGAGAGCCAGGTCGGCGTGCCTCCTCCGAAGTGCAGCTGTTCGACCGTTCTGCGCGCTGGAAACAGGCCGGCCTGCAAGCCGAGTTCGAGCCCGAGCAGATTGACGTACTCATCGCCTTCGCCGTGCTGACGCGTGACGATTTTCGTGCAGCCGCAGTAGAAGCAGGGGGCGTCGCAGAAAGGGATATGAAGGTAGAGCGACAACGCCGCGTCGGTAGTCGTTACGGAGCTCCGCTGCGCAGCTTTGCGGTGCTCGCCTGGCCCGAATGCCGGGTCGAACTGCAGCGCGGTGGGGTAGGAGGTGTAGCGCGGGCCGTTGCCGTCGTACTTTCGCACCAGTGCCGGTGATGGCGCAGTTCCAAGCTTATGGACAGGCGTCATGATCGTGTGGCCGGCAGGATCGAAACAGCGTTCTGCCCAGCCTTGCAGAGGCTTTCGGGGAAGGCGCTGGGGAGCGATGCGGTTGCGGCCAGTCCGGTCAGGCCGACTGCCAGCAACCACCAGCCGCGCCCACGTCGTGGACCTGTGCCGCTGCCGCCGCGAGCCGCGTGCCAGCCAATCGCGGCAAGCAGCGGCGAGCCGCCCAGCGCGAAGGCACCCGCAGCCAGTGCACCATCGATGCCATTGCCCGACAGCGCCGACAGCAGCAGCACCGAGTACAGCAGGCCGCAGGGTACGGCCGCCCACAAGGCACCACGCAGCAGCAACAGCGGGCGTGTGCTCAGGCCAGCGTTCGCTGTCAAAACGCGGCTGGGACAGCAGCCTGTGGGCGCAGCTGAACGCAGCAGCAGACGGAGCCCGATGATCACCAGCGCAAGTGCTGCCGCTGCTTGCAGCATCAGCCCGGCAACAGCGCCCGGCAGGTGGCGGAGGATCGCCTGCCCCATGAAGCCCGCCAGGCCACCCATGGCGGCATAGCCCAGCACGCGACCGCCGTGAACCCAGCCGATGGCGGTGGCGAGCGGCACCGTGCCGGCCGCACGTGCATGGTGTGCACTGAGGGCGCCACACATCGCACTGCAATGCACGCTTGCGGCTGCCCCCGCGAGCAACATTCCCGGGGGGCCAAGCACCGAGCCTGGTAGCCAGAGCATGGGCTTCAGACGGCCGCGCGAGCGCAGGGAGCGCAGTCGGTCGCTTGTCCCAGTTCCTTGTGGCGGCTGACCCATCTGGCGGCAGCTGATTCGACAGGGTGCATGACAGTTCCGTGGGCGGTATCCGTGCTGGATGAAGCAAGTTTCGATGTCACCGCCGCAGCGTGCTTTGACGCCGATCAAAGCACCGGCACGCTTGCTTCAGCGTTCGTCGTCCGGCAGGCGAACCGCCTGCTCATCGAGTTCGTCGAACTGACCGCTGGCCGTCGCCCACAGAAACACGGCGATCGCGAGGAAGACGACGCCGAGTCCGATCGGGATCAGCAGGTAGAGGCTGGGCATGGCTTCAGCTCGCGAGGGATGGCGGCGACGGCAATCGCTCCAGACGCAGCGCATTGCCGACCACCAGCAACGAAGAAGCCGACATGCCGGCTGCGGCCAGCCAGGGTGGCAGCGTGCCGCTCATTGCCAGCGGCAGCACCAGCAGGTTGTAGCCGAGCGCCCACCACAGGTTTTCGCGGATGCGCGCCTGCGTCGCCCGCGCGACGTCCAGCGTCAGCGGCAGCAAGCTCAGGGTATCGCCGAGCAGCAGCAGATCGGCCTTGCTCTGGGTCAGCGCGGCCCCCTGCGGCATGCAGGCGGAGACGTCGGCAGCGGCCAGCAACGGCGCGTCATTGAGACCATCACCGACGGCGAGCAGGCGATGACCGTCCGCGCGCAGGGCCTGCAGGCGCGCGAGCTTCGCTGCCGGCGTCTGGCGCGCACGCCAGTCGTCTATCCCCACCGCCTGGGCGACAGCGTGCACTGCGTCCTCGGCATCGCCACTGAGCAACTCGAGGCGCAGACCGCGACGACGCAGTTCGGCGGCGACGGCTGTCGCCTCCGCGCGCAGCCGGGCACCGATCACGAACAAGGCCAGGGGCTGCTGGTCATCGCTGAGTGCGATGACCGTAGCATCGGCCGGGCTGGCGAAGCCGGGCGGCAGACCCACCGGCACCGGTGCCGCATCCAGGGCGCCGAGCCGGTAGCGCTGGCCGGCGATGATCCCCGAGATACCGGAGCCAGCAACATGGGTCAGCTGCCCGGCCTGCAAGGGCGTGGCGATATCCGCGAAAGCAGAGGCAAGCGGATGGCGGCTGCCGCGTTCCAGTGCCGCGGCGATTCTCACCAGCGTGGCGCTGTCGCCGCCAGCCAGCGGCAGGATCTGGATCAGCTGCATGCGGTTGTCGGTCAGCGTGCCGGTCTTGTCGAACAGCACATGATCGATCGTCGCCAGCGGCTGCAGGGCGCTGGCATTGGCAACCAGTACGCCGCCGCGGGCGAGGCGCGACGTCGCAGCCGCCAGTGCCACCGGCACCGCCAACGACAAGGCGCAGGGACAGCTGGCAACCAGCACCGCCAAAGCGATGCCAAAGGCGACGTCACCGCTGGCGCCACGAAACAGCGCCAACGCGGCACCGATCGCGGCGAGCGCCAGCACCGCGGCGATGAAGTGACCGGCGATCCGGTCGGCAAACTGCTGCAGTTTCGGCTTGCGGGTCTCGCCGTGATCAAGCAATTGCGTGATCTGAGCCAGCACGGTGTTCGCACCCAGACGTTCGACTTTCAGCAGAAGCGGCGCGCTGCCCAGATTGAGGGTGCCGGCGAGTAAGGTCTGGCCGGGCTGACGCAACTGCGGTCGCGATTCGCCACTGAGCAGGGCTTCGTCAAGTTCCGCCGCCCGTTCAAGCAGCGTGCCGTCGGCCGGCACCGTGTCGCCGGGCGCGACTACGGCCACATCGCCGAGCGTCAGCTGGCCGATTGGAATGGTTTCGACCTGGCCGTTGATTCGCCGTTGCGCGGTCAGCGCTCTGCGGCCGGCCAGCAAGCGCAGGCGCTCGCTGGCGCGCGCTCTGCTGCGGCCTTCGAGATAGCGACCTACGGTCAGGAACCAGACGAACATCGTCGCGGTATCGAAATAGAGTTCGCCGCTGCCGAGCAGCACGCGAACGGTCGACGCGGCGAATGCAGTGGACAGCGCCAGCGCGACCGGCACGTCCATGTCCAGTCGACGGCTGCGGATCGCCCGCCAGGCATTGGCGAAGAACGGCCAGCCTGCCCAAAGCACGCCCGGGATGGACAGAACCAGCTGCGCGCCACGCAACAGGGCCTTGGTGCCGGCATCGATGTCGGCGACGAAATAGGTTGGCCAGGCCAGCATCATCACCTGCATCGCGCAGATGGTCGCGACTCCAATACGGGCGAAGGCCATCCTGCGAGCCTTCTTGTCACGCTCGGCCGAGTTCTCCGAGGCGAGGATGCGCGGATCGAGCCCGGCGCCATCGAGGGCGGCGAGCAGCGCGGAGAGCCGCGTGGTCCGCGGATCGAAGCGAAAGCGGGCGGTCCTGGCCGCGACATTGATGTGGATGTCCGAGGCTTGGCCACTGAGCTGCTTCGTCGCTCGGCTGGCACAGGCGGCGCAGTGCATGCCGTCCAGCGCCAGCATCACTTCGCAACTGCTGCCGACCGTCGTGCCGAAGCCGGCCCTGAGGTCCGGGCGGTCATAGACGGTCCAGTCGCGGCTTTCGTTCATGCGCTCAACGCTGTACCGCGATGGCCGCCGGTTTCGGGGCGATTTCGGTGAAGCCGCTCGCGTAGGCGACGAAGGCGAAGATGCTGCCGATCACGATCGACAGAAACGGCAGTCCGATGGTCACCACCAGTTCCAGCGACATCACGCTTTTATCGGGTAAGAGGGCAGTTTTGTTCATCGTTGATCTCCAGTCAGGAATCGGGCGCTGCGGCGAGCACTGATCGAGGGATCGTCGTCGCGCCGGATTTCGAAAATCA
>NZ_JAHFRY010000044.1:27221-30865 GCF_023266035.1 Nevskia sp.
GCATGGTTGGCGGTGCGTGGCGGTGTTCGTAAGGTCACGGTGGTCGCAGCGGTCTGCTGACCGTCGCGCGACAGCGCGGCCGGTTCAACTGTCAACGGCGTGCCGTCCTCGAAACGAGCGGTAACGGAATACCCCCGTGCCTCGTGATCGTCGTTGGTCACTTTCAGCACGTAGACGTTTTCGATCGCGCCACTGGCCAGCTCGCGATACAGGGTGTGGCGGTCACGAAGTACGTCGAAGCGCATCGGGGTATGGGTCAGCACGAGTACGGCGAAGCCCGAACAAGCCACGAGCCAGACCAGGCCGTAACCGACCGTCCGCGGCCTGAGCAGCCGGAAACGGCCGTCGGTCTCGTGATTGGCACTGGTGTAGCGGATCAGGCCGCGGGGCTTGTGCACCGCATCCATCACCGAGTCACAGGCATCGACGCAGGCCGCGCAGGCAATGCACTCGTACTGCAGGCCCTGGCGAATATCGATGCCGACCGGGCAGACCTGCACGCACAGCGAGCAGTCGACGCAATCGCCGGCAGGCTTGCTCTGCTGTTTCGCCAGCGTCTTGCGCGGTTCGCCGCGCTGGTCGTCGTAAGCGATGATCAGCGTGTCGCGATCGAACATCGCGCTCTGGAAACGCGCATAGGGGCACATGTACTTGCAGACCTGCTCGCGCATGAAGCCGGCGTTGCCCCAGGTTGCAAAGCCGTAGAACAGCACCCAGAACGTCGCCCAGCCGCCGAGCTGCAGGTTCAGGGCGTCGGGAAACAGCTGCCGCGCCGGCACGAAGTAGGCAACGAAGCTCAAGCCGGTGAACATCGCGAAGCTGCCCCAGAGCAGATGCTTGGCGGACTTGCGCAGGATCTTCTGCGGACCCCACCGGGCGCAATCCAGCCGCATCCGCGCGTAGCGATCGCCTTCGCAGAGCTGCTCCATCCACAGGAAAGCCTCGGTCCATACCGTCTGTGGGCAGGCATAACCGCACCACAGGCGGCCAGCCAGCGAGGTGACGAAGAACAGCGTCAGCGCGGCGAGCAGCAGCAGCAGCGCGAGCAGCAACAGATCCTGCGGAACCAGGGTCAGCGCGAACAGATGAAAGCGGCGATGCGGTAGATCGAAGAACACCAGCGGCTCGCCGTTCCAGCTCAGCCAAGGCAGCAGGTAGTAAAGACCGAGCAGCGCCAGCATCGCCAGTACGCGCAGATTTGCGAAGCTGCCCTTTGCCTGCCGCGGATACAGCTTCACGGCTGACTCGTACATCAGCCGCGGGCCCGCTACCGTTGCGGCAGAAGCCGGTTGTCGCGCGCAGGATCGAGTTTCGGAGTTCACGACGTCAGCTCAGTGCGGCTTGCGTGGGTGATCGCAGTACAGGACGCCGGCGGCCAGCGCCGGAATCAGCGACAGCAGCCAGATCAGGCCGAAGACCTGGGCCTGGTCCTGCGGCGATACCGGCGGCAACAGCCAGTGTTCCGGCATCAACGCCACCACGATGGTGGTCACCGTGGCGCCGAGGAAGCCGGCCCAGATCACGACGCTGAACTTGCGCAGCAGCGGATTGATGCCGAGCGCCCGCGGCGGCGCGCACGGGTCATCGGCAGCTGGGGGAACGGGCGCATTCATGGCGTGCCGAAGGGCGTGGCCAAGCTGTAGATATAAGCGGCGACGACACGAATCTCGTCCTCGTTCAGCAGGCTTTCATGCGCTGGCATCTGACCGTGCAGGCCGGCTTCGATCGCATGGCGCACCCGCTCGCGGCCCGGGCCGTAGAGCCAGATGTCGTCGGTCAGATTCGGCGTGCCAAGCGCCTGGTTGCCGTGACCATCCGCGCCATGGCAGCCGGCGCAGGTGATCGCGAACTGCTTCAGGCCGGCATCACGTTTCGCTGGCTCGAGCGTCTTGTCCGACCAGAACGGCACGAACTCGATCAGTGCTTCCAGACCTTCCGGCGTCAGCGCCGCTTTCATCGACGGCATCATCACGTCGCGGCCCTTGGTGATGCTGGCGACGATGGCCTCGGGCGTGCCACCGAACTTCCAGTCGGTATCGGTCAGGTTCGGGAAGCCGATCGCGCCATGAGCATCGGCGCCATGGCATCCGGCGCAGTTGCCCAGGAACACCGCCCGGCCAAGACCCAACGCTGTTTCGTCGAGTGCCAGTGCACGGATGTCCTTGCCGGTCAGCGAAGCGTAGGCGGCATGGCGCCTGGCGCCGTACTCGGCGAGTTTGGCGTTCATCTCGCCGGTCGAGGTCCAGCCGAGCTTGCCGGACAGGTTGCCGAGCCCCGGATACAGCGCCAGATAGCCGGCAGCAAAGATCACCGTGATCACGAACAGGTTCAGCCACCAGCGCGGCAACGGATTGTTGTACTCGCGCAGGTCGTCGTCCCAGACGTGGTCGGTGCTCTCGCCAGGCGTGCCACGGGCATTGGCGAACAGCAGCCATAGACAGGCGAGCATCATCAGCACACTGATGACGATGACGAAATTGCTCCAGAACGAACTCATGGGGCGCTCCGGCAGCAGCAGGGCGGGGGGACGTCATCGGAAGACGATGAACTTGCCGATACTTCGTCCTCGACCAGGGGCAGGCGCGAAGCTTCCTCGAAGCGGGCGGTATTGCGGCGCGAATACGCCCACCAGCTGATGCCGGCGAACGCGGTCATCGCGGCGATCGTGAAGATTCCGCTGATCATTTTGCCGCCTCCGGGCTGGTTACCGCTGCGGTGGCAACCGGCGCTGCCGGCGGTCGGTGGAACTTCAGCGACTGCAGGAAGGCGATCAGCGCATCCATCTTGGTCTTGCCGGCGACGTCGGCATCTGCGCTGGCGATCGCGGCATCATCGAAGGGCACACCAACCGTCTTCAGCGCCCGCATCATCGCCGGCACCTCACCGGGCTCGAAGCCCTGCTTTGCCAGCCAGGGGTAGCCGGGCATGTTCGACTCGGCCACCACATCGCGCGGGTTGTTCAGATGAATACGATGCCATTCGTCGCTGTAGCGGCCGCCGACTCTGGCCAGGTCCGGTCCAGTGCGCTTGGATCCCCACTGGAACGGATGATCCCAGACCGATTCGCCGGCATCGGAGGGTGGGCCGTAGCGCAGCACTTCCTCCGCCAGCGAGCGGATCATCTGCGAATGGCAGCCGTAACAGCCCTCGCGGATGTAGATATCGCGGCCCGCCACTTCCAGTGCGGTACGCAGCGGCAGTCCGGGTTGTACGGTGGTTGCCGCCTTGTCATTCATCAGCGGCACGATCTCGACCAGCCCGCCGAAGCTGATGGCAACCGCTGTCAGCACTGCCAGCAGGCCGATGTTCTTTTCGATCAGTTCGTGTTTCATGCGCGAGCCTCCAGCCCGATCGAGACTTCACGGACCGTGGCCGGTGCAATGGTTTTCCAGACGTTCCAGGCCATCACCAGCATTCCCGAGAAGAACATCAGGCCGCCGGCGAGGCGCACGGCGTAGAACGGGTAGGTGGCTTTCAGTGATTCGACGAAGCTGTAGGTCAGCGTGCCATCGGCTTCGGTGGCTCTCCACATCAAGCCCTGCATCAGGCCGGCGCTCCACATGGCGGTGATGTACATCACCGTGCCGATCGTCGACATCCAGAAATGCAGGTTGATTGCCGGAATGGAGTACATCGCCGGCTTG
>NZ_JAHFRY010000045.1 GCF_023266035.1 Nevskia sp.
CGGCGGCGGTCTTCAACAGGTTGTAGGCGATGTTGGCAGCGTCGATGTTCGGCATCACCAGCAGGTTCGCCGGGCCTTCGAGCGTGGTCTCCGGCAGGATGCGCTTGCGCAGCGCTTCATCGAGCGCGCAGTCGCCGTGCATCTCGCCATCCACTTGCAGATCCGGCGCCTGTTCGCGCAACAGCGCCAGGGTCTTGCGCATCTTCAGTGACGACGCGGTGTCGTGGCTGCCGAAGTTGCTGTGCGACAGCAGCGCCACCTTCGGCACCAGGCCGAAGCGGCAGACCGAGGCGGCGGCCAGCCGGGTGATCTCGGCGAGCTGTTCGGCGCTGGGATCGGCGTTGATGTGGGTATCGACGATGAACAGCTGGCGGTCAGGCAGGATCAGCGCATTCATCGCGGCATAGACCGAGCTGCCTTCGGCATTGCCGATGGTGCGATCGATGAACTGCAGATGGCGCGCGGTGCTGCTGATGGTGCCGCAGATCATGCCGTCGGCTTCGCCCTTGCGCATCAGCATGCCGGCGATCAGCGTGCTGCGCCGGCGCATCTCCAGCTTGGCGTACTGCGCGGTGACGCCGTGGCGCGCCATCAGCGCGTGGTACTCGGTCCAATACTGGTGGTAGCGATCGTCGTGCTGGGGATTGACGATGGTGATGTGCACACCAGCCTTGAGCCGCAGGCCGAAGCGCTGGATGCGTTCCTCGATGACCTCCGGACGGCCGATCAGGATCGGCTGCGCGAGCTTTTCGTCGACGATGATCTGCGCCGCGCGCAGCACCCGCTCTTCCTCACCTTCGGCAAACACCACGCGGCCGGTGGTGGCGGAGGCCTTGCGCGCCGCCGTGAACACCGGCTTCATGAAGGTGCCGCTCTGGTAGACGAACTGCTGCAGCTTCTGCCGGTAGGCCTCGAAATCCTCGATCGGCCGGCGCGCCACGCCGGAATCCATCGCCGCCTGCGCCACGGCGGGCGAGATCTGCACGATCAGTCTCGGGTCGAACGGCTTGGGGATGATGTAGGCACCGCCGAACGACAGGTTCTCGGTGCCGTAGGCCGCGGCCACCACATCGCTCTGCTCCATGCGCGCGAGGTCGGCGATGGCGCGCACGGCGGCGATCTCCATTTCCCGCGTGATCGTGGTCGCGCCCACGTCCAGCGCGCCGCGGAAGATGAACGGAAAGCACAGCACGTTGTTGACCTGGTTCGGATAGTCGGTGCGGCCGGTGGCGATGATCGCGTCGCCGCGCACGGCCTTCACGTCCTCCGGCAGGATTTCCGGATGCGGATTGGCCAGCGCGAAGATGATCGGCTTGGTCGCCATCGAGGCGACCATCTTCGGTTTCAGCACGCCGCCGGCCGAGAGGCCGAGAAACATGTCGGCCCCGGCTATCACTTCGGCCAAGGAACGCTGCTCGGTGGGCTGCGCGAAGCGTGCCTTGTCCGGGTCCATCAGCTCGGTGCGGCCGGTGTAGACGACACCGGCGAGGTCGGTCAGCCAGATGTGTTCGATCGGCAGGCCGAGATCGACCAGCAGGTCGACGCAGGCGAGTGCTGCCGCACCGGCACCGCTGACCACCACCTTGATCGCGCGGATGTCCTTCTCGACCACCTGCAGCGCGTTCAGCGTGGCGGCGCCGACGATGATCGCGGTGCCGTGCTGATCGTCATGGAACACCGGGATCTTCATCCGCGCGCGCAAGCGACGCTCGATCTCGAAGCACTCCGGCGCCTTGATGTCTTCGAGGTTGATGCCGCCGAAGGTCGGTTCGAGTGCGGCGATGATGTCGACCAGCTTGTCCGGATCGGTCTCGTTGACTTCGATATCGAAGACATCGATGCCGGCGAATTTCTTGAACAGCACTGCCTTGCCTTCCATCACCGGCTTGGCCGCCAGCGGGCCGATGTTGCCGAGGCCGAGCACGGCGGTGCCGTTGGTGATCACCGCGACGAGGTTGCCGCGCGCGGTGTAGCGATAAGCGTTGAGCGGATCAGCGGCGATCTCCTCGCAGGCGGCGGCGACGCCGGGCGAGTAGGCGAGGGCCAGATCGTGCTGGTTGGTGAGCTGCTTGGTGGCGGTGACCGCCAGCTTTCCGGGCACCGGGAACTCGTGATAATCCAGGGCGGCCTGGCGCAGGCTTTCGCGGACCTTGCTGGCGATCGGTGTGTCCTGGCTCATGCGTTTCTCGTTAACAGACCCCAACGAAGGGCGCGGCGATTATAGGAGCCGCATGGCGACGAGCCGGCCGGCTGCGGCTAGTACATTCGGGTTAGGTAGCGCTGGAAAGCCCACGCGAGTCACGGCAGTTACTACCATCCGGCTATTCCGTGAAGGCGGCTGACCGGCGCAGGATCAGGCCATAACCGAAGCAGGCTTGAGACCATGAGCCGACACCAGCGATCAGGAGACACATGAGCACTTCAACGCATGCATCTGCCAACTCTTCCAGGCGTCTGTACCTCTGGGTGCTGCTGGCCATCGCGATCGGCGGTTCGATCGGCCACTACTTCCCGGAAACCGGCGTGGCGCTCAAGCCGCTCGGCGATGCCTTCATCAGCCTGATCAAGATGCTGATCGGCCCGATCATCTTCCTGACCGTGGTCATGGGCATCGCCGGAGTGTCGGACGTCAAGAAGGTCGGCCGGGTCGGCGTCAAGGCGATCCTCTATTTCGAGGTGGTGTCGAGCTTCGCGCTGGTGATTGGCCTGATCGTCGTCAACCTGCTCAAGCCGGGCGCCGGTTTCAATGTCGATCCGGCGACGCTCGATGCCGGCGCCGTGGCCAAGTACGCCGCCGCCGCGCATGAGCAGAGCACCGTCGGCTTCCTGCTGCACATCATTCCGAAGACCTTCACCGATGCCTTCACCGGCAATGGCGATCTGCTGCAGGTGCTGCTGATCGCGCTGCTGTTCGGCTTCGCGATGAGCGCGGTCGGCGAGCAGGGCAAGCCGGTGATGAGCTTTCTCGATGCGATCTCCAAAGTGTTCTTCCGGATGATGAGCTCGATCATGCGCCTGGCGCCGATCGGTGCCGGCGGCGCCATGGCCTTCACCATCGGCAAGTACGGCCTCGACAGCCTCGGCCCGCTGGCCAAGCTGATGGGCAGCTTCTATCTGACCTGCGCGCTGTTCATCGTGCTGGTGCTCGGCGCCATCGCCAAGGTCTCCGGCTTCAGCATCTTCCGTTTCCTGCGCTACATCCGCGATGAGCTGTTGCTGGTGCTCGGCACCTCGTCTTCGGAATCGGCCCTGGTGCCGCTGATGCAGAAGCTGGAGCGCCTCGGCTGCGGCAAGCCGGTGGTCGGCCTGGTGGTGCCGAGCGGTTACTCGTTCAATCTCGATGGCACCAACATCTACCTGACCATGGCGGCGATCTTCGTGGCGCAGGCGCTCAATGTCGATCTGACGCTGACCCAGGAAATCACCCTGCTGGCGGTGGCGATGCTGACTTCCAAGGGCGCCTCCGGCGTCACCGGTGCCGGCTTCATCACCCTGGCGGCCACTCTGGCCGTGGTGCCCTCGGTGCCGGTCGCCGGTCTGGCGCTGATCCTCGGCATCGACCGCTTCATGAGCGAAGCGCGGGCGCTGACCAATCTGGTCGGCAACGGCGTGGCGACGATCGTCGTCGCCGGCTGGGAGAACGAGCTGGATCGCGATCGCCTGCGCCGCGAGCTGGCCGCCGGCCCGGATGCGGTGTCGGAACCGTTGCCGGAAGGTCTGACGCAGAGTTAGCTTGCGGCTTCACTCAGCAGAGATCACGACCATGAACAGCAGCAGTCAGCACGCGCATCACGCCCGTGGCTGAGGCTGCTGCGCCCGGCCCGCGGCAGCAGGGCCATCGGCTGCGGCTGGCGGCCATCGTGCTGGTCGTCATCGCCGTCCTTGGTGGCGCGATGACGGCGGTGGCGCGGCAGGCCACACAGCAGGCCTTGCGTGAATCGGCGGCGCGCAGTGCCGAACAGCTCGGCCTCTACGCGGCCTCGCTGCAGTCGATGATCGACCGCTACCGCACCCTGCCGACGGTGCTGGCGCTGGACCCGGAACTGCGCCAGGTGTTGCGAGCGACGATCGACGCAGCCACGAGCGAGCGCCTCAGCCGCCGGCTGGAAGTGGTCAACGGCGCGGCCCATACCTCGACCCTGACCCTGCTCGATCGCCGGGGCATCGGCGTGGCGGCCAACAACTGGCAGCTGCCGGGCAGCAACGTCGGCTTCGACTACCGCTTCCGGCCCTATTTCCAGCAGGCAATGCGCGATGACCGCGGCAGCTTCTACGGCATCGGCGTCACCACCGGCGTGCCCGGCTACTACATGACCCAGGCGGTGCACGACGATGACGGCAGCCGCATCGGCGCGGTGACCGTCAAGGTCGAACTCGGCGAACTGGAGCAGGAATGGCAGAAGGCCGCCGACGTGGTGCTGATCAGCGACGCCCACGGCATCGTCTTCCTGGCCAATCGCGAGGCCTGGCGTTATCGCCAGCTGCGCGCGCTGAGCCAGGCCGAGCGCGACGAGCTGGCGCACAGCCAGCAGTACGCCGGCCAGCGCCTGAAGCCGCTCCGCCTGCGCGATGCCAAGGGGCCTGAAGGCACGCGCAGGGTGAAGCTGGAAAGCGCCGGCCTGCGGGGCGATTTCCTCTGGCAGTCACTGCCGCTGGCCAGCGACGGCTGGACCCTGCACCTGCTCCATGAAACCGGCGACAGCGAAGACGCCGGCCTGATCGCCGCGCTCGCTGCCGGTGGGGCGCTGCTCAGCCTGCTGTTCCTAGTGCTGTTCGTGCAGCAGCGCTTGCGCCTGTCGCGCCTGCGCCGGCGCAGCCGCGAAGAACTCGAACAGCTGGTGCGCCAGCACGCCGAAGCGCTGCACAGCGCCCAGGACGGCATCGTGCTCGCTGCCGAACGGGCCAGCGTCGGCCAGCGCCAGAGCCTCGAACATCTGGCCCAGGGCGTCAGCGTCATCGATGCCGATCTGCGGCTCACGGCCTGGAACCGGCGCTATGTCGAAATCTTCGGCTACCCGCCGGAGCTGATGCGCATCGGCCGGCCGATCGAAGACCTGCTGCGCTACAACGCGCGCCGTGGCCTGCTCGGCAGTGGTGATGTCGAGGTCGCCGTGCAGCGGCGGCTCGATCATCTGCGCGCCGCGCGGCCGCACATGTTCGAGCGCGAATGGGCCAATGGCACGGTGATCGAGATTCGCGGCAACCCGCTGCCGGCCGGCGGCTTCGTCACCTCGTATGCCGACATCACCGCGTATCGAAATACCGCGCGTGAGCTGCGCACCCTGGCGGTGTCGCTGGAGCGCCGGGTCGACGAACGCACCCATGATCTCGATGCCGCGCGCCGCGAAGCCGAGCGCGCCAATCGCTCGAAGACCAGCTTCGTCAGCGCCGCCGTCCACGACCTGCTGCAGCCGCTGAACGCGGCGCGCATGTACACCTCGGCCCTGCGTGAACGGCTGGGCGATGCGCAGGCCGCAGCGCTCGCCGACAACATCGAGGAAGCGCTCGCCGCCGAGGACGGCATCCTCTCCAGCCTGCTCGATATCTCGCGTCTGGAATCCGGCGCGCTGCAGACCCAGGTGCAGGATCTGGCACTGCAGGATCTGTTCGACAGCCTGCGCCGCGAGTTCGAGCCTACCGCGCAACTGCGCGGCCTCGATCTGCGCGTGGTGGCGACGCGCGCGGTGGTCAGCAGCGATGCCGCGCTGCTGCGGCGCATCCTGCAGAACTTCCTGTCCAACGCGCTGCGCTACACCCTGCGCGGCAGCGTGCTGATGGGCGTGCGGCGCAGCGGCGGCGGCTTGCGCATCGAAGTCTGGGATACCGGTTGCGGCATTGCTGAAGCGCATCGCGTCGTGATCTTCGAGGAGTTCCGAAGGCTCGATGGCGGCTCGGCGCAGTCCGATCGCGGTGCCGGCCTCGGTCTGGCGATCGTCGAGCGCATCGCCCGGCGGCTCGATCATCGGATCGGTCTGCGCTCATGGCCGGGACGCGGCAGCGTGTTCAGCGTCAGCCTGCCGGCGGGTGATCGCAGCGGTGTGACGGCGCCGGCCACGACCATCGCCGAGCCCGCCACCGCGCTGCAGGGCCGCCACATCTGGTGCATCGACGATGACCCGAGAGTGCGCGAAGCCGCCCGTGCCTTGCTGCTGGCCTGGGGCTGCCAAGTGACCCTGATCGGCAGCCCCGAAGAGGCGGCGGCATCGACCGCCGAGGCGCCCGATCTGGTGCTGCTCGATCATCGCCTCGGCGCCAGCACCGGCGCCGATCTGATGCCCTCGTTGTTCCTGCGCTGGGGCCGGCAGCCGCCGGTGATCATGATCTCGGCCGAACGCGAAGCGGCTTCGGAAGTGGCCGCCGATGCCGGCTGGGCCTTCCTGCCCAAGCCGGTGCGGCCACCGGCCTTGCGGGCCTTGATGCGGCAGCTGCTGCTGCGCAGCGGCTAGCCCCGCTAGTTCGGCTCGCCGATCTCGGGCTCCGGCTGCAGCGCCTTGACCTTCACCGCCGCCTGCGTGCGGCTGTAGCACTCCAGCTTGCGCAGCACGGCGGTGATGTGGACCTTCACGGTGTTCTCGGCCAGGCCCAGCTCGTGGGCGATCTGCTTGTTGAGCAGGCCGTCGGCCATCGCCATCAGCACACGGAACTGCTGCGGGGTGAGCTGGGCGAGCTGCTCGGCCAGCTTGGCGTCTTCGGCGCTGCGGGCGGCACGTTGTGGCGGGAACCATTCATCGCCCTGCATGACCACGCGCAGCGCGTTCTGCAGCACGGCCGGCGGAGCTGACTTCGGCACGAACGCCGCCGCGCCGAACTGCTGGGCGCGGCTGACGGTACGCGGATGATCGTTCGAGGAGATCACGATCACCGGCAGCGCTGGCCGTTCGCCGCGCAGATAGACCAGCGACGAAAAGCCCTGCGCGCCGGGCATGTTCAGATCGAGCAGCACCAGATCCAGTTCCGGGTCTTCGCTGACCGCGGCGCTCAGTGACGCGAAGCTCGAGGCTTCGGCGATGCTGCCGCCGGAGCCGGTGAACGGCTGCAGCGCATGGACGATGGCGGCGCGAAACAGCGGGTGATCGTCGGCGACCAGGATGCGCAGCGTGCCGGTATCCATCGCGGTCATTTCCATGACGGCGCTGTCGTTGCGATCGGACTGCTGAGTGTCGGGAAATGGTGCATGCCGTCAGTGTAGGGAAACGCTGCACAGGCAGCTAACAGCATCAAGCCAGATCGAGCCTGCCTAGCTCCATGGTGTTATTTCCCGGCGCGCGCACCGCGACCAAGATGGCGACATTCCCCGGCCTGCCATGGCACCCGCCAGGCAGCCGGAAAAACGATTCCCGACCGTTCCCTGACGCGCTGCCCGAAGCGGGCGGATCGACTGCGGCCTGCGGCGAGGGATCACAGCCTGATCATGGTGTGAGGAGTTGCGCATGTCCCGGAATACCACGCTGTCGCTGCGCCTTGCCTGCGGCGTCTTGTCTGCGGCTCTGGCACTGAGCGTCGAAGCCGCGACCGAGGTCGGCAGCGGCAATCCGCCGGTGCTGCACCTCGTCAGTGCAGAGATACCGGCCGCCGCGGACGCGCCGGCCGCCAAGGCCGCCCCTGCGCCGAAGTCGGTCGGCTATCCGGCCGCTGCGGTCGGCCAGGGGGCGACCGTCAACGGCTACAGCGTCGCGCGCTGGGCCGAGGACTGGCAGCGCATGGGTAACCCCGGCCAACGGCGCGATTTCCTCGACCGGCTCAAGTACCTGCCGATCGGGCGGCCGGACGTCTATCTGACCTTGTCCGGCGAACTGCGCGGGCGCATCAACTACACCGAGCACGCGCAGCTGCGTGACGGCGAGCAGCGCCAGGACATCTATCGCCTGTTCGTCGGCACCGACCTGCATCTCGGCTCGCATCTGCGGCTGTACGGGGAGCTCGGCCGCGGCGTCATCGAGGGCCGCAACATCGGTACGCCGTCCGGCGCGCTGCGCAACGATCTGTTCCTGCAGCAGCGTTTCGCGGACTGGACCGACCACTTCGGCAAGGTCGAGGTCGGCGTGCGCTACGGCCGGCAGCTGTTCATCGACGGACCGAACCTGCTGGTCGCGGCGCGCGACAACAACACGCTGCATGTCACCGTCAACGGCCTGCGTACCTGGATCAACGGCGAGCACCTGCGCGCCGATCTGTTCGATTTCGACTTCAACCGCCTCGGCAACGGCGGCATCGACGATGACCACCGCGATAGTGATCGCCGGTTCTCGGGCATCACCGGCGGCATCGTGCTGCCGCGTCGCTGGTTCGACAGCTCGCTCTATCTCGATCCGTTCTTGTGGCGCCAGCGTCAGCGCAAGGTGACCTGGGGTGCGCTGTCCGCACGCGAGGAACGCTATTACGGCGGCCTGCGGCTCTGGGGTGAGATCGGCGCGGCGACGCTGGACTGGACCGTCAACCACCAGTGGGGCGATCACGACGGGCGCCGGCTCGAAGCCTGGCAGGCGCTGTTCGCGCAGAACTGGAAGCTGGGCGCGGACCGCCGCGCACCGCGCCTCGGCTTCCATGCCGACTACGCGAGCGGCGGCGGTGCCTACGGCGGCCGCACGCTGCGCAATGCCTCGGCGCCGTACGGCAACAACATCTACTACGCCTATGGCCTGTTTCTGACGCCGACCAATCTCGCCGCCTTCGCTCCCAGCCTCGTGTTGTCGCCGTTTGCCAGTGTGCGGGTGACGCTCGAATACCAGTGGACCTGGCGCGTCGACCGCGACGATGCCGTCTACCGCGCCAACGGCACGGCCTATGCCGGCACGGCCGGTGCGGGCGGCAGCCATAGCGCCGATGTCGCGCGCCTGCAGGTGGTCTGGAACCTCACGCCGCGGCTGTCGCTGACCACGCGGCTCGAGCACCTCGAGGCCGGCTCCGCACTCGAACAAGGCGGCTACCGCAGTTCGAATTTTGGCGCGGTGTTCGCGAGCTACCGCTTCTGAGCCGCGCCCTGATTCCGGCGCGCAGCCAGGCGTCGATGGCAGCTTTGAAAGCTGCCGTTGCGCCACCGGCCGCCGCCGTGAAGGCGACATCTGGCGCTAGCCGAAAGTGGTTCCGGCAGCGTCATGACGCGGATCGAGCTACTGCCAGGCGCTTGATCGAAAAGTGATCGGAAAAGACCTTCTGCCAAGCTTCCGTCAATTCGCTTTGTGCGCCGGGAGCACTTTAAGATTTGCCCCGCCGAACAGACCGATCGTTCAGGGCAGGGAGAAGGAAAAAGCGGATGGAAACCGGAGCAGATGATCGTACGACGCCTGAGCGTGACCAGGCCCCGCTGAGCCTCGCCGTGATCGGCGCCTCTGCCGGCGGCGTGGAAGCACTCTGCCTGCTGATCAAGCACTTTCCGGAAGTGCCCCGTTTCGCGATCGTGGTGCTGACTCATCTGGATCCGGGTCACGAGAGCCAGCTGGTGCCGGTATTGCAGAAATGCACGGCGATCCCCGTGCAGGCGATGAGCGATGGCGACGCGCTCGAAGCGGGCCGCATCTACGTGCTGGTGCCGGCGATGACCGCGACCCTGCTCGATCGCAAGCTGGTGCTGACGCCGCGCGGCAGCGGCCTGAATCTGCCGATCGACATCTTCCTGTCATCGGCTGCCCGCGACAGCGAGATCGACATCGCCGCCGTCATCCTGTCCGGCACCGGGCAGGACGGCACTGCGGGCGTTGCCGAGGTTCGCGATGCCGGCGGCTACGTCGTGGTGCAGGAGCCAGCCTCGGCGACCCACGACGGCATGCCGCAGTCGGTGCTCGACAATCAGCTTGCCGATGCCGCGCTGACGCCGGAGCAGATCGCACCGGCGATCCAGCGCTATCTCGAAAGCGAGGCGCCGACCGACCCTGCCGTGCTGCCCGATGCCAAGGTGCTCGACGAAGTTCATGCGCTGATCCAGAAGCAGTCCGGTCTCAACCTTCGCTACTACAAGGAGGTCAACGTGCGCAGGCGGTTCATGCGCCGCGCCTTCCTGCAGTCCGGCGGCGATGTCGGCCACTACCTGGTGCGCCTGCGCGACGATCCGGACGAAATCCTCGCCCTCAAGGACGATCTGCTGGTCGGCGTCACCGCGTTCTTCCGCGATCCGGAAATGACCGAAGGCCTGCGCCAGTTCGTGATCCCGGCGCTTCTCGAATCGAACGCCAACCCGATCCGGGTCTGGGTGCCCGGCTGCTCGACCGGCGAAGAGGTGTATTCGATCGCCATCCTGCTGGTCGATGCGCTGGCCGCCGCCGGCGTCAGCCGCAAGCTGCAGATCTTCGGTACCGATATCAACGAGCGGGCGATCAGCCGGGCGCGTCTCGGGCGCTACTCGGCGGAGGCGATGGCGGCGGTGCCCGAAACCTGGCGCGCGCAGTATTTCGTCGCTGAAGAGGGCGGCTGGCGGCTGACCAAGGATCTGCGCTCGCTGTGCATCTTCGCGACCCACAACCTGCTCGCCAATGCACCGTTCTCCGGCGTCGATCTGGTGTCCTGCCGGAACCTGCTGATCTACCTGCACAAGGATGCCAAGCGACAGGCCTTCGAAGCGTTCTCGTATGCCGCATCCAACGGCGGCAGCCTGCTGCTGGGCCGTTCGGAAGCAGCCGATCCGGAATTTTTCGAGGACATGTCGACCCGCCACAACCTCTACCGCCGCCGGCCGAAGGCGCCGCGGCCGGTGCGCGGCTTCACCTTCACCGAGCCGCTGCCGGCCGGGCCGCTCGGCACTCCGAGCGGCGAGAAGCCGGATTTCGCGCTCGAGAATCTGGCCGACCAACTGGCCCTGGCGCATTTCGGGCCGCCCGGTTTCGTCGTCGATGCCAATGGCCGGGTGCTGCAGTTCCGCGGCGATACCTCGCCGTTCCTGCTGCCGAGCAGCGGTGACGCCACCTTGTCGATCGCCCGTCTGGTGCGGCCGGAGCTGCAGGTGGATGTGCGCGCGGTGCTGATGGAAGCGGCCCGTACCAAGCTGCCGGTGCGCCGCGATCGGGTGTTCGTCGATGGTCATCAATACACGCTGGAAGTGCTGCCGCTGCAGGCCGGTGCTTCGCAGCGCTATTTCCTGGTCGCCCTGCAGCGGCGCGACCTGACGGCCATCGCGCCGGCCGCTTCGGGAACTCCCGACGCGCGCACCGATGAGCTGGAGCACTACATCCGCGTGCTCAGCGATGAGCTCGAACAGAGCCGCACCCAGTTGCGCGCGGTGGTCACCGAGTACGACACCACCAGCGAGGAGCTGCGCACCGCCAACGAGGAAGTGCTGTCGGCCAACGAGGAGCTACAGAGCGCCAACGAAGAGCTGCAGACCGCCAAGCAGGAACTCGAAGCGGCGAACCGCGACCTCACCGGCGTCAACGAGGAAATGGCGCGGCGCAACCAGGAGCTGGTGCAGCTCAACGACGATCTCAGCAATCTGATCAACGGCATTCCAGTGCCGGTGCTGATGCTCGACCGGCAACGACGGGTGCGCCACTTCTCGCCAGCCGCCGGGCCGATGTTCGGACTCACGGCGGCCGATCTCGGCGGCCCCTTGGCGAAGTCCAGCGCATTCGCGCCGGAAATGCTCGACGCCATCCTCGACGACGCGGTCCAGGATCTGCGGCCGGTGGAGCAGGAAGCGCAGGATCTGCAGAGCCGCAGCCACATCATCACCGCGCGGGCCTATCAGACCAGCGACAACCGCATCGAAGGCGCGGTGCTGGCGTTCCAGGACATCCAGCGCCTGCGCCTGGCGCTCGACGAAGCGAACGCCGCGCGTGCCGAAGCCGAGCGTGCCAACACCGCCAAGAACGAATTCCTGGCGCTGGTCAGCCATGAACTGCGCGCCCCGCTGAACGTCATCACCGGCTGGAGCGCGGTGCTGCAGAAGCTGTCCGGCGATGGCGACACCGCGACGCTCAGCAACCGGCCGACGATGCAGCGTGCGCTGGACATCATCGATCGCAACTGCCGTCTGCAGGCGCGCCTGATCGACGATCTGCTCGATGTCTCGCGCATCATCAGCGGCCGCCTGAGCCTTGATCTCCGGCTGACCAATCTGTCCGGCCTGATCGGCGCCACCGTCGAAGGCATGGCACCGACGGCGGAAGCCAGGAAGATCGCCTTGAGCGCCGATGGCATGGACGAAGCGACGATGCTGCTCGCCGATACCCGGCGCGTGCAGCAGATCATCGCCAACCTGCTGCAGAACGCCATCAAGTTCACGCCCGAAGGTGGCCGCATCGTGGTGTCACTGGCGCGCGTCGATACCTGGGCCGAGCTGACCGTCACCGATACCGGCATGGGCATTCCGGCCGATCGCCTGCCGCGCATCTTCGATCGCTTCAGCCAGGCCGACACCAGCCGCACCCGCGAGCACGGCGGCCTGGGCCTTGGTCTGTCGATCGTCCGCCATCTGGCCGAAGGCCACGGCGGCACCGTGGCCGCCCACAGCGAAGGCCCCGACAAAGGCGCGCGCTTCGTGGTGCGGCTGCCACTGGCACCGGCGCAGATGTTCGAAGAAGTGCCGGCCGGCAATAGTCAGACGCCGAACCAGTCGCTGCGCGGCTACCGCATTTTGATCGTCGATGACGAAGTCGGCGGCCGCGAGGCCATCACCCATCTGCTGAACGCCGCAGGTGCCGAAGCCACGGCGGTGCCCTCGGCTTCGGAAGCGCTGCAGTTGCTGGAATCGGAGCGTTACGACGCCATGGTTTCCGATATCGCGATGCCCGGCACCGATGGCTACACGCTGGTCCGCGAGCTGCGCGTCATCGAGGCTGCCCGGCGCTTGCCGAGAACCCTGGCGATCGCGCTCACCGGCTTCGCCAGCATTGCTGATCGCGATGAGGCAATCGCCGCCGGCTTCGATGGCCACCTGACCAAGCCGGCGGACCCCACCGAACTGGCCAATCGCATCGCGGCGGGCTGCGCGCGTTGAGCGTTTTCTTCATAGCTCGATAGAACATCCGTCATTCCCGCCTGCGCGGAAATGACGAACAGGGTGGTAGCTGCTGGAAGAAAGCTGCCCTAGCCGTCAATCAAGCGCAGCGGCGCCAGCGGATCGAAGTCGGTCCACTGACCGTCGACGAGCGTGCCTTCGGTGCGCTCGATGTCGGTGCCGCCGCGTGTCCTGAGGATGTCGGCGACCTTGCGCTGCAGCTCCGGCGCCGATGCCGCCACGGCAATCAGCGAGCCGGCCTTGCGGCGCGCCGATGGGTCCGGAACAACTTCGGCGTGCGTCTCGGCGCCAGGTTCGTTGTGATCCTCGACCTTGAGCATCGCGCCGGCGAACGAGCCGACATAGGCACCCGCACCCGCCACGGCGACGGCCGCCGGGCCGAGCAGCGGCAGAGTCGCCAGTCCGGCAACCGCACCGACCGCAGCGCCGACGGCGGCGCCGGAGGCACCACCCTTGGCGGCCTCATCGACCGGTGGCGGGCCGTCGCCTGCGAAGTAC
The DNA here is from genome assembly GCF_023266035.1 of Nevskia sp. GTDB lineage: Bacteria > Pseudomonadota > Gammaproteobacteria > Nevskiales > Nevskiaceae > Nevskia. The sequence goes on from NZ_JAHFRY010000045.1 coordinate 13,445, forward strand.
TGGTCCGGCTCGGCGGACGGGCTGACGAAGAAGGTGGTCATCTGCTCGGCGGCGATGCCGGCCTGGGCGAGATCGGCCAAGGCCTTCTGGGCGTCGGGAAGCTGCTCGAAGTTGCCGGTGATGATGATGGTCATGGGGGCTACTCGTGGCGGGCCCTGCCGGGCCGTCTGGGGACCCTGATCAGCGCCGTTGCGGGATCTGGATTGCCTGCGATTCAAGCGGGCTCGGCGAGCACTTGCGGGGTGCCGAAGCTCGGTGCGTCTGGTCTTCGTATCAGTCGCGAATTTCATGGACGCCTCCATTGGTCTGATTGACCAATTGTCTGGTTGACGAAGACAGGCAACGGCATCGCGCGTGCCCGCACTTGGTGCGGACTGCCGATCCTTGAATCAGGCAGTTATTACAAGTCGGCGAGCAGAAAGGGTGAGATCGGCGCGGTCGTCAAACCGCGCTGATCGACTAGCGAGTGGAGTGGCCGGATCAGACCGCCTGCTCGCTGCGCTCGCAATGCTTCAGCTTGGCGATCGCGGCGATCACCGCCGCCCATTCGGCTTTCGACGAGGCGAAGCGGAACCCCCCTATCGAATCCGCCTTGACGCCGGCGGCGACAAGCAACGGAGCGGCGTCCTTGCCGGCGACGATGGTCTTCAGGTGGTTGTGGGTTTCGCGCACGAACGCAGTGCCGTCCACGGTCTTCGCCAATGCGGCCGGCGATGCGCCGCCGGGAATCACCACCGCGTCGAAAGCCACCGACGGCGTCGTCGCCAGGGTGTGATCGATCTGCACTTCACCGTGCTGGCCCTTGAGCGTGCCGAGCTTCGCTGCCAGCACCTTCACCGTGGCGCCGGCTGCCGTGAGCGCCGACACCGTGCGCATGGACCACGCGCTCCGGAATCCGCTCGTGATCGAAGTGCTGATCTTCTCCAGGAAGTAGAAATCTTCCACCAGGGTCGGGCTGCGCTCACCGGCGCGCAGGCTGTTGTCGTCATCGGCAATCGGGATGCCCTGATTGCTGGTCAGGCCCGAGCCTTCATCGGATACGAGGTAGGCATCCAGTGCATCGGTATTGCCGCGCGGAACCGTGCGGCGAGTATTTTTGCCTTTGCCATCGGTGTCGATCTCCTCGGATGGGTCCCGTCACCGATATCGACGATGGAAACTGCAAGCTGTCCGGAACGGGATCCGGAGCCGTCGTGGGATGCGGGAAACTTAGCTTGAAAAGGAGCCTGTGCAGCGCTCAGGTCTGCGCAGGCCGCTGCTGTCGCGCGACGGCGGTGGCCGCTTCTTCGGAGTGATTTCTTGCGTTGTTCGCCGCGGCGAGCTTGCGGTCGCGGCCCTGGGCTTCGAGCAGGAAGTAGACCGGGATCGCCGCGCACAGCGGCATCAGGTAATAGAGCGCGCGATAGGCGAGCAGTGCGGCAAACAGTTCGGCATGCGGCACGCGGCCGCCGAGCACGGCGAAGAACACCGCTTCGGTCACACCGAGCCCGGCGGGAACATGCGTCGCTGCGCCGGCGATGGCGGCCAGCAGGAACACGCCGAGCACCAGCGGAAAGTCGACGTGCTGGCGCAGCAGCACATACAGGATGCCGGCGATCAGCAGCCAGTTGAGGCTTGATACCAGCACCTGCAATGTGGCGAAGCCAGCGCTCGGCAAGCTCAGCTCGCGTCCGCGTATCGTCCAGCTGCGCCGCTTGGCGAAGGCCGAAGCCCCGATGTAGAGAATCAGGCTCGCCAGCAGCGCGACGCCGGCGATGGTCAGACCCAGCCTGCCGATTTCCCATCCAGCCGGCGGCTTGACGAAGTTGAACGCGAAAGCGACGCCGGCGAGCAGGAAGTAGCCGGACCAGTTGGTGACCAGGCTCATGCCAACCACCCGCGTGACCTGTTCCGCACCGAGGCCGATCCGTGAATAGAGCCGGTAGCGGAAGCCGATGCTGCCGACCCAGGAACCGAAGTTCAGATTGAACGCGTAGCAGACGAAGGCGATCGCCATTGCCTTGGCTTTCGATATCTGCAAGCTCAGCGCGCTGCGCGCGAACAGGTCGACGCAGGCATAGACGGCATAGCTGCCCATCGAGCAGGCGGCCGCCAGCAGCAAGGTGCTGCGATCGATCTGCTGCAGCGAGCGCCAGATCTTCGGCCAGTCCAGCGTGCGGCCGTAGCGATAGATCAGCCAGGCAACGAGCAGGAAGAAAGCGATCGCCAATCCGCGCTTGAGCGGCCGGTAGCGATGTCGGGTTTGCGGCTGGGGCGGGTTGGTCTGCATCCCGGAGCCGGGGCAGATTGCGTGCCCGTCGAGCTCGGCGAAATGGACAGCAAGCGCAGGAACGGAACCTGCCGCTACTGCCAGTGAACACTGACCCGATTCCTTCGCGCCGTATGCCAGCAAGCCTTCCCACGTTGACCCTGATGACCCTGAACATCCACATGGGCTTTGCCCAGTTCAATCGTCGCTTCGTGTTGCCGGAGCTGAAAGCGGCCGTGCATGCGGTGCACGCCGATATCGTGTTCCTGCAGGAAACGCTGGGCAGCCATGCGGGTCACGCGCTGCGCCATGCCGGCTGGCCTGCGCAGGAACAGTCGAGCTTCATTGCCGATTCGCTGTGGGGCAATGTCGCCTATGGCCGCAATGCGGTCTATGACGATGGTCATCACGGCAATGCGGTGTTGTCGAAATTTCCGATCCTGCGCTGGGACAATCACGATATTTCCATTCTCGGCACCGAGCCACGCGGCTTCCTGCATTGCGTGCTCGCGGTGCCGCAAGGCGGCAAGCGGCCGCCGCTGGAAGTGCATGCCATCTGCACCCACCTCGGCTTGCGCGAAACGCATCGCCGGCAGCAGCTGGAGCGCCTGTGCGCCTTCATTGCCGAACTGCCGCCGGAAGCGCCGCTGATCGTCGGTGGCGATTTCAATGACTGGCGCCAGCGCGCCGGCCCGATGCTGGCCAAGGCCGGGCTGGTCGATGCCTTTGTCGCCACTGGCCAGCTCAGCCCGCGCAGCTTCCCGGTACGCGTGCCGCTGCTGCGCCTGGATCGCATCTACGTCCGCGGGGTCACCGTCGCCGCCGCCGACGTGTTGTCGGCGCCGCCGTGGAAACATCTTTCCGATCACGCCGCACTGACCGCCACCTTGCAGCCATGAGCCTTCCAGCCAAAACATCGTCTTCCACCCGGCACTGGACCGAGGGCAATCGGCTGCGCCTGCTCGAGAACGGCGAGGCGTTCTTTCCACTGGTGTTCGAAGCGATCGCCAAGGCGACGCAGGAAGTGCTGATCGAAACCTTCATCCTGTTCGAGGATCAGGTCGGCAACGAGCTTCAAGTGAAATTGATCGAGGCCGCAAGGCGCGGCGTGCACGTCGAACTGGTGGTCGATGGCTATGGCTCGGAGGAATTGACCCCGGCGTTCATCACCGCGCTGACCGACGCTGGCGTCCGCTTCAAGCTGTTCGATCCGCAGCCGCGCAAGCTGGGCTTCCGCACCAACATCTTCCGCCGACTGCATCGCAAGACCGTGGTCATCGATGGCAGGCAGGCGCTGATCGGCGGCATCAATCTGTCGGCCGAGCATCTGCGCGTCTACGGGCCGGAATCGAAGCAGGACTACGCGGTGCTGGTCGAAGGTCCGGTGGTCGAACATATCCGCGCCCACTTCAGCAAGAACAACGATGTCGCGACCAGCCCGCGCTGGCGCTGGCGGCCGTGGCGGAAGCGCCGGGCCGAGACCGGCGACGACGGCAAGACCGGCGCGATGCTGGTGGTGCGCGACAACGATCGGCATCGTGACGATATCGAGCACGTCTATCGCATCGGCATCCGCAATGCGAAGCGCGACATCATTCTCGCCAACGCCTACTTCCTGCCCAGCTATCGGCTGATGCGCGAGTTCCGCCGTGCTGCCGAGCGCGGCGTGCAGGTCCGGCTGATCCTGCAGGGGCGTCCGGACATGCCGATCGTGCGCTGGCTGGCGCGGGCGCTGGACGACGAACTGCTGCGCGCCGGTGCGCGGATCTTCGAGTACCGCGAGCGGCCGCTGCATGCCAAGGTCGCGGTGATCGACGATGACTGGTCGACGGTGGGATCGAGCAATCTCGATCCGCTGAGCTTGTTCCTGAACCTGGAATCGAATCTGGTGATGCGCGATGCCGAGTTCGCGGCTACCTTGCGCAGCAATCTCGAAGGTCTGATCGAGCACAAGTGCCAGGAAGTGACGCTGCACAAGGCACGTCTGCCGCCGATGCTGCGCCGGCTGATCAGCATCCTCGCGTATCACCTGCTGCGCTGGCTGCCGAGTCTGGCCAGCGGTGTGCCGGCGGGTTCTTCAAAGCCGGTGGTGGTGACCGATCAGGGCTTGCCGCCGGTGAGCGAGCATTCCTGAGCCCCTGCTGGAACCAGTCAGGCCGGGCCTGCGCCCGGCCTGACTCCTGCCGGATTCAGCGCGGCGTCGGCGTGTCGGTCTTGCCCGGACCGTAATCATGCGTGGCATCCGGCTCGCCGGTCTTCTTGCCGCTCTGGGTGTTGCTGCTGCCCGGGGTCGTCGGCTTGCCTGCGGTACCGGGTTCCTCTGCCGGAGTGGCCGTCGGCGTGCCGGGCTTGGCACCGCTCTGCGTGCCTTCGGTGCCGCTGCGCTTGTTCTTCTTCAATTTCAGGTTCGACTTTTCGTCCGGCCCGCCGGGTGTCGGGCTGCCGTCGACCTTGCCATTCGCAGTGCCGGTGCCGACGCCGCCGGTGGGTTTGCCGTCGCTCTGGCCTTGGGCCTGCAACTGCGTGGCACTGAGCAGCAGGACGGTTGTCGCGATGAGGGGTCTGATTTTCATGGTGGTTTCTCGCTCGATGATCTGTTGATGGAGGGACCGGTGGGCTGATCTCCCACACCGGCCTCGCAGGAGCCATAAGCGCCCAGACAACAGACATCACCAGGCTGCAGACCTATCCGCAGCGCGCAGCAGGCTCGTGGTGATGTGTGGGCAAGCCCCGCTCTTGCGCACTTGTGTCGATGACGGGCACGTTGGCTGCTGCTTGGGGTCCAAGATTGGTCGGGCTGAGCAGTACGCGCACTGCGTTTCGTCACCCGCGCGGATTTATGACAGGCAGCCTGTACTTCAGCCCGCCATTTCTACTTTCTGGAGGAAATCCAACATGAATTACGTAACCACCGACGACAACACCCGGCTTTTCTACAAGGACTGGGGCCACGGCCGCCCGGTCATCCTGATGTCCGGCTGGCCGCTGTCGTCCGACAGCTGGGACGATCAGGCCATGGACATCGCCGCTGCCGGCTTCCGGGTCATCGCCTATGACCGCCGTGGTTTCGGTCGCTCATCGCAGCCCTGGAGCGGCTACGACTACGACAGCCTGTCCGACGATCTCGCCGCCGTGATCAAGCACACCGAGGCCAAGGACGTGACCCTCGTCGGCTTCTCGATGGGCGGCGGCGAAGTGGCGCGCTACATGTCGCGCCATCAGGGCGCTTCGGTGGTGCAGGCCGCGCTGATCGCTTCGGTGGTGCCGTACATGCTGAAGACCGAAGACAACCCGGAAGGTACCGAGCCGGTGGTGTTCGAGGAGATGACCCAGGGCATGAAGAAAGACCGCGCCAACTTCTTCGCCAGCTTCGCCCGGGATTTCTATGGCGACGGCATGCTGACCCATCCGGTCAGCCAGGAAGTGCTGGACTGGACGCGCGGCATGGCCATGCAGGCCAGTCTGCGTGCGACCCTGGAATGCGCCAAATCCTTCGCGACCACCGATTTCCGCACGGACCTGCCGTCGTTCAAGGTGCCGACCCTGATCATCCACGGTACTGCCGACAAGACCGTGCCGATCGATGGCTCCGCGCGCCCCGCTGCTCAGGCCATCGCCAATTCCACCTTGATCGAATACGAAGACGCGGCGCACGGCCTGTTCGCCACGCACAAGGCGCGATTGAGCGCGGACCTGATCGAGTTTCTACGCAGCGTTTAGCCAGTCGATCAGCAACAGCACGCCAGACGGACCCGCAGGAGCAAGACCGATGAACTTATGGGCAGGCAAGTTTTCAGGAAAGAGTGCGAGCGGGTCCGTAGGCGCTGGCGAAGTAAGGCGTCAAGGCGGGTTCCGGGAGCAACAGCGTCCCGGGATCAATGATGGGCTGCGTGATCTGCTGGCGGCGTATCACCGCAGCGCGTCGATCGACGGCAGAAAAATGCTGATATCGCAGATATGCCTGCAGCTGCGCGCACGTCACCAGCAGAAGGAGCAGGTTTTCTATGTCAGCGTTCGGGAGGCCTTGAGCGCTACCGAACGCGGCTGAGTCTGCCGAAACGACTTAGCCGCGCAGCAGCCCTGGCCAGCGGGCGTGGCTGAAGAAGCCCATCGCCACGGCAGGAATCAGCAACAGCACGGCAGCGATCAGGATCATCGGCAGCGAACTGCTGGCAGTTTCGAGCTTGCCCGATACGCCCAGTTCCTCCGGATAGCGCGGTGCCGGCTGTGCGGTCTGTGCGAAGCCGGCCCTCTGGTCATGGGTCGGACCTGAAGCCGCCGTGTTCGGACAGGCGCTTGCCGACGCACTGCCGCTGTCCGCGCAGGCTCGTCCCGAAGTGCCCGAGATAGGCGCGTCCAGTTGTCTCGAAACAGGTGCGTACATGGCGATCTCCGGCTTACAGGAATGTCGATTCCACAGGCTTGGATGGGGCTGCAAGCTTGAGGAGCAAGCGGCGTTCCCGGACGGAAAGCCGTCACTGCCGGGGTATCGACTTTGTGCCTGCGCCGTTCCCGGCTTGTAAAGAAAGCGCTGGATCAGCGGCATTTTTTACTTGGATCGGCGGCGGCACTCCTCATTGCGAACGGCGATGGCAGCGCCTGCAAGCGCTCTATCAAGTGTCGAACCTGCCGGGCACGCAGCTTGCCGATTTCTCCAAGTGAACAGGATCGCCGCTACGCAACGACGCGTTCCGGCTGTGCGACGAAGCGCACCTTCAGCTTCACCCCCCATTCTTAATACCGTCAATCAAGGAATAACCCGATGACTCAGTCAACGCTGACCGATACGCCGACCCTGCGCGCCCAGGCCCGCAAGCATGTCGAGGATGGCGCCGTAACCGCCGGCTATGCCGCGGACCGCGAAACGGTGCTGAAGCTTCTCAACGAGGCACTGGCCACCGAGCTGGTCTGCGTGCTGCGCTATCGCCGCCATCACTTCATGGCACGCGGCATCAACTCGAAGAGCATCGCCGACGAGTTTCTCGTCCATTCAAACGAAGAGCAGGGCCACGCCGATCAGCTCGCCGAGCGCATCGTGCAGCTCGGCGGCGAACCGGATTTTTCGCCGGATACCCTGACCTGCCGCAGCCACGCCGAGTACGTGGCCGGGGCATCGCTGTCCGACATGATCCGGGAAAACCTGGTCGCCGAACGCATTGCCATCGACAGCTATCGCGAGCTGATCCAGTACCTGGACAAGGCCGATCCGACCACCGGCAAGCTGATCAAGGAAATCCTCGCCGTCGAAGAGCAGCACGCCGACGAGCTGGCGGATTTTCTGGTCGACGTTCCGGCCTGATCGAGCCTGATCGATGCGATCGCCAACGGCGCCCATTTCAGTGTCGGCAACGGAACTGCAGGCATTGAGAGCACTGGCCGACGATCAGCGCGCGTCGATCTCGGTCGACCTGGCCGGTGATCTGGAGCGCAAGGGTCTGGTGCTGCGCGGCTGGGGTGGCATGCACGTGCTGACTTCGGAAGGCGAAGCTGCCTTGCTGGGTCTTGGCAGCTTGATCAAGCCGTAGGAAACATTCTTCCCTTAGGAAACACGCGTCATTCCCGCGCAGGCGGGAATCCAGTTTTGGCTGCAGCGCAACGCATCGGCACTGGATGCCCCCTGCGCGGGCATGACGAGATTTACAGGGATCGTCATTCAATGAGATAGAGACTTCGCGGCCATGGATCTGAAAAGCGGCTACCCATTCTGGGCGGTCAAGAACGGCCTGATGAAGTCGTTTCCGGCATTGACCGCCGATACCCGCTGCGATGTGCTGATCGTCGGCGGCGGCATCACCGCCGCATTGATCGCGCAATCGCTGGCCGATGATGGCCAGTCCGTGGTGGTCATCGAGCAGCGCGATATCGGTTGGGGCAGCAGTGCCGCCAGCACCGCGCTGCTGCAGTACGAGATCGACACCCACATGACCGAACTGGCCTCGCGCTATGGCGAGGACAATGCCGTGCTCGCCTACCGCGCCTGCGCCGATGCGATTCCGCAATTGCAGGAACTGGCGGCAACGGTTCGCGATGTCGATTTCGCCCGCATGCACAGCCTTTACTTCGCCAGCAGCCTGTTTCATGTCGGCCGCCTGAATGCGGAGTACGAACTGCGCCAGCGTCACGGCTTTGCAGTAAGCCTGCTCAAGCGTGGCGAGATACGCGAGCAGTACGGATTTTCATCGGCGATGGCGATCTTCAGTGAACTGGCCGGCCGCATCGATCCCTACCGGCTTACCTATCGCCTGCTGATGCGGCTGGAAAAGCGCGGCGTCTCGATCTTCGATCGCACCCGGCTGGAGTCCTTCGAGGCCTCCACTCGGGGCGTTGTCGCGCGCACCGCCGACGGCATCACCATCACGGCCGGACACCTGGTGTTCGCGGCCGGTTATGCCTCGCAGCAGTATCTCGATACTCGCGTCGCCAGAAACCGCAGCAGCTACGCCTTCATCACCGATCCCATCGATAAGGAAGCCCTCGGCCCGCTGGCCGAAACCATGGTCTGGGAATCGGCACGGCCGTATCTGTACATGCGTTCCACCGGTGACGGCCGCCTGCTGATCGGCGGCGAAGACGATGACATCGATATCCCTCTGCGCCGCGATGCCAGCGTCGACCGCAAGGCCGGCATCCTGCGCAAACGGGTGGCCAAGCTGTTCCCGAATCTGCCCCTGCAGCCGACGTTTGCCTGGGCCGGCACCTTTGCCGAAACCGATGACGGTCTGCCGTTCTTCGGCCCGCATCCGCAGCACGGCCCGCGCGTGCAGTTCGCCATGGCCTATGGCGGCAATGGCATCACCTTCAGCGCGGCCGGTGCCGCGCTGATCACCAAGCTGATTCGCCGCGAGTCACATCCACTGGCGGCGCTGTTCTCGTTCGACCGACTCCATCAACAACGCGCTCCATAACGGCATCACTCAACCCACCGACAAACCCCATGAAAACTTTCCACTGCGATGCCTGCGATGCGCTGGCCTTCTTCGAAAACGTACGCTGCCTGACCTGCAGCGAAGTCCTGGCTTTCGTTCCCGCCGTGCTCGATGTCTGCACGCTGCGGCCGGACGATCAGCGCCCCGAGTTGGGCCTGTTCACCAGCGGCGATGAGAAAACGAGTGGCCAGATTTTCCGCCCGTGCAAGAACGCCACCGATCACGAGATCTGCAACTGGGTGCTGGCCGCCGACGATCCGCACGAGTACTGCGAATCCTGCCGCCTGACCCGCACCATTCCGGACCTCTCCATTCCTGGCAACCTGCAGTTACTGCAGAAGATGGAAACCGCCAAGCGCCGTTTGATCTTCACGCTGATGAGCCTGGGCCTGCCGGTGTTCGGCAAGGACATCGATCCGGTGCGCGGGCTGGTCTATGAGTTCAAGGCCGATCTCAGCGTCGAAGGTGGCGAGCCGGTGCTCACCGGCCACGATGAAGGTGTGATCACCATGAATCTCGCCGAAGCCGATGATGCCGAGCGCGAGCGCCGCCGCCAGAAGTTGAACGAACCATACCGGACGCTGATCGGTCATTTCCGGCATGAGGTGGGCCACTACTACTGGGATCTGCTGGTCCAGGAATCGAAGTGGAGCGAACCCTGCCGAGCCATGTTCGGTGACGAGCGCGAAGACTACGAAGAAGCGCTCAAGAAGCATTACGAGAACGGCGCGCCGGCAGACTGGCCGAGCAACTTCGTCAGCTCCTACGCGACCATGCATCCCTGGGAAGACTGGGCCGAAACCTGGGCGCACTACCTCCACATCGTCGACACCCTGGAAACCGCAGCGGCCTGCGGCTTCGCGCTGATGCCGGCGCGGCCCAACGAGCCGGCGCTGACGCTGATCGATGAAGGCCAGCCGGGCGCCAGCGGATTCGATCTGATGATCGATCGCTGGATCGCGCTCACCTATGCGCTGAACAGCCTCAATCGCAGCCTGGGCCACGCCGACGCCTATCCGTTCGTGCTGACGCCGCCGGTGATCGAGAAGCTCCGCTTCGTCCACGACGTGATCGCCGATGCCGCGACCAGCAATGGCCAGCACGGCGAAGTCCTCGAGACGCTGGAAGAAGCGGCGACGGCCTGAGAAGTCGCGGCAGCAGAGGCGCAATGAAAAGGCCGCCGGCAGAAATGCCGGCGGCCTTTTCATATCTCGTCATCCCCGCGTAGGCGGGGATCCAGTTGGGGCTGTCGCGCGCTGCATCGGAACTGGACACCCGCCTTCGCGGGCATGACGGCGTTATCCCTGCCTAAGGCGCCAGGCTCTCGAACACACGCTTCAGCCGGTCCGGACTGGCCGGCTTGACGAAGTGCAGATCGAAGCCGGCATTGACTGCGTTCTGCTTGTCCTCGGCCTGGCCCCAGCCAGTCACCGCGACCAGCTTGATCGGATGGCTGGCTGCGGCGGTTTCCCGCAGCGCCCGGGCCACTTCGTAGCCGGAGATGTCCGGCAGGCCGATGTCGAGGAAGGCGATGTGCGGCTTCAGTTCCTGCGCCAGCGCGATCGCTTCGCGGCCGGTGAACGCCGTGCGTACCTCGTGGCCGTCGATCTCCAGCAGGATCGCCAGCGATTCGGCGGCGTCGCGGTTGTCGTCGGCAATCAGCACTCTCAGCGCCTGCGCAGCCGGCGCCAGGGGCGGCGATTCCTCGGTCTGCGCGGCGATCGCTGTGCTGCGCACGATCGGCAGGCAGACGCGGAAGCTGCTGCCGCGGCCCAGGCCGGGGCTGCTCGCTTCGATGCTGCCGCCGTGCAGTTCGACGATGCCCTTGACCAGGGTCAGGCCGATGCCCAGGCCGCCTTCCGAGCGGCTTTTCGCGGACTGCACCTGCGAGAACATGTCGAACACGCCGCCGAGCTGCTCCGAGGTCAGGCCGATGCCGGAGTCGCGGACCTCGAAGACCAGATCGTTGCCGCTGACACTCGCCGACAAAGCAATGCGGCCGGGTGCGTCGGTGTACTTCGCGGCATTGGTCAGCAGATTGGTCAGCACTTGCGAAAGGCGAACCGGATCGCCGTCGATGTCCTGATCGAAACGCGGGCGCTGCACGTCGAGGCGATGGCCGCGGCTCTTGACCAGCGGACCGGCGCTTTCCAGCGCGGCCTCGATCACGCTGTCGATCGAGATATGGTTTTTCTTCAGTTCCATCTTGCCGCGCGTGATCCGGGAGATGTCGAGCAGATCGTCGAGCAGCCGCGCCATGTGCTGCACCTGGCGCTGGATGATCGAGGTGCTGACGGTGATTTCGCGGCTGCCGATGCTGGGTAGCGACAGCACTTCCGCTGCATTGCGGATCGGCGAGAGCGGGTTGCGCAGCTCGTGGGCGAGAGTGGCCAGGAACTCGTCCTTGCGGCGATCGGCCTCATGCAGCGCCATCAAGGTCCGCTTGCGTTCGGTGGCGTCGCGGAAATAGATGCTGATGCCGCCGGGTGTCGTCGGATAGACCGAGACCTCGAACCAGCGACTCCAGGGCTCGTAGTAGTAATCGAACACGGCGGCTGTGCGCGCGTTCATGGCGCCGCGCACGGCGACCGCATACACCTTGTCATCGAGCGCCGGATAAAGCGTCCAGAAATGGCCGCCCAGCAGATCGGCGCGCTGCACGGCGAGCAGCTTTTCAGCGGCGCGATTGGCGTAGGTGATGGTCCATTCCGGATCGATCGACAGAAAGCCTTCGTTGATCGATTCGAGAATGCTGTCGCGATCGGCCTTGAGCTTGGCTTCCACTCTCAGCGCTTCGCGGCGGGTGCTGGCCAGGGTCAGCACGCTGGTCACCCGGGCCACCAGTTCCTGCGCCCGGAACGGCTTGGTCAGGTAATCGTCGGCGCCGGCGCGCAGGCCTTCCACGCGTGCTTCTTCACCGGCACGTGCCGACAGCAGCAGCAGCGGAATCGAGGCCGTGGCCGGATCGGCCCGCAAGGCTTTCAGCAGCTCGAAGCCATCGAGGCCCGGCATCATCACATCGCTGACCACCAGATCGGGCTTGTCGCGCTGGATCGCCTGCAAGGCGTCGAGGCCGTCGCCGACGGCCAGCACCTCGCAGCTCTCCGAAAGCAGGCGCTTCACGTAGTTGCGCATGTCGGCATTGTCGTCGGCGAGGACGATGCGCGGCCGGTTGTCGGGGCGCTGAACCTGGGTTGCCAGTTCTGGCTGCTGCTCCTCCAGTTCCAGGCTCCAGCGTTCCGCTTCGGCGGCATAGCTGCGCGCCCGCTTCGAGATCAGATCGGGCTGGCGCGGCGCCACCGCGAGGTCCGCCTGGGCGCCGCGCTGCGCCATCGGGATCGATACCGTGAACTCGGTGCCGGCGCCCAGGGTGCTGGTCACCGCCACGACGCCGCCATGCAGCTTGGCCAGTTCCCAGACCAGCGCCAGGCCGATGCCGGTGCCTTCATGGGTGCGGCCGAGCGAGCCCTTGACTCTCCGGAAGCGCTCGAAGATCTGCGGCAGCTCGGAGGCTGGAATGCCGATGCCGGTATCGCGCACCTTGAGCAGTACATTCGATCCAGCCGCCACCAGGCTGACGGCGATGCTGCCGCTGAGGGTGAACTTGTAGGCGTTGGAAAGCAGATTGAGGATGATCTGTTCCCACATCTCCCGATCGACCCAGACCGGCTCCGGCAGCGCCGGGCAATGCACCGTCAGGCTCAGGCCGGCGCGTTCGGTGGAGGAACGGAACAGGCTGGCGAGTTCGGCGGTGAACGCCGGCAGGTCGGTTGGTTCGAACTGCAGCTCGAGGCGGCCGGCTTCGATGCGCGAAAAATCGAGCAAGGTGTTGACCAGCTTCAGCAAGCGCTCCTGGTTGCGATGCACCAGCGCCAGCTGCTCGCCGGCCAGCGTCTGGCCGGGGCTGTCCAGCGCGGCTTCGGTGGGGCCGAGCATCAAGGTCAGCGGGGTGCGGAACTCGTGGCTGACATTGGAGAAGAACGCGGTCTTGGCGCTGTCTAGCTCGGCCAGTTCTTCGGCGCGCCGGCGCTCGAAGGCATAGGCGCGGGCGGAGGTCAGCGCGGCCGACAACTGGCCGAGCAGCAGCTTCAGGAAATCGGCATAGGCGCTGCTGAATGGCCGGTCCGGATTGAGGCCGGCGATGAAGACGCCGATCGGTCGCGCCCGCGCCGTGTCCTGGCGATGGCCGGCAATCGGCATCAGCACCGCCTGGGTCGGCGCTCGTTGTCCGGATGGCTCCGGCAGCTTGCCGAACGGCAGGGCCGCAACGATCTGTGGTTCTCCGCTGGCCAGCACGGCGTCCAGCGGCCAGTCCTGTCTGGCGTCACGGGCCAGCCGCGCCAGCTGCTCCGGAGGAACGCCGGTCTGGGCGGCGAGCGAAATGCCGCTGTCGTTGTCGTCGCACAGCAAGGTGATCGAGAACGGCACCGACTGCCGCGCTGCGGACAACTGTTCTTCGAGGATCGAGAACAGCTCGTTCTCGGTGTTCGCTGCGCTGAACGCCGCAGACAGATCGCGCAGCTGGGCCAGGTGCTGCTCGCCGATGACCCGGTCGGTCTCTTCGACGACGACGCAGAGCAGACCCCGGTTGATGCCGTCGTCGCCGACCAGCGGGCTGTACGAAAACGTGTGGTACGTCTCCTCGCGTTCGCCACCGCGCTCCAGATACAGGCACAGGGCTTCGTCCCAGGTGGAAAGGCCCTGGCCGATCACTGCATCGATTCGGGGTTTGACCTCCGGCCAGATCTCGCTCCAGATCTCTCGGGTGGCGCGGCCCAGTGCCCAGTCATGCTTGACGCCCAGGGTCGGCCGATAGGCGTCGTTGTAGAAGAAGGCCAGGTCGTCGCCCCAGCCCACCCACATCGCGAAGCGCGAGCCCAGCATCAGGCGCACTGCGGTCTGCAGGCTCAGTGGCCAGTTTTCAGGGCTGCCGACGGTCGACGAGGCCCAGTCGTGCCCCGCCATCCGCTCGGCCATCTCGCCGCTCGCGCCGAAGAAGGTCGCGGCATTCGGCCCTCTGGTTTCAACCATGTGCCATGTCCTGAAAGCTCTGTCGTACCCTGATCAGCCACGAAAAAGAGGCTGCCGAAGCAGCCTCTTTTGCATCAATGAACGCGTGGCGTCAGTTGTTCATCCGCGCTTCGCTGCGGTCGGCGCGATTCTGCTGGCGCTGCTCGGCATTCTTCTGCGCGGTTTCGATCAACTGCTGACCGGCCAGACCCTGACGCTCATCGCGACGAGCCTGACGGTTTTCCTGGCGCTGCTCGGCATTGGCCTGAGCCTGCTCGCGAAGCTGGTCACTGCTCAGCGCCGGCTGGGCGTTCGCGCGGCGTTCCTCACGGTTCGCCTTGCGTTCGGCGGCGTTCTTCTGCGCAGTTTCCTTCAGCTGCTCACCGGCCAGACCCTGACGCTCGTCGCGACGGGCCTGACGGTTTTCCTGGCGCTGCGCGGCGTTGTCCTTCGCGGTTTCGCGCAACTGCGGGCGAGCGGCGGGCGTCTGTGCGGCGCTATCGCTCGAACGGACCACGGTCTCGCCGTTGGCCGGTGTCAGCTCTCTGCGGTAAGTGACGTCGAAGGCCTTGCCGTCGAACGGCCGGCTGCTGTCGAACTTGCTCGAGTAGTCGGTCTTCGCGGAGGTCTTGGTTTCCTTGTCCGACGAAGCGGTGCCTTCAATCTTGGTGTTGCGGCTGGCATCGCGGTTGTAGTCGACCGCCATCTCGACCTTGCCGAGACGCAGGGCGCGGCCAGGCGCGGCCACCGGCTCGCGCTCGCCGTTCAGGGTGAAGCTGGTTTCGAGCTTGGTGTCGCTCTTGGCATCGACCGTTCGGGAGGCGTCGGCATTATCGAACAGCACCTTGGTGGTCCGGCTGCCATCGGTGTTGCGCTCGAAGGCCGTCGTGTAGCTGCGCGACAGGCTGCCGTCGCTGTTGGTGGACGTGGCGGAATCGAAGTTGAAACTGGAGCTGCCATCGCCCTTGCCGACATCGCTGAGCAGCGACGGACGATCAGCCCGGTTGGCGGCGCGTTCACGGAGCGCTTCGAGCCCCGGCAGGCTGCTGGCATCGGCACTGGCCAGGGCCATCGCCCCGTTGTTCGAGGACACGGCATCGGCGAAACGGTCAGCACGTGCGGCGCGGGCGGCCTGCACCGAACGCAGCGGCGTCAGCAGTACCGAGCTGCCCAAATTCGGAAACACGTTCAGTGCGGCAGTCCGGCCAGGGGCCAGCAGTCCCGGTGCGGCGCTGGCCGAACCCGTGGCTACCAGAAAGGCGAGTACGAAGGCTTTCTTCTTCATGTTCATGGTCAGCTCCTGCTTCTTTATTGGAATTAGCGAAATTTAGGGGAATTCTGAGATTGACTAAGCGGGTGCCTGTCGGCTCGACGAGATACCTGCGAAACGCTTCATGAAGAGCGTCCGGCTGCTTTTTTGCAGATCGGCCCCTGTTCGACTTGCTCAGAAATCTGGACGAGTCGTGCTCTTCAGTGGCATGCCTGACAGTAGAGCAACCGCCGTTCCCGGACCGGCAAGAAATTCGCAAGCAGTTACTGGGAAAGGCTTTTTTCTGTTGGCGTGGGAAGGGTCCGGGGAGGATCGTCGGCAATCCCGCATCGGTCAGGTGGCGTGGTGCCCGGATGATCGGTAGAAAGTACGCGTCAAACGAAGTCTGCGGATGGCGTTTCGATCAGCGCCTGATCGGCAGAACGAGAAAGGCCGGGCCGACCTGCATCGGCCCGGCCCGGATGCCGCTTCAGCGGCTGCTGTCGGCGTCTGCCAGTTCGCGCAGACGCAGCTTTTCGTTCTCGCCAGGCTCGTAGGTTTCGCCGAGCATGATCGCCTTGGCGATACCGAAGGCGTTGACGATGCCGCTGCTCGGCGCGTCCCAGTATTCGGCCTGGATGATGCGGACATGAATCACCGTCAATGTCGGATCGTCGATGCCTTCCGGAAACCAGGCCTTGTGAACCGGCTTCCACAGGCGCCGGATCCGTTCGAGATCGCGTGTCGCGGTGGCCGTACCGGATACCGACACGAAGCGGTGATGGACCGGGTCGGCGTAGGAAAGATTGACGTGCTGGTCATCGGCAATCTCGTCGACCTTCGGCGACTTGTTCGAGGTGAAGAACCACAGGTCACCGACGCCTTCCTGGGCATCGATATCCAGCGTCTGCAGCGGCCGGCTGCGGATCAGGCCGTCGTGGTCGGTGGTCGTGAACATCGCCACCTTCACGTCCTTGATCAGTTCTCTCAGTTTCAGAATGCTCATGTCGGTTGTCTCCGGATGGATGGCCAGTGAAAGGGCCGGGCCCTCATGGGCCACGACGATCAGGGGCATCTCGTGTGCCCACGGCCAGCACGTCGTCGGCCGGTTCATCCCGGAGCGCGGACAAGCGTGTCCACGCGGCAGCGAACTCGGCACCGAACAGGAACACGGCGGCCGAATAGAACAGCCACATCAGAATCACCGCCAGCGAACCGGCGGCGCCGAAGGCATTGGCGGTACCGGCGCGGGCGAGATAAAGCCCGAACAGATGCTTGCCGGCGGTGAACAGCACGGCGGCCACCAGCGCGCCGGCAAATACGTCGCGCCAGCGCAGAGGCTGCTCCGGCATCAGGCGCAGCAGGATCGCGAAGATCGTGCACAGCATCAGCAGCACCGTGGCCTGCTGGGCGACATAGAGCACGCTGTCGACGCCCCACAGCCATTCGATCGCGACGGTCATGCCGGCATCGAGCACCAGCAGCACCAGCATCAGGAAGCTGATGCCGATGACGATACCGAACGACATCAAGCGCACTTTCAGCAGCTGGCGGGCGCCGACCCACAGCGTCGAAGTGGCCGGCGGCGCAATGGCATCGGAGCGACGCCAGATGGTGTTCACCGCGTCGTGCAACTGCGAGAAGGTGGCCGAGGCACCGACGATGATCGCGATCGTCGAGATCGTCGTTGTCCAGCTGCTGTTGTCGGCTTTCCAGGCGCTGGCGACCATGGTCTGGATGACCTTTGCACCATCGTCACCGGTAAGTCCTGCAATCTCCTTGAGCAGGCGGCCCTGCACGGCTTCGGGGCCGAAGAAGAAGCCGGCCACGGCGATGACGATCACCAGAGTCGGCGCCAGCGAGAACGAGGCGAAGAAGGCGACGGCGGCGGCCATCGTCACGCAACTGTCCGATACCCAGCGGGCGCCGGCTTCGAGAAAGCTTTGCCAGCAGAGACTGAGCA
>NZ_JAHFRY010000046.1:0-20552 GCF_023266035.1 Nevskia sp.
GAAAACCGGGGCGCGTCAAAGCCCCGCAGCAGTAGATTGAGCGGAAAATCGCCAGATCGGCGGCTTCAAGCGTTATCCACGACGTGTGACTCCACTCGGCGCGGGTTATTCAGAGCTTCCTTAAATCCTTCTATGCTTTCATCAAAAAGTCCAACCACTTCAAGCTCTATATTCCCGCCATCCGTAATAACAAGCGTTCCAGGTATCTTTTTTTCTGGACCAGAAGCAAGCCAGAAGTAACCAGATTTTTTAAATTCATCTTTTATACGCAACTTACATCTCCGTTAAATCGGAATTAAGGCTGTACGTCAATAAGCCGCCGTGTATTGAATGAGTAAGCTCAACCCATTTCGCTCGGCAAGCACAGCACGACTCACCCGCCCTGCACATTCGCCAACCAAGCCACCCCCTCAAACCACTTGCCATACAACGCGTCATAACTCCCATCATTGCGAATCTGATCCTGGAAATGATCCAGCCAGTTCAGAAAATCCGGGTCGCCCTTGCGCACCGCCCAGCCCAGCGGCTCCTTGGTGAACGGCTCCTTCAAATGGATCAGTGAGTCCTTGAACTGCGCGATGTAGACGACGTTGAACGGCAGGTCGTAGACGAAGGCATCGGCGCGGCCGTTGCGCACTTCCAGCGCAGCATCGGCTTCAGTCTCGAAAGTCTTCAGCTTGGCCTTGCCGAGAAAACGTTTGGCGGCGATATCGCCGGTGGTGCCGAGCTTGGTGGCGATCACGTATTTCGGATCGTTGAGATCCTTGACCGATTTCACGGTATCCGCATGCTTCTTCGCCAGCAGGATGGTCTGGCCGATGACGATGTAGGGCCGAGCGAAGTTCACCTGCAGATTGCGCTCCGGCGTGATGGTCATGCCGGACATCAGGATGTCGAACTTGTCGGTGAGCAGCGCCGGGATGATGCCGTCCCACTGGGTGTTGACGAAGCTGACCTTGACGCCCATGTAGCGGCCCATCAGCTTGGCCAGATCGACATCGAAACCGATGATCTCGCCACGCTTGTCGCGCATCTCGAACGGCAGGTAGCCGGCTTCCAGGCCGACTCTCAGTTCGCCGCGCTTGAGGATCTGGTTGAGGGTCGATTTTTCCCAGAGCGCCTGATCGGCGGCAGTCGCCGCGGGCGCGCCGAACAGACCGAGCAGCAGGGTGAACAAGGGAGCAAGCAGCAGGGCGTGGCGCATCGGCGGGTTGTCGGTTTCGGGCTCGATTCGAGCTTACCTTGCCCGCCGTCCGGGCTGCCGCCGTCAGTTGACTACGGTCTTGCGAATCAGGCCTGCGTCGTCAACCTGCAGGTACTCGCAGTGCTCCGGCCGCCAGTCCGCGAGCACCAGGCGTTCGACCTTGCGGCCGTCGATATCGAGCTGGTGCACGGTCGGCCGATGCGTATGGCCGTGGATAATCCGGGCGACGCCATGCTCGATGAACGCCTGGCGGATTGCATCGGCATTGACGTCGAGAATCGCCGCCGGCTTGTTGCGCGTGCCATCACCCCGCGCCTGGCCGGCCACTTTCTGACGCCAAGCGCGCGGCAGACGCCGGTAGATGAACTGAGCCACGGGATTGCGCGAGAAACGACGCCAGCGCTGATATGGAAGGTCATCCGTGCACCAGATGTCGCCGTGGCTGAGCAGGGTCGGCTCGCCGGCCAGATCGACGATCAGCGGATCGGCCAGCAGTTCGAGCCCGGCCGCTTTCGCGAACGCGGTGCCGAGCATGAAATCGCGATTGCCATGCTGGTAGCAAACCCGGACGCCGCTGTCGCGCAACGCGCGCAAGGCATCGGCTTCCGAACGGTAATCGGCCAGACCTTCGGCATCGCCGATCCACACCTCGAAGAGATCACCGAGCATGTAGACCGCTTCAGCCTCGCGAGCCGGGCCGGCGAGAAAGGCGAGAAAGCGTTCGCGCAGTGGCGATGGCGTGTTTGGCAGATGCAGGTCCGACAACAACAAGATCGGACGATTCACGCGGCCGCGCGGTTGCCGACGTTGGCTGCGGCCCGTTCCACTTCGGCAAGCGCCGCTTCGATCGTGTCCCAATCCGGTTCGCGGCTGGCGTCGTGCTCGCTGAGCACGCGCCGGAACTGCTTGCCGCCCGGCTGGTTGCGATAGAGGCCGAGCATGTGCCGGGTGATGTGCGGCAGACTGTTGCCGGCTTCCAGTTCAGCGTGGATGTAGTCGTACATCGCATCGACCACTTCGACCCGGGTCGGTGCCGGCCGCGTATCGCCGAACAGTTTCGAATCGACTTCGGCAAGCCGGTACGGGTTCTCGTAAACCTCGCGGCCCAGCATCACGCCATCGACCTGCTTCAGATGAGCCAGGCATTCATCCATCGTGTGGATGCCGCCATTGATGACGATGGTGAGTTGCGGGAATTCCTGCTTCAGGCGGTAGACCGTGTCGTAGCGCAGCGGCGGAATCTCGCGGTTTTCCTTCGGGCTCAGGCCGCTCAGCCAGGCCTTGCGGGCGTGGACGATGAACGTGGTGCAGCCGGTCTCGGCGATCGGCTCGATGAAATCGCGCAGGAAGGTGTAGTCCTCGCTGTAGTCGACGCCGATGCGGCACTTCACCGTCACCGGCAGGCCGCTGGCCTTCTTCATCGCCAGCACGCCGGCGGCGACCTGCTTCGGACCCATCATCAGGCAGGCGCCGAAACCGCCGTCCTGCACGCGATCGGACGGGCAGCCGCAGTTCAGGTTCAGTTCGTCGTAACCGTATTCCGCACCCAGTTCGGCGGCATTGGCGAGCAGCGGCACATCGCTGCCGCCGATCTGCAGGGCGACCGGATGCTCGGCCTTGTCGAAGCGCAGATGGCGCGGCACGTCACCATGGCGCAGCGCGCCGGTGGTGACCATTTCCGTGTACATCCGCGTGTGTCGGGTCAACTGGCGATGGAAAAACCGGCAATGCCGATCCGTCCAATCCATCATCGGCGCCACGCAGAAACGCCATGGGTTGTGCGAGCCGGCGGGGCTTGCGGATTCCGTCGTCGGGGCGGCGGCGCTGGACAGGTCCATCCTGATTCCTTGTAGGTCGCGGCGCAGCCTTGGCTTGCCGGATTGAAAGCCGGACGCTTGGTGGAGCATTCCGGGCGCTGCAAATGTCTCGGATCGTTTGAACCACTAGCTTGGCTGTGAGGCCAGATTCGCCGTGAAGTTCCGGAAAAACCGGCAAAAACCGGGACTAATCAAGTACAAGGATAAAGACTTAGGCCCCTTGCCGTACACCGGGCGCCGCTGAAGGCCTGAGCGCTGCGGCACATCGGGCCGCAAATGGTGCGCCACCAGGTCGCTGTTTTCGGAATTTCCCGGCCGCTCACGGCGACGACATCACTCGTAGAATCCCGTCATTCCGAACCTGAACCGAATGACCCAAGTCCCTTTCCTGCTGTCGACCCGCGAGCCAACGAACGCCGAGCCAGGCTCGTGACTACCGGAACGAGTGATTACTCCGGCTGGCTGTCGATGCGCGAACTCGACGAAGCAGCCGGCCTGCCCAAGGGCTCGGCGTTCCGCGCCTTCAAATCGCTGGCCGGCGATCTAGCCGAAGGGACGGACTACGTCGTGCTCGATCACCGTACGGCAGAAGGCCTTGCTGCAAGCATGACGGTGCAGGGGCGGCTGTATCGCAGCTCGATCGCCCCGGTGCTGCTATCGGCAACGACTGCCGCGCGGGTCCAGTCGATGATGACGACGCCGTCCGGTCCGGATGCTCGGTAATTATGTTTACAGTTGTTTACATCACGGCGGCGGCCCGAGTAGGATGCGGCTCCCTTTAAGGAGCACCCCCATGAGCGCCATCGACTTCCTGAAGAAACTCCCCGCCGCGTTTGATGCCAGCGCCGCCGCCGGCACCGATGCCGTCGTCCAGTTCGCCATCTCGTCGCCGGCTTACCTGAGCATCAAGGGCGGCAGCTGTTCGCTCGACCAGGGCACGGCGGCCAACGCCGACGTCACCCTGACGATGGAAGACGACGATCTCGTCTCGCTGCTGAAGGGCGATCTGAACGGCATGACTGCATTCATGACCGGCAAGCTGCAGCTCGACGGCGACATGATGCTGGCGCAGCGCATGACCAGCTTCTTCGATGCTTCGAAGCTTGGCTGATCGGCCGCCGCCGAGCATGAAGACCCCGGACCGCGAGGCCCGGGGTTTTTCATTTGCCCTCGAAACACAGACCGAACACGGCAGCGACTATCTCTGCCTGCGGGCCTTGCATCGCCCGCAATACGGCGCGATCTACGCCGATTGGCTGACTGCCGATGTCAGCCGCCGCATCGGCGCCGGCCGCAAGCAGGCGCTCGGCAAGGCGATCGGCCTGCACAAGCCACGCAAGCCGGAAGACGGCCTGCTGCAGGTGCTCGATGCTACCGCCGGACTCGGCCGTGACGCTTATCTGATGGCGGCACTCGGCGCCCGCGTGACCCTGGTCGAGCGCAATCCGACGGTCTGCGCGCTGCTACACGACGCCCTCGCCCGCGTGCTCGCCACGTCGGCAACACAGGCGATTGGCGAACGCATCGCGATCATCGAAGCCGATGCCTGCGCGTTCATGGCGCTGCCGGAAAATCGCGCGGCGTTCGACGTCGTCCATCTCGATCCGATGTACCCGGACGATGGCAAGGCGGCGCTGCCGTCGAAGGAAATGCAGATCCTGCGTGATCTCACCGGTGGCGATGCCGATGCCGACGAACTGCTGGCGCCGGCGCTGCTCGCAGCGCGTCATAGAGTGGTGGTCAAGCGGCCGTCGAAAGCGCCGCCGCTGGCCGGTGTCGAGCCTTCGCTGCGCTTTGAAGGCACGCAACTCCGCTTCGATGTCTATCTGCGCAATTAATGCTTCAGGGCAGCCGCAAACGCCGCAGGATCGAACGTGATCGGCAGCTTGCGCAGCAAGGCGCCGTCGCCATCGAGCACCAGCAGGCTCGGAAAGCTGCTGACCTCGTATTGGGCCATGAAGGCCGGCGCCTCGGCGGATTCATAGTCGATGCTGCTGAGCACGTAGCCGGCGTTGATCGCGGCCTTCACGGCGGGATCGCTGAACACCTCGGTGTGCAGACGGCGACAGGTCGGACACCAGATCGCGGAGAAATCGGCCAGCACCGGTTTGCCCTCGGCTCTGGCTTGAACCAGCGCTGCCGCCAATGGTCGAAACTCGAGTTCAGTCGCCGCCATCGCCGCGATGCCGCGACGGGTCTGTACTTCGACATTGACGAAGTACAGCGCCACCGGCACCAGTGCGTACGCACCGTAACGTAGCCATTTGCGATTCATCTGCAGGTCTCTCTCCCCATTCCCAAGCATTCCGAAAGCGGTAATCCGCTTCCGGTAATCTCGCGCCCATGAAACGCCTGATCCTGATCCGCCACGCCAAATCGAGCTGGGATTACCCGATGCTCGCCGATTTCGATCGCCCGCTGAATCCGCGCGGCCGTCGCGACGCGCCGATCATGGCGCTGCGGCTGCAAGGCATGCTGACGCAGCCGTTCCGGATGATCGCCAGCCCCGCCGTCCGGGCACTGACCACGGCCCAGTTGTTCGCCGAAACCTTCGAGCTGCCGGAAGCGCAGATCAGCATCGAGCAGCGCATCTACGACGCAACGCCGGGCACCCTGCTGCACCTGATCAATACGCTGGACGAGGCCGATGACCAGGTGCTGATGTTCGGCCACAACCCGGGCTTCACCGACGTCACCCGCCTGCTCGTCGACGGCCCGTTGCCGTTCATCGAGCTGCCGACTTGCGGGGTTGTCATCCTCGGCTTCGAGGAGGATCGCTGGCAGGACATCGTACCGGGCAGCGCCCAGGTGCTGGCCTTCCGCTACGCCAAGGAAAGCCAGCAGTAGCCAAGCCTCAAGCGGGAGCGAAATCCGACGACCAGTCAGCGGCCAGCCATGAGCGGCGTGGCTGCGCAATCACGCGGCGCGCTTCGATCAGCGCGGGCTGCATCAGCTTCTTCTCCAGCCGTTGCCGTGCATTCGGCGGCGGCAGCAGATCGTTCTCCTGCTTGAAGCGCGGAGGCACGCAGATCAGCAGGCAGGGGCTTTCACGCAGTGCCGAAGTGAACGACGAGAGCAGCAGGCGCTTGCGCACCGCTGTGTCGCGATCGACCACCAGGGTCTGAGCCCGGCTCTGCCGCAGCAGCTTCGCCAGGGTGCGCTGGGTCTGGCCAGTGCCGATCTGGACCCGCACTCGCACATCGTCCCCTACCCGCGCGGCGATATCGTCGAGCCGCTGGATCGCCGCAGGCTCGGCCAGCGGACGCTCGGAGTACAGCGCTTCCAGCATCAGGCCTTCGCTGACTTCGGGCAGTACGAACAGCAGATGCAGTTCGGCATCGCGCTGACGGGCCAACGACGCGGCTTCACGCACGTGGTCGAGACGCGTTTCATCGCCGGTGATCCAGCAGGCGACGCGGCCACCGGTTTTCGGCAGTTCGGGCACTGCATAGGTGTCCGGCAGCATGGTCAGCATCGGTGTGGTGACCTGGCGTAGCACCTCGGTGCGCAAGGAACTGTGAAACGGGCGCGGCAGATAGCTGCGCACGCTCGGCGGCATCACCAGCATCGACTCCGGATGCTGGCTGCAGAACTCGGCGATGCCCGACGCCGTGGCGCCGCTGAGCAGTTGCCGATCGCTGTGCGGATAGTGGGCGGACTCGGCGAAGAACGAATCCAGCGCGCGCGACGCCTGCGCCTGCGCACCGCGGCCATGAACGTGCAGCAGGGTCAGCTTGGCCTGCAGCGAATCGACCCATTGCGCCACCATCGGAATGGCGGCGTGGCAGGCCTCGGAAAAATTGGTGGCGAAGATCAGATGCGGGTTCGCGGTGTGGGACATGGGAGACATGGCAACTCCTGGTGAACTTGATTGAGGGATGGGAAAGAGGCGACGTCAGTAGACGAAGCCGTCGATGGCGCGGACTTCGGGCAGCGTCTTGCGCTGGTCGAGCATTTCGCGGAGCGTCAGTTCGATGCCGCGTGACAGCGCCGTCATCGGCGTGTCGTTGACGGTGTTTTCGAACGGGTCTTCGATTGCGCCGCTGGCGGTGTCGATGGCGATCAAGGTGAAGCTGATCAGTGCCGAAGCGACCGGCGTGAAGATGCCCAGGCCGGCGACCAGGGCCAGCGGCACCAACCAGCAGTAAGCGTCAACGAGCACCCGCGGCAGCGAGCTGAACTGGCGCGGCAGCGGCGTGTTCTTGATCCGCTCGCAGGAACCCTGGATGTTGGCCAGCGTGGTCAGGCTGTTGTCGAGCGAACTCCAGCGCAGGCTGTCGAGCATGCCCAGCTCACGCGCCTGCTGAAGCTGCTCGGCCATCCGCAGGGTCAGCGCGTTGGGAACGTTGCCGTAACCGCGCAGCGCATCGGTCTGCGCACGGCCGAGCACGCCGGCCAGTTCGGGAAACGGATTCTGCTTGCGCAGATGGCAGCGCAAGGCATGAACGAAGGCGATCTGGTGGACGACGATGTCGTTGCGTAGCGCCACCTGCTGCGGGTTGGCGGCATCGGCATCGAGCGCCGTCAGCGCCTGACGGGACAGTGCCCGCGAGGTATTGACCAGCTGGCCCCAGAGCTGACGCGCCTCCCACCAGCGGCCGTAGGCGGCGTTGGCGCGAAAGGCCAGGAAGATGGTCAGTGCCGAACCGAGCGTGCCGAGCGGCAGTGCGTCCAGCGACAACCAGTGCCAGTCGCCGAACACGTACAGCGCCGCCACTGCGCAATCGAAGGCCACCAGCACCAGCAGGCGCTTGTAGGTTCGCGGCCAGAGCCGCTGAAGAGGAATGCTGTCTCGAAGAATCATGGGAACACCCGAAGCAAGTCGTGGTGCCATTACAGGCCGAGGCGGCTCGCCTGTCTGCTATCGAAACGGCATCCGTCGTCGGCCCGGAAGCGGCCGGAAGATGCAGCGAAGCTATCTTTCGATAGGTTCCGGAACCTCGCGATTCAAAGCCGATCTGAGCTTGAATCCGCTAGCCAAGAGTCGTCGCATGGAGCGCTTGAGATTGCCGTTCGAAATACGTGGCCAGGTGGTGAAACTGGGCTACGGCGCGACCCTTTGGCTATCGCTGGCGATGCTCGGGCTGCTTGTCATCTCCGAATGGTATTCGCGCCTCGGCGTATCGCTGGGCCTGCTCTACATCCTGCCGGTAGTGCTCGCCGCCACGGTGCTGACGCGGCGGCAGATCGTCATGGCCGCGGTCGCCTGTGCCGGGCTGCGCGGCCTGTTCGTGATGAACGAGCAGATGGTCGAGCAGTCGCTGCGCTTCTTCATGGCGACCATCGCCTACGCCGGCTGCGGCCTGCTGGTGGCCGAGATCAGCCGCACGCGGCGCATGGTCTTCGGCCACTACGCGCGCCTGCGGGCCGAGCAACAGTTGCGCCGTCGCGCCGAGCGCCAGTTGCGCCTGCTGGCCGAGAGCAGCCCGGCGGCGATCCTCACCGTGGCCAGTGACGGCCGTATCGTCGCCGCCAACCGGGCCGCGCACGAAATGCTTGATCTGGAGCCGAGCCAATCGCTGATCGGCGAACCGGTCCGCGGCTATCTGCCGGTACTGCATGACGCGCTGTCGGTCAGCGCCAACATCGATGGCATGCGCACCTCGACCTCGACCTGGGGCCTGCGCGCCGACGGCAGCTCGTTTCCGACGACGATCTGGTTCTCGGTCTACGGCCAGCGCGAGACGCGGCATCTGGCGGCGATCGTGGTCGACGTGTCCGATGAAGTGCGTGAGCGCGAGTACGCGCACTTCCAGGATCTCAACAAGTACAACCGGCTGCTGGCCGGCGCGGTGTCGCACGAGATCCGCAACCTGTGTTCGGCGGCCAGCGTGGTCAGCTCCAACCTGTCCCGCCATCCGGCGATGCAGGATGACCCGGACCTCGCCGCCCTGCGCAGTCTGGTCCAGGCTCTGCTGGAACTGGCCTCGTTCGATCTGCGCCGACAGGCCAGCCCTTCGGTCAGTGAAACCAGCCTGCAAGCCCTGCTGACCGAGCTGGAAGTGATCATCGCGCCGGATTGGGCCGACATCGACGGCGAGGTGCATATCGCGGTGCCGCCGGATTTCCCGCCGGTGCGTGCCGATCGCCATGCCTTGCTGCAGGTGCTGCTGAACCTGGCGCAAAACGCCTTGCGCGCGGTGTCCGATCAGAGCCATCGCCTGCTGCAGCTCAGCGCCCATATCGATGAAGGCCGCGCCGTGCTTCGCGTGCTCGATTCCGGTCCCGGCCTCGCCCAGCCCGAACATCTGTTCCAGCCGTTCCGCTCAGGTGCCAACGGCTCCGGTCTGGGGCTCTACATCTCGCGCGCGCTGATGACTCATCAGGACGGCCAGCTTCGCCATGTACCGGGCGACAGCGGTTGCTGCTTCGAACTGCTGCTGCCGCTGGCGCCGGTCAACGAGGCCGCTCATGGTTGAGGCATCGGCACCGATCCGGCTCTACCTGCTCGACGATCACATGCTGTTCCGCGAAGGTCTGCTGCGACTGCTGGATGCTGATCCGCGCTTTGTCGTGGTCGGTCAATCCGGCTTGCTCGAGCCGGGACTGGCCGAGATCGCGCAACTGCGGCCCGACGTGGTGATCGTCGATTACGATCTCGGCGAGCACACGGCGCTGGATTTCATGCGCCGCCGCCCGCCCGGTGCCGGTGCGGCATTGCTGGTCACTGCCGGCCTGCCCGAGCGCGACGCGCTGGAGCTGATCCGGCTCGGCTTGTCCGGCATCTGCCGCAAGGAAGTGTCACCGGATGAGCTGAAGGCCAGCATTCACGCCGTGGCCCTCGGCCAAGTGCTGATCGAGCAGCGCTATCTGCAGTCGATCGTCGCTGCCAGCACGGCACCGGATCGGGTCAGCTTCACCGAGCGCGAACGCGCCGTGCTGCGCGGCCTGCTTCAAGGGCATTCCAACAAGCAGATCGCCCGTCAGCTGGCCAGCTCCGAAAGTGCCATCAAGGCCACGTTCCAGCAGCTGTTCAACAAGCTGGACGTGCGTTCCCGCAGCCAGCTGGTGATGGTGGTGATCCAGAGCTACGGCGATCTGATCTGATCAGGCCGCGAAGTACTCGCAGAGATAAGCCGCCGGACCGCCGACGGCGCGGACATCGAAGCCCGAGTTCGCGCCGACTTCGAAGTAGGTGCCGGCCGGAAAATTCGACCATTCCGCACCCGGCAATTTGGCCTGCAGCAGGCCGCTGACCACAGTCATCCGCTCGGCCGCTTCGGTGCCGAAGTGGTATTCGCCGGGAGCGATGACGCCCACCGAGCCGCGCAGGCCGTTGCGCTGATAACCGACGCTCTGCACGGCGCCTTCGAAATAGCTGTTGTGCTTCAGCATGCTGCAATCCCCTGCGATGTCGTGGATGAATGAGTCCGTGGCCAGCGGCTGGCACCGTGCCGACGGGCGCGCATCCTGACGGCAGTCGCGGCCGCTGCGCAAGCGTCCGGGTGGTCGGCATGTTGCGTTGCAGCGAACCGGCACGAATCTGGCGATAATCGACACAGCACTTGCGCTGCTTCCCTGCCCCGAGGTCTCGATGATCCGTCGTGTCGTGTTCAACCAGAAAGGCGGCGTCGGCAAGACGACCATCGTCTGCAATCTCGCCGCGATCGCCGCGTCACGCGGCCTGCGCACGCTGGTGATCGATCTCGATACCCAGGGCAATTCGACGCAGTACCTGCTCGGCCCGCTGGCCCAGACCGCCGACCGCTCGATCGCCGATTTCTTCGAAGCCACCTTGAGCTTCTCGATCCAGTCGCCGCCGTTCGTGACCTATGCGACCAACTCGCCGTTCGAGAATCTCGACGTGGTCGCCGCCAGCACCCGGCTCGATGATCTGCAGGTCAAGCTCGAATCCAAGCAGAAAGTGCAGAAGCTCAATCAGGCGCTGGACAAGCTGAAAGGCTATGACGCGGTGTTCATCGACACGCCGCCGGCGCTGAACTTCTACAGCCGCTCGGCGCTGATCGCCGCGGACCGCGTGCTCATCCCGTTCGACTGCGACGAGTTCTCGCGTCAGGCGCTGTACACGCTGATCGACAACATCCACGAACTGCGTGCCGACCACAACGAAGACCTGAAGATCGAGGGCATCATCGTCAACCAGTTCCAGAGCCGCGCCAAGCTGCCGCAGCGCGTGGTCGCCGAACTGAAAGCCGAAGGCCAGCCGCTGCTCGATGCCTCGCTGTCATCCTCGGTGCGCGTCAAGGAATCGCACGAGTTGCACAAGCCGATGATCCATCTCGACCCGACGCATCGGGTGACCCAGGAATACATCGCGCTGTTCGATTCGCTGGGCCGCTAGCGGCGCGGATCGCGCGGCCGGAACACGCGCACGCCGCGCTGCTGGCGGAGACTGGCGGCGTAGCGCAGCAGATCCGGCGACACCACGACGGCGCCATTGCGCTGCGAAGCCTGCGCCAGTTCGAGCCGGCCGCTCGGGCGAGTGACCACCAGGCCGACGTGGATCACGTCGAGGCCGGGCACATCGGCCACCCAAGCGATGATGTCGCCCGGCTGCAGGCCGTCGGCGATCTTCGTCAGGCTGGTCGCGCGGATGTACGGCGTGCCGTCATCGCGATCCGACAAGCTTTTCTCTTGCGCCAGCACGCAGGCCAGACGTTCCGGCGCACCGATCAATGCGGCGGTCTTGCCGGCGTTGCGGCTCAGGTAGTCGAAGCCGTGGGTCAGGCGGATGGTCGCCAGATTGGCGGCGTCACCGGCGAGGCTGGTGGTGACTTCGTCGAGCACACCGGCATTGGCCTGCAGCTCCGCCCAGTCGCTGAAGTAATGCTGACGCGCGCAGAAGCCGGGCTCACCGCTGCGATAACGCAGCCGTGCCAGTTCGTCGGCATAGCCGGCAGCGGTCGGCTTGCCTTGCGCGATGGCCCTCGCCAATGCCAGTACGGTTTCGACGTAGGTGACGCAATCGAAGCCATCGAAGCCGGCGCGCAGCGGTTCGCTGGTTCCCTTGGCGTCCCGATCCAGCGGCGCCGATTCGTAGCGGGCATCGACCAGCTTCGGATGGGTCGCGATCGCCTGCAGCAAGGCCGTCCAATTCGTGTTTCCTGCCGTTGGCGCGAGGTCGGCGACGATCGCATCGAAGCTCGCCTGATCGGCGCTGGATAGCGGCGCATCGGCCGCCGCTGCGCCACCCATCAAAGTCAGGCTGAACGCCAGCGCCTGAAAAACTGACCGAAACCCAGCCATCAGCGCACGAACGGCTTCAGGTGATCGCGATAGCGGCGCGCGTTCTGCACGTAGTGCGTGGCGCCATGGCGCATGCGCCCGTACTCGGCCGGCGACAGCTCGCGCTTGACCACCGCCGGGCTGCCGAGGATCAGCACGTTGTCCGGATAGGTCTTGCCTTCCGGCACCACGCTGCCGGCGCCGACGATCGAGTTCCTGCCGATCACCGCACCGTTGAGCACGATGCTCTGGATGCCGATCAGCGTGCCTTCGCCGATGGTGCAGCCGTGCAGCATTACCTGATGGCCGATCGTGCAGTCGCGGCCGATGCTCAACTTGAAGCCGGTATCGGTATGCAGCACCGAGCCGTCCTGCACATTGCTGTTCTCGCCGATGGTGATCAGGTCGTTATCGCCACGGACGACGCAGTTGAACCAGACGCTGCTGCCGGCTTCCATCACCACCGAGCCGATGACCACCGCGTTGTCGGCGATCCAGGCGCTGTCCGCCAGTTGCGGAACGCGATTTTCGAGCTGATAGATCATCCGATCAGCGCCTGGATAGCAGCGGTGCTCGGCGGCTGGGCAACACCGCGCTCGCAGACGATGGCGTCGATCAGGCTGGCCGGCGTCACGTCGAACACCGGGTTGAAGGCCTGCATGCCGGTCGGTGCGATCTGCGCGCCCTTGAACTCGGTCAGTTCCTTGGCGGTGCGTTCCTCGATCGGAATGCCGCTGCCATCGGCCATGCTCAGATCGAAGGTGCCGCTGGGCGCCACCACCATGAACTTCGCGCCGTAATGCCGGGCGACGACCGCGAGCATGTGGGTGCCGATCTTGTTCGCGGTGTCGCCATTGGCGGCGATGCGATCGGCGCCGACGATCACCCAGTCGATCCTGGTCGTGCTCATCAGATGGGCGGCGGCACCATCGGCGATGAGCTTGGCCGGGATGCCTTCGCGCATCAGCTCCCAGGCGGTCAACCGCGCGCCCTGCAGCCAGGGGCGGGTTTCGGTGTTGTAGACCTGGGTGATGCGGCCCTGCGCGTATGCCGTGCGGATCACGCCGAGCGCGGTGCCGTGGCCGCCCGTGGCCAGCGCTCCGGTGTTGCAATGGGTCAGCACCTTCGAGCCTGGCGCGATCAGCGCCGCACCGAACTCGGCCATCTTCAGGTTCTGGGCCAGGTCTTCCTCGAAGATCGCGACCGCTTCGGCTTCCAGTTCGTCGACATTGAACGACGCCGCCCAGATCGCCCGCATGCGGCGCAGCGCCCAGTGCAGGTTGACGGCGGTCGGCCGCGATTCGGCGAGCACCTTCTCGGCAGCATCGAACAGCGTCGGATCGGCACGCACCGCGAGCACCAGCCCGAACGCCGCCGCGATGCCGATCGCCGGCGCGCCGCGGACCACCATCTCGTGGATGGCTGATGCGGTGTCCTCGGCGTTACGGCATTGGATGGTGCGCTCTTCGAGCGGCAGCAGGCGCTGGTCCAGCAGGCGCAGCACGCCGTCCTGCCACTGGATGGCCTGCACAGTGTTCGAGTTGTGGCTCATGCGGATCGATCAGGATTGCGGGACCGGCATTCTATCGTCCGAGCAGACACACGCCCTGCCCGACCTGCGAAACTGGGCCATCCCATTCATTGCCCAAGCTCATGCAAGCGATCGACCTGCTGGTATTCCCGAAGTGGCTGGTGACCATCGAACCCGAAGGCCAGGTGCTGGAAGACCATGCGATGGCCGTCGACGGCGGCCGTATCGTCGAAATCCTGCCGGCCGACTTCGCCCGCCAGACCTATGCGCCGCGCGACGCCCTGGTGCTGGCTGATCACGCGGTGATGCCCGGCCTGGTCAATGGCCACACCCATTCGGCGATGACCTTGCTGCGCGGCATCGCCGACGATCTGCCGCTGATGGACTGGCTCAACAACCACATCTGGCCGGCCGAAGGTGCGCACGTATCGCGCGCCTTCTGCGTCGACGGCGTGCGGCTGGCTGCGGCGGAGATGATTCGCGGCGGCACGACCTGTTTCAACGACATGTATTTCTTCCCGGACGCCACCGCCGAAGTCGCCGCCCAGACCGGCATGCGCGCGGTGATCGGCCTGTTGCTGATCGACTTCCCGACCGCCTGGGCCGCGAATGCCGACGAGTACATCCGCAAGGGGCTCGACGTCTACGAGAACGACATCCGCCTGCAGCCGCTGCTACGCGCCGCGTTTGCGCCGCATGCGCCGTACACGGTGTCCGACGCGCCGCTGCTGCGGATCCGCGAACTGGCCACCGAGATGGGCCTGCCGATCCACATGCACGTTCACGAGACCGCTGACGAAGTGAATGGCGCGGTAGCCAACGATGGTCGCCGGCCCTGGGAGCGGCTGAAGTCGCTGGACTTGCTCGGCCCCGATTTCATCGCCGTGCACATGACCCAGTTGACCGACGACGAGATCGCCGACTGCGGCCGGCTCGGCGTCAACATCGCCCATTGCCCGGAATCGAATCTGAAGCTGGCCAGCGGCATTGCGCCGATCGCCAAGCTGATCGCTGCCGGCGCCAACGTGATGCTCGGCACCGATGGGCCGTCCAGCAACAACGATCTCGATCTGCTCTCCGAAATGCGCACGGCATCACTGCTGGCCAAGGGCGTGTCCGGCGATCCGCGCGCGGTGCCGGCGGCGCAGGCCCTGAAAATGGCGACGCTCAACGGCGCGAAAGCCCTGGGGCTGGACGCCGACATCGGCAGCCTGGTGGCCGGCAAATCCGCCGATTTCATCGCCATCGACCTCAATCATCCGTCGACGACGCCGGTCTACGACGTGATCTCGATCCTCGCCTACGCGGTGGGCCGCGATCAGGTCACCGATGTCTATGTCGCCGGCCGCGCGCTGATGCGTGACCGCCGGCTGCTGACTCTCGATGAACCGGCGGTGCTGGCCAAAGCCGCCGAGTGGCGCGCCCGGATCAAGCCGTAGGGCGGCCATGGGCCGCCCTACGGCTGGGCTTTCTCGATCCGCTTGGCTTCCTGCCACAGCGCTTCCATCTGCACGAGGCGCTGAGGATCACCGAGCGGCGCCAGGCCATCGAGATGGGCGGCGACGTGACCGTAGCGGCGGCGGAACTTGGTGTTCGCGGCGCTGAGCGCAGCGATCGGATCGAGCTGCAGATGGCGGGCGATGTTGGCGATCATGAACAGCAGATCGCCGAGTTCTTCCTGACGATGGGCCGCGTTGTCGGCCTCGCGCAGTTCGGCGATTTCCTCGGCGAGCTTGTCCCAGAGGCCTTGCGGATCGTCCCAGTCGAAACCCTGAGCGGCGGCATCGGCCTGCAGTTGCAGCGCGTCGGCGAACGGTTCGCTCATCCGTGGCCGAACTGCTCGCGCAGGTTCCACAGGATGCCGGCGGTCGCGCCCCAGATCGCGTGCTCGCCGAACTTCAGTTCGAGGAACGGCATGGTCATGCCGATGCGGGTCATTTCCTTGCGCTCGAAGCGGTTGTCGCCGGTGATCCAGTCCAGCGGCAGCTCGAAGGCTTCGGCGACCTCGCCCGGCTCCGGCGCGGCGACGAAATCGGCCTCGATGTAGCCGACCACCGGGGTGATCCGGTAGCCGGTGATGGTCGGGTAATCGTCGAGGTAGCCGATCACCTGCACCGATGACGGCGGCAGGCCGACTTCCTCATGCGCCTCGCGCAGCGCCGCGGCCGCGAGGCTGACATCGCCGGCATCGCGACGGCCGCCGGGAAAACTGATCTGACCCTTGTGCTGGCGCAGATGATCGGCGCGCTTGGTCAGCAGCACGGTGTGACCGTGCGAGCGGCGAATGATCGGCACCAGCACCGCCGCCGGCTTGAGCAGCGCGACGGCGCTTTCGCTGAGCAGGTAGTCGAGCTTCAGCGGCAGATCGAGGCGCGCGACCGGCCGCTGTGCCTCGTTGCTGCCAGCCAGCCGGGCCCGGAGTTTTTCGACTGCCGCTGCCTGCATTTAGTCCACCGAACCGGCGAGTTCGCGCCCTGATGGGCGTGCGAATTGGGATGCGATGCAAGGAAGAAAGCGCAGCAATAGTCGTTCTATTGCGAGCATTTCTGACGCCGCAGCGCGCCCAAGGCGTGCGTCCAGCAGAGTGTGGAATCTCATCGGTTCGGCGGACTCATAGCCCGCCAGAGAGGTCGGCGATGATGTCCTCGACATTCTCGAGACCGACCGCCACCCGCACCAGACCTTCGGTGATGCCGGCCAGCTTGCGGGCTTCGGCGGAGATGCGGCCGTGGGTCGTGGTCGCCGGATGGGTAATCGTGGTCCGGGTGTCGCCGAGGTTGGCGGTGATCGACAGCATCTGCACCGAATCGATCACCTTCCAGGCCGCTTCACGGCCACCCTCGACCTCGAACGAGACAATGCCGCCGAAGCCGGTCTGACCACCGATCTTCAGATGCTGGCGCTTGGCCAGTTCATGATGCGGATGGCTGGCGAGGCCCGGATGAAACACTCGGCGAACGCCCTTCTGGGTTTCCAGCCACTGCGCCAGCGCCAGCGCCGATTCGCAATGCGCGCGCATCCGCAGGCCCAGGGTTTCCAGGCCTTTCAGGAACACCCAGGCGTTGAACGGGCTCATGCTCGGCCCGGCGGTACGCATGAAGCCGAATACCTCCTTGCCGACCCGCTGGGCATCGCCGACCACCGCGCCACCGATGCAACGGCCTTGGCCATCGAGGTACTTGGTCGCCGAGTGGACGACCAGATCGGCGCCGAGCTTCAGCGGCTGCTGCAGTACCGGCGACAGGAAGCAGTTGTCGACGCACAGGATCGCACCGGCACCGTGGGCGATGTCGGCCAGCGCACGGATGTCGGCGATCTCGGTCAGCGGGTTGTTCGGGGTCTCGACGAAGAACAGCTTGGTCGACGGCCGCAGCGCCGCGCCCCAGGCGTTCAGATCGCTGGGATCGACGAAGGTGGTGTCGATGCCGAACTTGCCGAGCACGTTGTTGAACAGATTGATCGTGGAACCGAACAAGGTCCGCGAAGCGACGATGTGATCGCCGGCCTTCAGCAGCGCCATGCACATCGACAGGATCGCCGACATGCCGCTGGCGGTCGCGACACAGGCATCGCCGCCTTCCATCGCTGCCAGCCGCTCCTCGAACGCATGCACGGTGGGATTGGTGAAGCGTGAATAGACGTTGCCCTTCTTCTCGCCAGCGAACACCGCCGCCGCTTCGGCCGCGCTGGTGTAGACGAACGACGAGGTCAGATGCAGCGCCGCCGAGTGCTCCATCTCCCCGGTACGCGGCTCGGCTGCGCGGATGCCGAGCGTCGATGGGCCCCACTTGCTGAAATCGTTCATGCCGGTGCGCTGATGTCGAAAAACTGGCGGATTGGCCAGTGCGCAAGTTTACCGCCGAATGGCCAGCCTCCAGGCGCTTGCCTTCACCATCGGCAACGCAAGCGCTGCCGGGTGTACCGGCTGCGGCCGTGATTGCCGGCGGCGTCGCTGATGCAAGACACGCACTGCTGGTGCCGGACGCGCCGGACCTCAGAATCGTGCCCGCACAGAGAACGTCGCGTTTCGCGGCGCGCCATAGGAATGGGAGTAATTGCTGACGCGATATTCCTCGTCCAGCAGATTGTCGATGGCGAGGGCCAGCGAGAGGTTCCGGGTGAGTGCATAGCTCAGGTTCGCGCCCACCACGATGTAATTGTCGATGGTGTACAGGGGATCGCTGATGCCATCCACGTGGGTGTCGTCCTGCCAGCGCAGGCTGGCACCGAGCGTGAGGCCCTGCACCAGCGCCGGCTCATAGGCGGTGTAGAGCTTGACCTGCTGCACCGGCTGCGTCGTGTCCAGCACCGCGCCGCTGCTGTCCTTGTTCTTGAAATGCGAATAGCCGGCCTGGATCTGCCAGCGCGGCGTCAGCGCGCCGGCCACTTCGAGCTCCCAGCCACGGCCCTCGGTGTGGTCTGCAGCGCGGTAGGCGGGATCGCCCTGCGGCGTCAGGACGGGTTGTCCGTCCGGGTCCACGAGTGCCACGGCGAGATTGTCGCGCCTGGACTCGAATGCGGCGATGCTCGCGTTCAGCCGGTCGTCGAACCACGCGCCCTTGAGGCCGATCTCGAAGGTGTTGCCCTCCTCCGGGTCGAGCACGCGACCGTCGGTGCCCCTGACATCCTGCGGCTGGAAAATCTGGGTGTAGCTCCCGTAGGCCGACAGCGCTCGCGTGAGGTCGAGCACCAAGCCGGCATAGGGTGTGAACTCGTTCTTGTACTCGCGATCGTCCCAGGTGTAGGCGTCATGGAAGGCGGTCGCACGGTCGGTCGACTTCGTCGCCCAGTTGCTCAGGCGTCCACCGAGGATGACGGCGAGACGGTCCAGCGGACGCAGGCGCGTGGCGATGTAGGCACCATCCTGCTGGATCTCGGTGTCGTAGGGGTAGTCGTCTTCCGAGCCGGCGAGTGAGTCCCAATCGGGCGTGTCGTAGTACAGCTGGCCGCTGCTCCAATACGCGAGATCGGGGAAGGGATCGCCCAGGTAGCCCAGCGGGGCCGCATGATCGAAGCGATACAGGTTGAGCCCGGCGACCAGCTCGTGCTCGCGCCCGAACAGGCGGTATTTGCCGTCGACCCTGGCATCGACGATGTGCGTGTCGTACTGGTACGCGAGACTGAGCACGCGTGCGGCGGTCAGCGAGCCATCCTGCGGAATGCGCCGGACCATGCCGCGCCGCATGTCCGTGTTGTACTGGCCGAAACCGTAGTTGAGCCGTGCCTGCCAGTCGGCGCCGAATTGATGTGTCAAGGTCGCCGACGCATAGGTGCGGTCGCTATCCAGATAGGCCCAGGGCGCCGAGATGTTGCTGGTGGTGCTCGGCGGGATCGGCGTCACGCTGTCGGCAAAGTAGAAATAATTGCCGTAGTCGAAGGCCCAGGGCGCCTGCTTGCTTTCGGCGGTGCCACGTTCCAGCGTCAGCGTCAGCAGGGTGCTCGGGCTCAGGTCGGCCTCCAGCACGCCGTAGAAGATGCTGCGCTTGCTGCTGTAGTCATCGACCCAGGTCTTGCCTTCGTCGTAGGCACCGACCACGCGGCCGCGAATACTCCCCGACGTGTTGAGCGGACCGCCGACATCGACCAGGGCGCGATAGCGCTCCCAGCTGCCGAGCGTGGCTTCCACCGAGGTCTGCAACCCGCGCGTGGGCTTCTTGCGGGTCAGCGCGATCAGGGCGCTGGGCTGGCCGGCGCCGGTCATCAGGCCGGTGGAGCCGCGCACCACGGCGATGGAATCGTAGATCGCGGTATCCAGCGCGCCGTGACCGTACTGAACGGATTCACCCAGCGCTTCCCAGGGCAGGTTGACGCCGTCGACCTGGTAGCTGTTGATCGAGTAGCCGCGGGCGGTCAGCAGGCTTCTGCCGCCGATCGGGGTACCCGTGGAGTTGAAGAACACGCCCGTCACCTGCGCGGCGACCTCGGCCAGCGAATTGAGGTTCTGCTGCTCGATGCGCTCGCGCGTGATCACCGTTACCGACTGCGGCGTTTCACGCAGTGTGAGGCCCAGGCCAGTGGCGGCAGAGACCGGGCCGGCAGTGGTCAGCGAGCCGCTGCGCTCGGTGACGTCGGTGTCGACCGTCGCCTCGACGCGTACCGCCGCCATCACCGTCGCGTCCGCTGGCGGCGTGGGCGCCGGCTTGAACACGAACGCCCCTTCGCCCTGATTGGCCGCCTCCAGTCCCGTGCCTGCCAGCAGCAGGGCCAGTGCCTGCGACACCGCGTAAGCACCGCGCAAACCCTGCGTGCTGCGTCCTTCGGTGAGTTCCGACGATGCCGTGATGCTGACGCCGGTGGCCGTGGCGAAACGGCCAACCGCCTCGTTCAACGGGCCCGCCGGAATGTCGAAGCTGCGCACGGCGGCAAGGCCGCCGGCTGTCGGGCCCTGCGCCAACACCAGGACCGGCGCGGCGAAAAGGCCGATCGACAGCATCATGGCAAGCGCGCCCCGGCCGCGCTGGTAGTGTCCCCTGTGCATCTGCAAACTCCCTTCTTGTTGTCGCGGAAATGAATGTCCTGTTGACTTGAAACGCGAGAAACAGAAAAGGGACAGAGGCGATCCGAAAAGCGCCAGGGATCGCATCGCAGGGAATGCCGGGGAACCTACGCCCCCGCCGGCGCCACCATCACCCACCAGCCGGTGTGGCTGACGATCCGCACCGGCAAAGCCCTGGGCAGGCTGCGCAGCACCGGATCGATGTCGTGCAACTGGAACGCGCCGGAGATTTTCAGATCGGCCACCGCCGGGTCGCAGCGCAGGACGCCGGGGCGGTAACGCGAGAGCTCGGCGATGAAATCGCCGAGACGCATGCCA
>NZ_JAHFRY010000046.1:20562-30796 GCF_023266035.1 Nevskia sp.
ATAGACAATGCCGCGCGACCAGTCGTCGGCATGCGCGCTTGCGGGCTGCACGCTACCCGGCGCTTGCGAGCCGAATCGGAGCTGCTGACCCTGATGCAGAATCTGCACGCCCGGCGCGCTGCCGGCTCGAATCTCGACCGCGTGTTCCAACACCGTCACCTGCGTCGCCGCGTCCAGCTGGCGGACGACGAAGCGCGTCCCCAGCGCACGGATCTGGCCCTGCTGCGTCTCGACGATGAACGACCGGCCGGCCGGATCCTGCGCCGTCTGGATCAGGATTTCGCCCTGCCGCAATCTCCGCAGGCGCAGCTGCGCGTCGTAGCGGACATCGACTGCGGTAGCGGTGTTGAGATGCACCAGGCCGCCATCGACCAGCGTGATCCAGCGATGCTCGCCAACGCCGGTGCGCTGGTCTGCGCTCCAGGCCTGCCAGGGCAGATGGCGCTGCGCAAGCCACGCGGCGGGCGGCGCCGCCACCAGCAGCGCCAGCGACCGCAAGGCCGTCCGCCGATCGATGCCTTGGCTGCGTTGCAAGGTCTGCAAGCCCAGCGACGGCGGGATCGCGCCCAGGCTGCCACTGATGCGTTGCACGCGCTGCCAGGCCATCTGGTGCTCGGACGCACTCGCGCACCATTGTTCGAACCGCGCGTGATCGTTCGCCGTCGCCTCCGGCGACTGCAGCAACAGGAACCATTCGGCCGCCGCCAGGGCAACTGGCGGGCTCACCGCACCGCTGCGTCCCGCCCTCGCAGCGCCGTTCATGCTGCCAGTAGCACGCACTGCGCCAGCGCCTGGGCCACATAGCGCTTGACGCTGCGCTCGGAAACACCGAGCCGGCCGGCGATCTCCGCATAGCCCAGGCCCTCCAGCTGCGCCAGCAGAAAAGCCGCGCGCACCGCCGTCGGCAGGCCCTGCAGCATGGTGTCGATCTCATCGATCGCTTCGAGAATAAGCGCCCGCTCTTCCGGCGAAGACGCCAGCGGTTCCGGCACCGCCGCCAGGGCATCGAGATACGCCTGCTCCAGCGACTTGCGGCGATAGTGATTGAGCTGCAGGTTGCGAGCGACGGTGGTGAGGTAGGCACGCGGCTCACGGAGCTCCGCCACCGGCGCGGCGGTGAACACCCGTAGAAACGTATCGTTGGCCAGATCTTCAGCGTCGGCGAAGCCGAGCGTGCGGCGCAGACGGCGATACAACCAGCCGTGATGCTCGTGATAGATCGTGTGCAGGGAAACGGCGGAAACGGCGGAATCGGTCATACGCGGTGGCCAGGTCGGAATAGAGCCCTGGCTGCGCGTACTGGCTGAGGCGGGAAGAGGTCTGAAAGACTAGCGCAAGCGCCCGATCGATCACCCCTGAGCAGAGGAAACGCAGCGACCACCTTCCCAGGTGATCGCTGCGCCGTACGGTTGCGGGCGCGCTTACCAGCGGCCGTTGACGCTCAGCGTCACGTTGCGCGGCTCGCCGTAGAAGTTGCTGCCGTTGGATGTGCTGATGGTCTGGTAGTAGGTCGCGTCGAACAGGTTGTTGAGGTTGAGGCCGGCCGACCAGTGATCGTTGAGGCGATAGTCGCCGCGCAGTGCCACCACCGCGTAAGCCTTCTGGGTGAACGAGAACGGCACGGTGGGGCCGTCGTAGCGATCGGTCGCGGTGTTGAAGGTGGCGGCCGTGCCGGTGACGAAGTTGTCCGACTGCCAGTTGACGCCGCCACCCACGCGCGCCGCCGACCAGCCGCCCGGCAGCTGCGCCATGGTCCACAGCTTGAGCAGGTGCTTGGGCGTGCGCGGCGTGTACGAGGTGCCGTTGCGCGCGCCGTAGCCCGACTTGTACTCGTTGAGGTTGAAGGTATAGCCCAGCGACAGCTGCCAGCCCGGCAGGATCTCGCCGGTGACTTCGGCGTCAACGCCGCGGCTCTCGGCCTCGGCGTCGGCGATGAAGCAGCAGTTGGGCAGGGTCGAGGTGGACACCTGCACCGACGCATTCTTGCGCAGCGTCTTGTAGACCGCGACCGACGCGGTCAGCGCGCCGTCGATCCACGCGCCCTTAGCGCCGGCTTCCAGGGTGTTGCCTTCGATCGGCTTCAGCGGCTCTCCGTCCTCGGTGAGCGAGCCTGCCTGCGACTGGTAGATGCGCGAGTAGCTGGCGTACAAGCTGACGTCGCGCGTCGCGTCGAAGCTGAGGCCGGCAAACGGAATCGGCACGCCCGATTCGCGATAGAACACGCCACCCGGCGGATAGAGGTACTCGAAGTTGCTGAAGCGGATGCCCAGCGTGCTGTGCAGCGACGGGGTGATCTCGGAACGCAGCGTGGTGTAGAAGCCGCTCTGCTTCTGGCCACCGAACGGCAGCAGCGGCACATAGGCGGCGGGCACGCCGGGCTGCGCGAAGCCGCCGGAATTGAAGTCGAATACGTTCACTGCGGGACGCGCCGTCGGCGGATACAGGCTCACGCCGGTGCCGTTACTGAACATGTCCTGCCAGTTGCCGCCGACCACCAGCTCCTGCTCGAAGCCGAACACGTCGAAGCGGCCGTCGAGCGTCACGTCGGCGAGCTTGCTGCCATTGGAGACGTCGGTGCGCGCGCCGGCCAGCAGCGGGCCGGAGAGAGTCGCAGGGTCAACGGCGCCCGTCGCATTGCCCTGCACGTAGTCGTAATCGACCCACTGCTTGGTCAGGTTGACACGCAGGTTCCAGTTGCTGCCGATGGACTGGCGCAGCTGCAGGAACAGGTCGCGGTTGAGATCGTTGCGGCCCGACCAGTCGGTGCACAGGCAGCTGCTGCGCGGCAGCTTGAGATCCGCACCCGTGGAATAGCGCGGCAGGCCGAAATACAGGCCCGAGCGATCGGTCTGCTCATGGCTGCCGCCGAAAGTCACCAGTGTCGATGACGTGAGGTCGTATTCGAGCACGCCGTAGGCCACCGACTTCTCGCTGGATACGGTGTCGTAGAAGTAATCGCGATCCTCCCGCGCGAGCACTGCGCGGCCGCGCAATTTGCCGCCGAAACCCAGCGGGCCGGTGACATCGATCTGGGTGCGGTAACGGTCCCAGCCACCAGCCAGCGCGTCGAACAGCACCTGGTTGTGATCGAGCGGCTTCTTGCGGACCAGGTTGACGGTGCCACCGGGATTGCCCGCGCCGGCGAACAGGCCATCGGAGCCGCGCAGCACTTCGATGTGATCGAGCATCGCGATATCCGGCAGGCCGGAGTTGTACCAAAAGTTGTTCACTTGCGGCGCACCGCCGTCGGTCTGCAGCACCATCGAGAAGCCGCGCGCACTGAACGATGCGTGCCCGAGATAGCCCGAGCTTTGCGTCATCGAAATGCCCGTGGCCTGGGCCAGCGCTTCTTCGGCGGTGGTGATGTTCTGATCGCGAATGCGCTGCGCCGTGACCACCGATATCGACTGCTGGATCTGGCGCGGATCGCGCGCCGTCTTGCCGCCGACGACGACCGCCCGGGCGGTGTACGAACCGCTGCCTTCGGTGATCGTGTCGTCCACTGCGGCGGCAACCTTCACTACCGGCAGCAGGGTGGCATCCGACGCTGGCGGCAAGGCCCGCAGCGTGTAGCCACCATCAGTCTTGGCGACGGCTCCCAGACCGGTGCCGGCCAGCAGCAGCGCGAGCCCGTCGTCGACCCTGTGGCTGCCGTTCAAGCCGGCACTGGTCTTGTCGATCGCCAGGGTCGGCTCGAAGGACAACGAGATGCCGGCAGTGGCCGCGAACGCGGACAGCGCCGTCGTCAGCGGCCCGGCCGCGATCTCGAAGCTGATCGTCTGAGCCGCAGCCTGATCCTCCGGCGCGGCGATCGCCGGGTGGACCGCACAAGCCAGCGAAACCGCCAGGCAGGCGTTGCCGAGCACCACGCGCAGCGGCGCGGATATGAACCGGTACTTCATCTGCGTATCCCTTTTCTCGATGGGCAGTAGTGCCTCTACCTTCCATGCCCGGCGAAACCGGAAAAGGGGACAGGCCACCGCGGATTTATTTTTCCCGTCGCGCCCGCAAGCTCAGCCACCAACGGCTGCGGGCCTCGACTCGCACCGGAAAGGTCTGCTGCAACAGCGCCAGTACCCGATCCGGTTCGGCGAGCTGGAAGGCACCGGAAATGCGCAGGTCGGCGACTTCCGGATCGCAGCGCAGGATGCCCGGGCGATGACGCGACAGTTCCGCCGCGAAATCCGCGAGACGCTGGTTGTCGGCGACCAGCAGGCCGCGGGTCCAGGCGGCAGCGAGGGGGTCCGATGCTTGCGGCGCGCCGATGCTTGCAGCGCCGAACTCGGCCTGCTGACCGGCGTTGACGATCAGCACCGTGCCGCCCTGATCCGGACTGATTTCGACCGCGCCCTCGGATACCGCGACCCGGCTGTGGTCATCGAACTGCCGCACCACGAAGCGCGTGCCCAGCGCGCGGATGCGGCCCTGCGCGGTCTCGATCACGAAAGGCCGATGGATCGGCGCCGGATCGACGGCGGTGGCGATGAAGATTTCGCCGCGCCGGAGCCGTACGCGCCGCTCGCGAGTGTCGAAATGCAGATCGACCGCGCTATCGGTATTGAGCGTCAAGCGGCTGCCATCGGCCAGCACGATCTCGCGGCGCTCGCCGATCGCGGTGCGCTGATCGGCAGCGATCTCGCGCAGCGGCGTGGCGCGATACGCGGCCCAGCCCGCAGGCAGGCCGGTGAGCAGCAGTGCCAGCGTCTTCAAGGCCGCGCGGCGGCTGCGGTTGTCGAGCTTCCGGAAAGTGCTCAGACCAACACCAGCGGGGATTCCGCCAAGCGTGCCGAGCAGGGTTTCGGCACGTTGCCATGCGCGCTCATGCTCGGTGCTGCGGTGTCGCCATTGTTGCCAGGCGCTGCGATCAGCCTCGCTGGCTTCGCCGGAATGCAGTTGCGCCAGCCAGCCGGCCGCCTCATGGACGATGCCGGCATCGATCGCCTCGCCGGCCGCGCTCATTCGAGCACGCTCAGGCATTGCCCGAAGGCCAGCACCATGTGGCGCTTGACGGTGCGCGTCGAGATGCTGAGTTGTGCCGCGATCTGCGCATAACTCAGCCCTTCGAGCTGCGAGAGCAGAAACGCGCTGCGGACCGGGGACGGCAGCCCGCGCAGCAGGCGATCGATCTGGAGCAGCGCTTCGAGCACCAGCAGCCTCGATTCCGGCGACGGGCTGTGCTGCTCCGGCAGCGCGGCCAGCACGTCGAGATAGGCCCGCTCCAGCGCCTGCCGCTGACGCAGATTGATCAGCAGGCCGCGGGCGATCGTGGTCAGGTAGGCGCGCGGTTCGCGCCAGTCTTCGCGCTCGCGTTTCTGCAAGACCCGCACGAAGGTGTCCTGGGCGACATCGGCAGCGCTGTCGGCACAATCGAGCTTGCGACGCAGCCAGCATCGCAACCAGCCGTGATGGTCGCTGTAGAGCGTGTGCAGGGATTGAGCAGAAGCGGCGGAATCGCCCATGCGCGGCAGCCGGAGTCAGTGGTGTAGCCCTGGCTGCACGTGCTGGCTGAGGCGGGAAATTGCGCTGAAGAGTCTAACGCAGCGCCTGATCTCTCAGAAATAAACCGGTCGTCGACCCGGTGCCGGCGTCATTGGAACGGAGATCACGTGATAATTGCGTGACGCTTCTCCCTTACCGCCCATGGCCCGCAAACCTGCACACGAACAGTTCGACACGCTGAAAGCGATCCAGGATTGCGCCTTCGACCTGTTCGGCCGCTACGGCTATGACGGCGTGTCGATCGGCGATATCTCGACGGCAGCGAAGCTGTCGAAAGGCGCGCTTTACTGGCATTACACGAGCAAGGAAGCGCTCTATCTGGCCTGCCTGCGCCGCCTGCACGCGCTGTTCGACAGCTACATCTTCGACGTGATGCGCGCCGAGGCTGATCCGGTCGCGGGTGTGCTGGCGCTGTTCAACGGCATCAGCCGGTTACTTCAGGACCCGCTGGTGCGCAACGGCATCGCCGGCTACTGGCTGATCCCGGACAGCCCCGATACCGCCGAACTCGCTGCCGGCCAGCGGGCTTTCGAAGCGCGTTCGGTCGAGGTGATCCGCAGCGTGCTGGCGCGGGGCGTCGAGCTGGGCCATTTCGATTTCGGCGACGATCTCGACGACATGTCGAGAGCGATCATCTCGATCGTCGAAGCCGTGGTGCTGCCACTGCGCCACGCGACGCCGGACGAGGTGCGCCGCACCCTCGGCGTGCTGGCGCGCACGCTGTTCCGCGCCTACGACAAGCGTGGCCCGGTGCCGCGGTTCTGAGCGCCACTCCGGTCATCTCGGCGGCACAGGCTTGCGGCACAATCCGTCCAGCACCCCATTTCAAGCCAGCCCCAAGGAGCAAGACCCATGGCCATGGATGTGATCGATTACAAGCTGTACGGTGAAGACATGCAGTTCGTCGAGATCGAACTCGACCCGAACGAAGCCGCGATCGGCGAAGCCGGCGCGATGATGTTCATGGAAGACGGCATCGTCATGGACACCATCTTCGGTGACGGCTCGCAGGCCAACAAAGGCTTCTGGGGCGCGCTCGCCGGTGCCGGCAAGCGTCTGGTGACCGGTGAAAGCCTGTTCACCACGGTGTTCGCCAACCAGGGCATGGGCAAGAAGAAGGTCGCCTTCGCCGCGCCCTACCCCGGCACCATCGTGCCGGTGCACCTGCCGGATGTCGGCGGCACCCTGATCTGTCAGAAGGATTCCTTTCTCTGCGCCGCGAAAGGGGTCTCGATCGGCATCGCCTTCCAGAAGCGCCTCGGCGTCGGCCTGTTCGGCGGCGAGGGCTTCATCATGCAGCGGCTCGATGGCGACGGCCTGGCCTTCATCCATGCCGGCGGCACCTTGTACGAGCGCACTTTGGCGCCGGGTGAAACCCTGCGCGTCGATACCGGCTGCATCGTCGCCATGCAGCCCAGCGTCAATTTCGACATCCAGTACGTCGGCAAGCTGAAGT
This sequence comes from Nevskia sp., assembly GCF_023266035.1. Taxonomy (GTDB): domain Bacteria; phylum Pseudomonadota; class Gammaproteobacteria; order Nevskiales; family Nevskiaceae; genus Nevskia. The sequence goes on from NZ_JAHFRY010000046.1 coordinate 27,518, forward strand.
CGGCCTTGTTCTCCGGCGAAGGTCTGTTCTATGCCGTGCTGCAGGGCCCGGGCCGGATCTGGCTGCAGTCGCTGCCGCTGTCGCGGATGGCCAATCGCATCGTCATGGCCGCACCGGCGATGGGCGGCCGTTCGCGCGACGAAGGTTCGCTGCTCGGCGGCGTCGGTGGTGGCCTGGTCGGTGGCGGTCTGCTCGGCGGCTTGCTGGGCAGTGACGAGTAAGCTGAACCGCCAGCGACCGTCCGCGGTCTGAAATGCAGCGCCGTCCCATCCCTGATCCCCGTCCCCTGGAGTCACCGTGAACCCACCTCGCTCGCAAATGCTTGTGCCGCCGCTTCCCAGCCGCCCGCTGCTGGCCATCGGCCTGGCGCTGTCCGGCCTGATCGGCTGCTCGTCGCCATCCGTGCAGGCCGAACCGGCCGCCGCCAGTTCCGGCCCGAATGCCGCCGCAACGGCCACTGCCAACGGCAGCGCCAACTGCAAGGCGATCGGCGATTTCTACTGGGAGGTCGGTGACGGCAAGGGCACGGTGGTTTCGGGCGCGGTCGGTGACGAATACGCACCGAACAAGACCATCAAGATCGCCTCGGCATCGAAGTTCGTCTGGGGCGCCTACGTGCTCGAGAAGATCGGCAAGGGCAAGGAACCGGATGACCGCACCGTGCAGGCGCTGACCATGCGGTCCGGCCTGGTCAAGTTCAATCCGATCGTCTGTCTGCTGAGCCGCACGGCGGAGTCCTGCCTGACTTCGCGCAGCAACGCCGAGCAGGATCCGTCGGCAGTCGGCAAGTTCTCCTACGGCGGCGGCCATGATCAGAAGCTGGCGATCGATCTCGGCCTCGGCGGCTTCAACGCCGCGCAGATGACTCGCGAAGTGCAGAGCTATCTCGGCGGCGATCTCGGCCTGGTCTACGACAAGCCGCAGCCGGCCGGCGGCATGGAAGGCACGCCGGCGGGCTATGCCGGCTTCCTGCGCAAGATCATCAACGGCCAGCTGCGGATGAAGGAATTCCTTGGCAAGGACGCCGTCTGCACCCTGCCCGGCAGCTGCCCGGGTGCCTTGACCAGCCCGGTCAAGGAAGCCTGGCACTACAGCCTGAACCACTGGGTCGAGGATGACCCGCGCACCGGTGATGGCAGCTACTCGTCGCCCGGCCTGCTCGGTTTCTATCCCTGGATTTCCAAGGACAAGACCACCTACGGCATCGTCGCGCGGGAACAGTTGCGGGCCAATTCTTACTGGACCAGCGTCCAGTGTGGCCGCGACATCCGCAAGGCTTATTTCACTGGCAAGGCTGTTCAGTAAATAGCTGCTGGCTTTGAAAGACGCGCCGCTAACCCCGGCGCGTTTTTTTCGTTGAGTCCTTGCTTGCGCCGCTATCATCGCGGCGATCAACGAGGCGTCGCGATCGACGATGCCCGGAAATGGGAGTTGGCGTGAATCCAGGCAATCCGATGTCGCGACTGGCGCTGCGCTTCTGTGCCTGGTCGGAACGCTGGTTTCCGGATGCCTGGGTGTTCTCGGTCTCGGCGGTGCTGATCGTCTGCTTCGCAGCCCTCGCGATCGGCGCTACGCCGGCAGCAACAGTCAAGGCTTTCGGCGACGGCGCCTGGTCGCTGATCCCGTTCACGATGCAGGTCTGCTACGTGCTGATCGGCGGCCATGTGGTGGCGCTGTCGCCGCCGGTTTCGCGGCTGATCGAGAAGCTCGCCGCGCAGCCGAAGACTGGTTCCGGCGCCGTCGGACTGGTGGCGATGACCTGCATGGCGCTGTCCTTGCTGCACTGGGCTTTGGGTTTCGTCGCCGCTGGCCTGCTGGTCCGGGCACTGGCTAGGCGCCACGATCTGGCGATGGACTATCGCGCTGCCTCGGCGGCCGGCTATCTCGGGCTGGGTGCGGTCTGGGCGTTGGGCCTGTCGTCCACCGCCGCGCAGTTCCAGGCCAATGCTTCGAGCATGAGCCGGGAGCTGCTGGCGATCACCGGCGTCATCCCGTTCACCCAGACCATTTTCCTGTGGCAGTCGCTACTGATGACCGTGGTCATCGTCGCGATGTCCTGGCTGATCGCCGTGCGCTCGGCACCGGCGCCGGCCTTGGCGCAGACGGCCACGCAACTCGGCATCGATGTCTCACTGCCGCAGCCAGCAGCGACCCGGGTGCTGCGGCCCGGCGAGCGGCCGGAGCACAGTCCCTGGCTGAACTGGGCGCTGGCGCTGCTCGGCCTCGCCTGGCTGTGGGGCGAGTTCGCAGCGCGCGGTTTCGTTGCCGGCATCGCCAATCTGAACACCTACAACTTCCTGTTCCTGGTCATCGGCCTGCTGCTGCAGGGCACGCCGCGCCGCTTCCTCGATGCGGTGACCCACTCGGTGCCGTCGACGGCCGGGATCATGATCCAGTTTCCGCTGTACGCCGGCATCGCCATGGTGCTGACCGCCGCGAAAGCGCCGGACGGCGCGACCATCGCCAGCCATCTGTCGACCTTCTTCGCCGGCATCGCGACCAAGGAGAGCTTTCCGGCGGTGATCGGCCTGTACTCGGCGACACTCGGCTTCTTCGTGCCTTCGGGCGGCGGCAAGTGGCTGATCGAAGCGCCGTACGTGATGCAGGCGGCCAACGAGCTGAAGGTGCATCTGGGCTGGAGCGTGATGATCTACAACGCGGCGGAAGCGCTGCCGAACCTGATCAATCCGCTGTTCATGCTGCCGCTGCTCGGCATCGTCAAGCTGAAAGTCCGCGACATCGTCGGCTACACCTTCCTGCAGTTCATCATCCATCTGCCAGTGGTGCTGTTGCTGCTCTGGGCGCTGGGCCTGACGCTGAGTTACATACCGCCGCAATTCCCTGAAGGGCTCAAGCCATGAACACAGTGCCGATGACGCCACGCGCCCGCTTCCGGGCGATCTTCAGCGGCTCGATCGGCAACCTCGTCGAGTACTACGACTGGTATGCCTACTCGGCGTTCGCGCTGTACTTCTCGAAAGCCTTCTTCCCCGGCAGCGATCCGACCGCGCAGCTGCTGAACACCGCCGGCATCTTCGCGCTCGGTTTCTTCATGCGGCCGCTCGGTGGCTGGCTGATGGGCAGTCTCGCCGACCGCCGTGGCCGGCGCGCAGCGATGCTGCTGTCAGTGCTGATGATGTGCGCCGGCTCGCTGACCATCGCGCTGACGCCGGGCTATGCGCAGATCGGCGTTGCTGCGCCGATCATCCTGGTCATCTGCCGGCTGGTGCAGGGCCTGAGCCTGGGCGGCGAGTACGGCATTTCGGCGACTTATCTGAG
>NZ_JAHFRY010000159.1 GCF_023266035.1 Nevskia sp.
AGCCGCGAAGTCGAGGAAGCGCTGCTCACCCATGCCTCGGTGTCGGAAGTCGCGGTGGTCGCCCTGCCCGATCCGAAATGGATCGAAGCGGTCAGCGCTTTCGTCGTGCTCCGCGATGGCGCGTCCGTCACGGCCGAGGAACTGATCGCCCACTCGAAGCTGTCGCTCGCGCCCTACAAGGTGCCGAAGCAGGTGATCTTCGTCGACAACCTGCCGCGCAACACCGCCGGCAAGATCCTCAAGCGCGACCTGCGCAAGGCGCATACCGGGTCCGACACGATCTTCGCGACCGGCTGAGCGAGAACAACGCTTCCGATTTTTCGGAAGCGCTGTATCGAAGCAAGACAACTCAGACGCGCAACGGCCCGAGCACAGCCTCGTTGTCGGCACCGAGCTTCGGCGACTGGCCGTTCACGGCCAGTGCATTGTCGAAGAAGATCGGCAGATTGAACGCCGGCTTGCCGTTGTCGTCGACGACCATATTGCGGGCAACGACCTGCTCGTTGTTCAGCGCTTCGCTCGGGGTCAGGATGGCGCTGACGCAGGTTTCCTCGTGGGCGAGTAGCGCCTCCCATTCGTCCCGCGTGCGGGTCTTGAACAGAGCGATCAGTTCCTCGCGCAACGGTGCGCCGGCCTTGCCGGGCGCGGCGGGCAGCTTGGCCAGATCGGCGCGGCCAGCGAGCTTCAGCACTTCGGCGAAGAACTTCGGCTCCAGTGAACCGACGGCCAGATGTTTGCCGTCGCTGCATTCGTAGACGGCGTAGTTCGGCAGCGCACCGGACAGGAAATCGCCACCGCGTGGTGGTGCCTTGCCGAAGCTGCGGATCGCCGACAGTGACAGCACCTGCATCGCCAGGGTGGCGTCCATCATGCCGACGTCGACGAAGCTGCCGACGCCGCTGGCACGGGCGCCAATGAGTGCTGCGAGAATGCCGACCGCGCAGCTCAGCGCGCCGCCAGCGATATCGGCGACCTGCAGATTGCCGACCACCGGGCCGGACGCTGCGTTGCCGGTCTGCTCCAGTTCGCCGGCGTAGGCGCGGTAGTTCATGTCATGGCCGGGACGATTCCGGTACGGGCCGGTCTGGCCATAGCCGGTCAGTGCGGCGAACACCAGGCGCGGATTGATCGCTTTCAGCACCTCGTAGCCGCAGCCGAGACGATCCATGACGCCGGGCCGGAATGATTCGACGACCACGTCGGCATCGGCCACCATCTTCTTGAACAGCGCGACATCGGCGGCCTGGCGCAAGTCCAGGGTCACAGATTTCTTGCCGCGATTGACCGCCGAGAACATCTCCGCCGACATCGCCCGCGCGTAGTCGCCGCCGTTCGGTTCCTCGATCTTGATCACCTCGGCGCCGAGCTGGGCGAGATACAGCGTGCAGAACGGGCCAGGCAGCAGGCGGGACAGATCGAGCACGCGGACGCCGTGCAGCAGCGGATTGGAGGTCATCGTTCGGGATCGGATGGATGTTGGGTGGGCTGGTCAGCAACGGCGATTTTACATACAGTCTGGACGGTATCGTAATTTCCCCTGTCTCCCCAACTTCATGCCGATCAGCGCTGCGTCTCCTGCCCCAAAGAAGTTGCGCCGCACCCAGGCCGAGCGCAGCGACAGCATGCGCAGCCGCCTGCTCGAAGCGACGCTGCAAAGCCTCGCCGAAGACGGCTATGCGGCCTCGACCCTGAGTTCGATCGTCCGCCGCGCCGGCGTCTCGCGCGGCGCTCAGGTGCATCACTACCCGAACAAGCAGGCGCTGATGCTCGACGCCGCCGAGGATCTGCTGCGCCGCACTTATCGGCAGCTGGGTGAACTGCTGCTGTCGATCGGCGACGAGGACGACCGGCTGACGCGGCTGGTCGAAGCGGCCTGGGATCAGGTGTTCTCGACGCCGCTGTTCCACGCCTATACCGAACTGCTGGTCGCGTCCCTGCGCGACGAAAATCTGGCCGAGGCGCTCCGTGAGTTACTGAAGCGCGTGCAGAGCGTATTCGCGCCGGCGGTCGAACATTACTTCGAGCCCAACCCCAAGCTCGCCGGCACCAGCAAGGCCGATCTGCATGCGCTGTTTCAGCAGCTGAGCTGCTTCCTGGTCGGCCTCGCGACCCAGGCGCATCTGATGAAGGATCGCGCCCAGGTACAGGCGCATCTGGCGCTGTGGGCACGACAGGCGGGTCTGGTGATGAAAGCTCGCAAGGGCGTGCGCTTGCCGCCGCCGAGGCCCGAGGCCTGGCCGCGCAAGCGTTGATCGGGGGGCTGAATCAGAGGTTGATCAAAGCACGCCCGAGCAGCGGCGAACTTCGGCCAGGAAATCGCTCATGAACGGCTTGGCGGCGAGACTTTCGGGAAGCGCCGCGTACAGATCGCAGCGCAGACCATTCGGGCCCAGCGGCTTGCCGATCACGTAGCTGCGCGCCAGGTACGGCGCGATGCTCCATTCAGGCAGAGCCGCGATGCCGCGGTTGCTGGCCACCAGTTGCAGGATGGCGACGGTGAGTTCCACCTTGCGCCGCTGGGTGCTGACGCCTGCCGGCGCCAGGAAGTGGCGAACGACGTCGAGCATGTCCTCGTCGACCGGATAGCTGATCAGCGTTTCGGCTCCGAAATCGGCAGGCTCCAGAAACGCCTTGCGGGCCAGCGGATGACGCGGCGACAGGATGGCCAGGGTTTCGTAGCTGAACAGCTTTTCCACGACGACGGCAGCGCGTGCCGGCGGCCGGTCATGGATCACGGCGAAATCCGCAGCCCCTGATTCGACCAGCGCCATCGGATCGATCTGGAAGCCGCCGACCAGATCCAGCTCCACATCCGGCCAGTGCTCGCGGAAGGCATCCATCGCCGGCATCAGCCAGTCGAAACAGGTGTGGCATTCCACCGCCACCCGCAGGGCTCCGCTACGGCCTGACACCCATTGCGCGACCTCGCGTTCGGCCTGCGCCGTCATCGCCAGCACCGCGCGCGCCAGTTCCACGAGCTTGGTGCCGGCCTGAGTGAAGCGCAGCGGCTTGGTATTGCGCTCGAACAGGGGCGCGCCGTAACGCGCTTCCAGCGCTTTCAGCTGATGCGACAGCGCCGACTGGGTGACGAACACGCGCTCCGCCGCCTTGCCGAGCGAACCGGTCTCGGACAAGGCCAGCAGGGTTTGCAGGTGACGCATCTCCAACGGCGACTGAGCCATGAATGAAATTCATCTAAGTGGTGAAAACACTGCGATTGAATCATGAGTGTGCTGCCGTGACCATGCCTGCCCCCTTACACGCCCGATTCCGAACATGACCGTCGCCCACATCCTTGGCTTTCCCCGCATCGGCTCGCGCCGCGAGCTCAAGACCGCGCTCGAAGCGCACTGGAGCGGCAAGCTCGACGAAGCGGGTTTGCAACGCGTTGGCCAGGACCTGCGCGCGCGGCACTGGCAACTGCAACGCTCTGCCGGGCTGGACGTGGTCACCGTCGGCGACTTCGCCTGGTACGACCATCTGCACACCGTCACCGCGCTGTTCTCCGCTGCACCGGCCCGTTTCGGCCTCGGTGGCCGAGTCGATCTCGCCGGCTATTTCGCGATGGCGCGCGGCACGGCCGAGCAGCCGGCGCTGGCGATGAAGAAGTGGTTCGACACCAACTACCACTACCTGGTCCCCGAGATCGGGCCGTACACCCGCTTCAGCTTGAACCGCGACTGGCTGCTGCCGGAAGTGCGCGAAGCGCTGGCGCTGGGCCACAAGGTCAAGGTGGTGCTGCCCGGCCCGCTGACCTGGTTGTGGCTGGCGGCCAGCGAGCCGGATTTCGACAAGTTGAAGCTGCTGAGCCTGCTGCTCAACGGCTACTTCGTGCTGCTCGCCGAGCTGAAAGCGCTGGGCGTGCAGTGGCTGCAGATCGACGAACCGATCCTCGCGCTGGATCTGCCGCCGGACTGGCTGGCGGCGCTGCCGGTGGTCTATCGCGAACTGGCCAGCGCCGGTCCGGCCATCCTGCTGGCCACCTACTTCGGCGGCGTGGCCCAGCACGCACAGATGCTCAAGCAGCTGCCGATCGCCGGCCTGCATCTCGATCTGGCCCGCGCGCCGCAACAGCTCGACGTTTTCCTCGCCGATTGGCCGCGGGACAAGATCCTGTCGCTGGGCGTGGTCGACGGCCGCAACCTGTGGCGAGCCGATCTGGCGCAGGCGCTGACCGGCCTGCGCGATGCCAGCGCGATCCTCGGCGACCGGCTATGGGTGTCGGCGTCCTGCTCGCTGCTGCATGTGCCGACCGACCTCGCCCACGAACACAAGCTCGATCCCGTGCTCAAGCGCTGGATGGCGTTCGCTACCCAGAAGCTGGAAGAAGTTGCTCTGCTCCAGCGCGCGCTCGACGATGGCGAGGACACCATCCGGGACGCGCTGCAAGCCTCCACGGCAGCGGCGCAAACGCGACGGCTGGCAACCACCACCTTGCGCCCGGAAATCCGGGCCAGAGCCGCCGCCTTGTCCGAGGCTGATGCCCGCCGCGGCGCGCCGTTCGTGTCGCGCATCGTTCAGCAGCAGGCGGTGCTGAATCTGCCGCCACTGCCGACCACGACGATCGGCTCGTTCCCGCAGACCGCCGAGATTCGTGCCGCGCGCGCCGCGTTCAAGGCCGGCAAGCTCGGCGAACAGCACTACCGGCTGGCGATGCAGGCGGAGATTCGCTACGCCGTCGAGCAGCAGGAAGCGCTGGGTCTCGACGTGCTGGTCCATGGCGAAGCCGAGCGCAACGACATGGTCGAGTACTTCGGCGAGCAGCTCGATGGCTATTGCTTCACCGAGAACGGCTGGGTGCAGAGCTATGGCTCGCGCTGCGTCAAACCGCCGGTGATCTATGGCGATGTCGCGCGGCCGCTAGCGATGACCGTCGAATGGGCGCGCTACGCGCAAAGCCTGACGACCAAGCCGATGAAGGGCATGCTCAGCGGCCCGATCACCATGCTGTTCTGGAGCTTCGTGCGCGACGATCTGCCACGCCGTGAGGTCGCGCTGCAGCTGGCGCTGGCCTTGCGGGACGAGGTCTGCGATCTCGAAGCGGCCGGCATCAAAGTCATCCAGATCGACGAGCCGGCGATCCGCGAAGGCCTGCCGCTGAAGAAGGCCGACTGGCCTGCGTATCTCGATTGGGCGGTGCGCGCGTTCCGCGTCTGCGCTTCCGGCGTCCGCGATGAGACGCAGATTCACACCCACATGTGCTACTCGGAGTTCAACGACATCCTGCCGGCTATCGCGGCGATGGATGCCGATGTCATCACCATCGAAACCTCGCGTTCGCGGATGAAGCTGCTCGATGCCTTCGCCGAGTTCCGCTATCCGAACGACATCGGCCCCGGCCTGTACGACATCCATTCGCCGCGGGTGCCATCCGCTGGCGAGATGAAGACCTTGCTCGATCGGGCGCTGTCGGTGGTGCCGGCCGAACGTCTCTGGGTGAACCCGGACTGCGGGCTCAAGACCCGTGCCTGGCCAGAGACCGAAGCAGCGCTGCGGCTGATGGTCAGCACCGCGCGGCAGGCTCGCGCGAGCCTGGTCTGACGCCGAAGTGCCGCTTGATGTGTCGGGCCGCTGCGGATCGGTAGAATCGGGCTATCCCCCGTGCCACTTCATACCGATCCGCTCCGCATGAATCCTGCAAACCGATTGCACGCCCTTGGCCAGAGCCTCTGGCTCGACAACATCACCCGCACCCTGGTGCAGGACGGCACCCTCGCCCGCTACATCCGCGACATCGCGGTGACCGGCCTGACCTCGAACCCGACGATCTTCGAGCAGGCGATCAAGAACGGCAGCGTCTACGACGAAGCGATTCGCAGCAAGGCGGCCGCTGGTCTGAGCGACGAAGCGCTGTTCTTCGAACTGGCGATCGAGGATCTGTCGGCCGCCGCCGATCTGTTCGCGCCGGAGTTCGAGCGCACTAACGGTGTTGATGGCTGGGTGTCTCTGGAAGTGTCGCCGCTGTTGGCTGATGAGACCGAAGCGACGGTCAATGCCGCAGTCGATCTGCATGCTCGGGCTGCCAAGCCGAATCTCTACATCAAGATTCCGGGCACCCCGGCCGGCATTCCGGCGATCGAGGAAGCGATCGCCGCTGGCGTGCCGGTCAACGTCACCTTGCTGTTCTCCGCCGAGCAGTACCTGGCCGCGGCAGAAGCCTGGGCGCGCGGTATCGAGCGTCGTCTCGATGCCGGTCTGCCGGCCAATGTGTCGTCGGTCGCTTCGGTGTTCGTCAGCCGTTGGGATGGCGCGGTGAAAGCGCAATTGCCGACCACGCTGCATAACCGCTTGGGCGTGGCGATGATGGGCCGCTGCTATCGCGAGTACCGCAAGCTGCTGATCTCGCCCCGCTGGCAGAAGCTCATTTCGGCCGGTGTCTCGCCGCAGCGCCTGCTGTTCGCCAGCACCAGCGCCAAGGATCCGGCATTGGGCGACAGCTACTACGTCGATGCGCTGGCAGCACCCGACACGGTCAACACCATTCCCGAGAAGACGCTGCTCGCCTACGTCGACAGCGGCAATCCGGGGCCGCTGCTGCCACCCACCGGCGGCGATTGCGAAACAGTGCTGGCGTCGATCGCCGCGGCCGGTGTCGACATCGATGCGCTGGCCACCAAGCTGCAGCGCGATGGTGCCGCTTCGTTCGTCAAATCCTGGCAGGACCTGATTGCCTGTCTGGCCGAGAAGAGCCAGAAGAAGCCCAGTTAGACCCGCTTCCTTCGAACACTACAAACAACTGTCATTCCCGCCTGCGCGGGAATGACGTGAGGAACGGCCGCAGCCGACCTCACATCGTGTGCGTAGGCTTGTCCGCGCTGACACCGGCGAGATAAGCGTCGATCTTCTTCTGGGTATCGCCATTGTCCTGGCCGCTGAACTGCACGCCGATGCCCTGCTGGCGCTTGCCCTGGGCATTGCGTGGCGTCAGCCAGACCACTCGGCCGGCGACCGGGATGCGCTCCGGGTCGTCCATCAGGGTCAGCAGGATGAACACCTCGTCGCCGAGCCGGTATTCCTTGTTGGTCGGAATGAACAGGCCGCCGTTCTTGATGAACGGCATGTAGGACGCATAGAGCGCCGGCTTGTCCTTGATGCTGAGCGTCAGGATGCCGGGGGACGGCGCACCGGGACGAGTCGTGGTGTTCATGTCCGAGGATTCTGCGCAGCGCGGCCGGCCCGTGCAAGGAGCGCGATCCAGCCGATCAGCAGGGATTCGATCACCAGCTTCTTGTCGGCCGCACCGTGGATGCGTTCGAGCGCGGTCTGCGCCTCGGCGACATAGCGATCGAGCAGTTCGGCCGGCAGCCTTTGCGCCAGCGCGGTTCGAGCCTCGTCATCGGTTCGTGCCCCCAGCCGCGCGCGCAGCAGCGACGCCAGCCAGCCGTACAGCCACTGCACCCAGCCGGCCGGATCAGCTTCGTTGATCGCCGCCGCCATCGGCACCGGCTCGCCGCGACCATTGGCCAGATCGAGCAGGCCGCGCGCCCAGTCGGCCCGCACGGCGACACCATTGCCGGCCAGCAGCTCGATCGCTTTCAGCGGCGCGCCGGAAGCCAGCTCCAATGCCTGACCAAGTGCGGCCTCATCGAACTTGCCGCCGCTCGCTTGACGCATCCAGCTCAATGCGATCTCGCGCGCCGGTGCGGCGATCGCCAGCCGCTGGCAACGGCTGCGCAGGGTTGGCGCCAGTGCTTGCGGACGGCTGCTGACCAGCAGCAGATGACTGCCCGGCGTCGGCTCCTCGATGGTCTTCAGCAGCGCGTTGACGCCGTTGACGTTCAGCGAATCGGCCGGATCGATGATCGCGACCTTGGCGCGGCCGTCGTACTGGGTGATCGTCAGCTTCTCGCTGAGCTCGCGCACGGCGCTGATCGGAATGTCGCGCTTGCCTTCCTCGACTCGCAGCAGAAAGTAGCCGGAATGCGCTTCGCTGAGCACCTGCAGGCAGTCGGAGCAGGCACCGCAGGCGGTGCCGTCGGCGGCGCGTTGGCGGCACCAGAGTGCTGCGGTGATGCAAGCCGCGAAGTGGCGTTTGCCAGCGCCCGGCGGCCCGGCGATCAGCAGCGCATGGCCCAGACGATCGTCCCGCATCGACGCCGCGACCGTCGTCCACAACGTGCGTTGCCAAGGCAGTGGCTGGAAGTTCGGCATGCTCATGGCGGTGCTGCAAAGGGAGTGGAAAGCATAACGCGATGATACCAGCGGCTTTCTTCCAAGCCTTGGCTAAACTTCGAACAATCGACTGCTTGCGGCGTAGTCTCTTGCGAACAGCGAATGGCCGGGGTGGAATCTGGAGCTTGGGCAAAGAACCCCGGATTGCCCCGGCGACTCAGCGCCGTGCCAAGCCAGCAGAGATAGGTGTTGTAATCGTCTGCGTCACTTCCGAAGTTCGGGGGCGGCAAGAAAAATTTCCTGCATCTTGAGAAGAGCATCTTCTGATGCAAGTTTGCCGCTGAGTGAGAAATCAGATTTGAATTGACTGAACTCAGCTTTGCCTTCGCCCGTCACTGCATAGGTCGAAATAGTCTTGCCATTGGCATCTACAACATCACAAGTAAGCGCCACGGTAAAGTCGGTCGGCGGCCATGTAAGCCCGCTTGAAGACTTTGAAGTGGTAGCTATTTGCGGAGTCAGAACAAAGCTCAGATTGTCACGCTTGATCACTTCAGAGTCCGCAGGGTCCTTCATCAGCGTCACGCTGGCGAAAACGTTTGAAAGCATTTTGTAGAATGCGGTTTCAGTATCTCGGTACGGATGATAGGTAACTTTGTCTCCGCCACCTCCTGGCGTTGTCACTTCCGCACTCCGATTCGTTTCGGCAAGGTAGTAGCCGACATTCTTCTTGATTGGAACGGCACCGGCGGGAACCACGATCTTGCTGATGTCCGGGCTGATTACCATTGAGTGCGCGCAGCCGGCGATAGCACCGAGAAATGCACACAGAAAAGCAATTCGAGTAACTGCTCTAAGAAAATTCACGCGTGTATTCCTCAATTCTTGAGAGCGGCAACAAAGGCTGGGTCAGCAAAGAGATTTGAGAGTAGTTCTTGTACGAGAAGCGAATAACTTTGCTGCGCGCGAGGAATCGCAATGCCCCCCACGAACGACGACTCCCACTCAATGTGCGCTGATTTATCAGCAGAATAGCGAATAATATTGTCATTCTTGACAACGAAATGTGCGGCAATATCACCTGTTCCTACAGACAAACCACTGGAATCAAGATCATTTTTCTTCAGCGCACCACTGACCTCGATCTTTGAGTCAGCAGCGAATCGATTAGCCAGTTCCAGATCTTGCTTAAGCGCAATAGCAAGATATTCAGCATATGACGCGCTATGGAAGCTCTGAATAACCCGCGCCGAGTGGAGTCACACGTCGTGGATAACGCTTGAAGCCGCCGATCTGGCGATTTTCCGCTCAATCTACTGCTGCGGGGCTTTGACGCGCCCCGGTTTTCC
>NZ_JAHFRY010000047.1:0-9280 GCF_023266035.1 Nevskia sp.
AGGCCGTGAAGGCGCTCGAAGCCGGCGGCGTGCGAGTCACCCGCCTCGCTGTGTCGGGTGCGTTCCATACCGAACTGGTCGCCTCGGCGCAGACCGGCCTGTCAGCCGCGATCGCCGCCAGCACGATCAGCGTGCCGCGCATCACGGTTTACTCGAACACCACCGCCCAGCCTTACCCGTCCGATGTCGCGAGCATCAAGAAAACGCTAGACGGCCATCTGCTGAACAGCGTCGAATTCGTTGCCGAAATCGAAGCGATGTACGCCGCCGGCGTGCGCGTGTTCGCCGAACTCGGCCCGAAAGGCACTTGCGCGAACATGGCCAAGGCCACGCTCGCCGGCAAGGACGCCGTCTGCGTGTCGCTCGACGGCAACGGCGGCGGCATTCGCGGCCTGCTGCTGGGCCTGGCCGAACTGGTCGTCGCCGGCGTGCCGGTGGCGCTGAGCCGCTTGTTCGACAACCGCGATCCGCAGTTGCTGGATCTCGCGAAACTTGCCGATCTGATCAAGCCGGAAGCGATTCCGAAGCACGCCTGGATGATCAGCGGCGGCTGCGCTCGCGAGCAGTCCGACATCTTGTTCCGCACCGGCAAGCTGCCGGCTTACGACGCTGCTTCGCTCGCTGCGATGCAGGCCAAGCTGAAGATCGAGCGTACCGTCACGGTGCAGGCGCCAGCTTCTGCCGCAACTCAGACTGCGGCGACGATTCCTGCTGCGGCGTCTACCGTCAGCCCGGCGCTCGGCGCCGAAGCGCTCGCGGCCTATCAGCAGACGATGCGCCAGTTCCTGCAGTTGCAGGAGCGCGTCGTATCGCAGTTCCTCAGTGGCGGCAGCGCTGCTGCGCCGTCAGCCTTGCCGGCGCTGCCGGTCATGCCGATGCCGATCGCCGCACCGGTTGCGGCCGTTGCTGCGCCAGCGCCAAGGCCGGCGCCAGTCGTTGCAGCTGCCAAGGCAGAAGCACCGAAGGCTGTCGCGGTGGCGGCACCGGCAGCCGTTGCGGTCAGCTTCGACCCGACGGCAGCGCTGCTCGAGATCGTCGCCGATCGCACCGGCTATCCGCAGGACATGCTTGGCCTCGATCAGGATCTGGAGGCTGAACTCGGCATCGATTCGATCAAGCGCGTCGAGATTCTTGGCGCCTTCCAGAAGCAGCTGCCAGCCGCTGCCGGCGACGCGATGCAGGCCGGCATGGAGCGCTACACCCGCGCCCGCACGCTGACCGCGATACTCGATACCGCCAAGGCCGATCTTGCCAAGCTTGGCGTTTCGGCCACTGCCGTGGCGCCCGCTGCCGCCAGCGTTGCAGTTCCGTTGGTAGCCAACACCGCGCCGACGATCGATCAGACGCAGATCGAAAAGATCCTGCTCGACATCGTCGCCGATCGCACCGGTTACCCGACCGACATGCTCGGTCTCGATCAGGATCTGGAAGCCGAACTCGGCATCGATTCGATCAAGCGCGTGGAGATTCTCGGCGCGCTGCAGAAAGCCTTGCCAGCCGCTGCCGGTGACGCGATGCAGGCCGGCATGGAGCGCTTCACTCGCGCCCGCTCGCTGAACGCGATTCTGGGCGCCGCGATGGCGATCATTCCGGCTTCGGCTGCGGTGGCTGCTGTCAGCACCCCGGCGGTCTCGCCAGCGGCAGCGCCGATCGCAGCGTCCTTCGACCGTGCCGCCGCTCAGAAGCTGCTGCTCGACATCGTCGCCGACCGCACCGGCTACCCCACCGACATGCTCGGCCTCGATCAGGATCTGGAAGCCGAACTCGGCATCGATTCGATCAAGCGCGTGGAGATTCTCGGTGCGCTGCAGAAGGCGCTGCCGGCAGCGATCGGCGATGCGATGCAGGCCGGCATGGAGCGCTTCACTCGCGCTCGTACCCTGAGCACGATCCTCGATGCGGCAGCTTCCCTGGCGCCGGCTGCGACCGCCGTCCCAACAGCTGCAGCAGTCATGGTGACTTCACCGGTGGCAGTTGCCGTCGCAGGTCTTGATCGTGCCGCGCTGCAAGCGCAGTTGCTGGCCATCGTTGCCGACCGCACTGGTTATCCCACCGACATGCTCGGCCTCGATCAGGATCTGGAAGCCGAACTCGGTATCGATTCGATCAAGCGCGTGGAAATCCTCGGTGCGCTGCAGAAGGCCTTGCCGCCTGTGCAGGCCGATGCGATGCAGAGCGGCATGGAGCGTTTCACTCGCGCCCGCACGCTGAACACGATCCTTGATGCGGCCGCCAGCTTGTCGCCAGCCGCTGCAGCCCCAGTTGCCATGGCGCCTGTATCAGCTAGCGCAGCAGCACCTGCTGCCACGATCGACCGCGGCAGCCTCACCGTGCTGCTGCTCGACATCGTTGCCGACCGCACCGGTTATCCCACCGACATGCTCGGCCTCGATCAGGATCTGGAAGCCGAGCTCGGCATCGATTCGATCAAGCGCGTGGAAATCCTTGGCGCAATGCAGAAGGCCTTGCCGGCGGCTCAGGCTGATGCGATGCAGGCCGGCATGGAGCGCTTCACCCGCGCCCGCTCGCTGAACGCGATCCTCGATGCCGTCAGCACCTTGGCGCCGGCGGTGGCTGCCGCAGCGCCTGCAGTCGCCGTGGTCAGCGCCGTGGCGCAGGCCGCTGCGGTCAGCGAAACGATTCCGCGCTATGTGCCGCGTGCCCGGCGCGTGCCGCTGTCGAAGCAGCGTCATGCCATCGCCGGCCTGTACCTGCTGACGGCTGATGCCGAAGGCATCGCCGCCAAGCTTGCCAAGCGCATCGACAAGGCCGGTGGCAAGGCCGCCGTGCTCGCGGCCAGCGATGCGACCGATCCGGTCGCGCTTGCCAAGACACTGGATAGCTTGCGCAAGCAGCACGGCAAGGTCGCCGGCTTCGTGCATCTGGCTACGCTGAATGCTGCTGCGGCAGACGATCTCGCAAGCTGGAAGCAGCAGAGCACGCTGCAGGCGAAAGCGCTGTTCTGGCTGCTGCAGCAGACCATGAGCGACCTCGCTTCCGGACCATCGGTGGCACTTGCCGCCAGCCGTTTCGGCGGCAGCCTCGGCCGTGAATCCGAAGGCAGCAGCCTGCCGCAGGCCGGTGCCGCAGTCGGCCTGTTCAACTGCGCGACGCAGGAGATTCCGACGCTGCGCGCCCGCCTGGTCGACTTCGAAACCGAAGCCACGGCGGATGCCATCGTCGATGCCTTGATGGACGAGTTGGCGGTCGATGAAGTGCGCACCGAAATCGGTTACGCCGAAGGCCAGCGCTACGGCTACACGCATGCACCGGAAGCGGTGTCCGATCATCCGTTCGCGCCGCATCTGGCGCCGGCCGGCGACTGGGTGGTGATGATCACCGGCGGCGCTCGCGGCATCACTGCCGAGATCGCCGAGGAACTGGTCCGGCCCGGCATGCATCTGGTGCTGCTCGGCCGCACGGCGCTACCCGGCATCGAAAGCCCGGCCACGGCCGGCATCGCCAAGGAAGCTGAGCTCAAGAAGACGCTGCTCGCGCAGGCACTCGCCACCGGCCGCAAGCCGACGCCGGTGGAACTGGAACGCGAACTGCGCGCCGTGCTCGCCGATCGCGAGATCCGCGGCAACATCGCCAAGCTGACCGCGAAGGGCGCCGTCGTCGACTACCGCGCCTGCGACGTCCGCAATCCGGCGGTGTTCGGTAGCTTGATCGACGCGATCTACACCCAGTACGGCCGCATCGATGCCGTGCTGCACGGCGCCGGCGTGATCGAGGACAAGCGCATTCCGGACAAGACGCCGGAGTCCTTCGATCGCGTCTACGACACCAAGGTCGACAGCGCCTGGACCCTGGCGACCAAGCTGCGCCCCGAAGGCCTGCAGCTGCTGGCGCTGTTCACCAGCGTCTCCGGCCGCTTCGGCAATACCGGCCAGTCCGACTATGCCGCTGCCAACGAAACCCTGAACCGCCTCGCCTGGCAGCTGCACCGGCGCTGGAACGGCGTGCGGGTGATCTCGGTGAACTGGGGTCCCTGGGACGCCGGCATGGCCAGCCAGCAGGTTCGCGATGCCTTCCGCGCCCGCAACATCGTGCCGATCCCGGTGCCGGCCGGCCGTCGCTGGTTCATGGACGAGCTGGCCTATGGCCCGCGCAAGGATGTCGAACTGGTCGCCGGCGAAGGTCCCTGGGATCGTGACTTGGGCGGCGAACTGCTTGAAGCCGCAACGGCAGACGCCGGCGCGCTGCCGCTGATCCGTCAGCCGCTGCGCATGGGTGCCGGTGGCGCCGTGGTGTTCGAGCAGACGATCAGCCTGCACAGCGATCCCTACCTAGGCGATCACCGCCTCGATGCCAAGCCGGTGATGCCGGCGGCCACCGCGCTGGAGTACATGGCGCAGTTCGCGGCGGCGGGCTGGCCGGAATGGAAGGTCGTCGAGATTCGTGACCTGCGCGCGTTCTCGGGCATCGTGCTCGACGGCGACAACAGCGAGAAGACCCTGCTGCTGCGCGCCCGCTCGTCGACCCACTCCGATGCCGGCTCACAGGCAGTCACCGTCGAGCTGTTCGATCCGCCGCGCAAGACGCCGAGCTATCGCTGCAGCGTCATCCTGCTGCCGCAGGTGCCGGAAGCGCCGCTGGCCGAACCGGCGGCGGTGCTGAACAGCGGCGCGCCGATGGACACGGCGATGATGTACGCCGAGCACCTGTTCCACGGCCCGCAGTTCCAGCTGGTCACCGAAGTCAGCTGCATGTCGATGGAGGGCATCGATGCCATGGTCATCGCCACCTCGCCATCGGCGATGCTTGGCGCGCCCGGCCATGGCGCTCGCTGGCTGTTCGATTTCGGTCTGGTCGATACCGGCCCGCAGCTGGCGCTGGTCTGGGGCCGCGTGATGCATGGCAAGACGGCGCTGCCATCGAGCTTCGGCAAGGTAGCCCGCTATGGCCAGGATCCGGTCACCGGTCCGCTGCGCATCGCCATCCGCATGAAGCCGGCGGCGCACGATGCCGGTGTCCGTTACGACATGCAGTTCATCGATGCTGGCGGCCGCGTTCGCCTGGCGTTCAGCGATGCCGAAAGCACGATGAGTGCGGCGCTGAATCGCCTTGCTGGCAACAGCTGATCGCAGCCGAGCCGAAGCCAGCCGAACCATGAGCCAAGCTCTCGACATCGCCATCATCGGAATGGCCGGCGCCTATGCCGGCGCCAAGGACGCAACCACGTTCTGGCAGAACATTCTCAACGGCGTCGATGCCGTAGCCGAAGCCGGGCCGGAATGGGCGGGGCCATACGTCGATGCCGATGCCAGGAGCAACGACCGCATCTACACCACGCGCGGCGGCTTCCTGCGCGATCTCGCCGAAGTCGATCTGAGCGAACTCGGCGTGATGCCGAACACGCTCGACGGCGGCGAGCCGGATCACATGCTGGCGCTGCGTTTCGCCCGCGATGCGCTGGTCGATTCCGGCTATCTGAACAAGCACTTCGATCGCGAGCGCTGCGGCATCGTGCTCGGCCGTGGCACCTATGTGAACCGCGGCATCATGACCATGGTCCAGCACGGCCTGATCATGGACCAGACGATGGAGCTGATCCGCGGCCTGCGCCCGGATCTGACCGGCGAAGAACTGGCCAAGCTCAAGGCCCAGTTCAAGAAGCAGTTGCCGCCGTACAACGCGGAAATGGTCGGCCTGCTGACGCCGAACGTGATCGCCGGCCTGATCGCCAACCGGCTCGATCTGATGGGGCCGAACTTCATCATCGACGCCGCCTGCGCCTCGAGCCTGATCGCCATCGAACTGGCGACCCGGGAGATCAACTCCGGCCGCTGCGACATGATGATCACCGGCGGCGTGCAGGCGCAGTGTCCGCCTCAGCTGTACATGCAGTTCTGCCAGATCGGCGCGCTCTCGCACGGCCAGTTGCGGCCGTTCCAGAAGGGCGCTGATGGCACCCTGCTCGGCGAAGGCGTCGGCGTCATCGTGCTGAAGAAGCTGTCGCTCGCCGAAGCCGATGGCGATCGCATCTACGCGGTGATCAAGGGCATCGGCTCCGCATCCGATGGCAAGGCCAAGGGCCTGCTGACGCCGCGTCTGGAAGGCGAAGTGCTGGCACTGAAGCGTGCCTATGAATCCTGCGGCATCGACCCCTCGACGATCGGCCTGATCGAAGCCCATGGCACCGGAACGAAAGTCGGCGACAAGACCGAGATCCAGTCGCTGGGCATGCTGTTCGGCCCGAGAGTCGGCGACCTGCCGAGCATCGCGCTCGGCTCGGTGAAATCGATGATCTCGCACTGCCTGCCGGCCTCCGGCAGCGCCTCGATCATCAAGACCGCGCTGGCGCTGCATCACAAGATTCTGCCGCCGATGCTGTGCGACGAGGTTGACCCGGATCTCGGCATCGAGCGCACGCCGTTCTACATCAACACCCAGGCCCGGCCGTGGATCCATGGCGGGCCGCATCCGCGCCGTGCCGGCGTCAACGCCTTCGGCTTCGGCGGCATCAACGCCCACATCATTCTTGAGGAGTACCGGCCGGCCGACGGGTGCCAGGTCAACGCCGGGCTGCTGCATGTGCCGGGTCACAGCGAGCTGCTGACCTTGGCTGCGGATAGCGTCGCCGAGTTGATGAGCCTCGTGCGCCAGTTGCTGGCGCATGCCAAGGCCGAAGCCAAACCGAGTCTTGCGACTCTGGCGAAGGCGAGCAGCGCCCACAGCCGCGGCGAGCACCGCCTGGCCGTGGTCGCCAATGATCCGGCCGATCTCGCCACCAAGCTCGACCAGGCGCTGGCCAAGCTGAGTCATACGGAAGTCGCGTCGTTCAAGCTGCGCGGCGGCGTGCATTACGGTCATGGTGCGGCGCCGGGCAAGGTCTGCTTCGTGTTTCCGGGCGAAGGCGCGCAATACCCGAACATGCTCGCCGACCTGTGCCTGAACTTCCCGCAGATCCGCGAGTGGTTCGATTTCATCGACGAAACGGCCGTGCGCCGCGGCAGCCCGCTGCGCGCCCCGGTGGTGTTTCCGGCGCCGACCTGCGTGCCGCCCGGCGTACGCGAGCGGCTCGACAGCGAACTGTTCGAAACCGATGTCGCCGCGGAATCGGTGTTCGCCGCAAGCATTGGCCTGTTCACCCTGCTCGACGATCTGGGCTTCAAGCCGGATGCGATGCTCGGCCATTCGACTGGCGAGAACACCGCGATCACCGCCAGCGGCGTGCGCCGTTACGAGCATCGCGAAGAGATCGCCGACACGGTTCGCGATCTGAACCTGATCTACGGCGATCTCGATCGCGAAGGCCGGATCGTCGAAGGCAGCCTGCTGACCATCGGCGCATTGAAACCGGCAGCGCGCGCACAACTGCTGGCCGAACACGGCCGCGGCAAGCCCGTTCTCGTCGCGATGGACAACTGCCCGAACCAGCTGGTGCTGTTCGGCTCGCGTTTCGACATCGCTGCGCTGAAGGAAAAGCTTTCCGCCGACGGCGCGATCTGCGCCGAACTGCCGTTCGGCCGCGCTTACCACACCGCGCTGTTCCATCCAGTGGCCGAGGCTTATCGCGAGTACTACCAATCTCTGGAGTTCGGCCCGGGCCGTGCGGTGCTGTACAGCGCCTGCAGCGTCGGCCCGTTCCCGGATGATGCCGACGAGATCCGCGAGCTGGCCTGCCTGCAGTGGGAAGCGCCGGTGCGCTTCACCGAAACCATCGAACAGCTCTACGCCGATGGCGTGCGGGTGTTCGTCGAGATCGGCCCGAGCGGCAATCTGACCTCGTTCATCGACGACACCCTGCGCAGCCGCAACGATGTCATCGCGCTGAGCACCAACAGCCGCCGCAAGCCCGGCGTGACCCATCTGCAGCAGACCTTGGCGCAGCTGTTCGCGCTCGGCGTCGACTTCGATCCGGCGAAGCTGTTCGAGCAACGCGAGATTGCGCCGCTGTCGCTGGCCGCTGTTCCACTAGGCGCGCCCCGGCAGAAGCCGCGCATCAAGCTGCAGATGCCTTTGGTGCATTTGCCCGCCGATGTCCCGCCGATGCCGCGCGCTCAGCCGAGCGCAGCGCCGTCCCCTGCCCCGGTCGTTGCCCCGCAAGCGAAGGCGCAGCCGATCGAACCGGCGCAGTCTGCCGGGCCGGTCGATGTGCGTCTCGAAGCGCTGAAGAATCACTTCGCGCTGATGCAGGATTTCCTCGACAGCCAGGCACGAGTGCTCGACGGTTTCGCCGGTACTGCGCCGACGATCGAAGCAGTCGATCCCTCGCGTGCCGATCCGCATCGCTATCCGCTGCTCGGTCGGATCACCGAGCAGGATGCAACACGGCTCAGCTGCGAGCGCCGCTATGACCTCGCCTCGGATCTGTTCCTGCGCGATCACGCGCTGGGTTCGGCGCCGAGTGCGCAACAGACTGATCTGCTCGCGCTGAGCGTCATCCCGTTCACCTTCAGCATGGAAATCGTCGCTGAAGCAGCCTGCCTGCTGACCGGCGATTCCCTGCGCCTGATCGGCCTCGACTCCTCGCGCGGTCATCGCTGGCTGGGCCTCGATGGCAGCACGCTCGATCTGCGCATCGTTGCCGAAAGAGTGGCTGCCGATGCCGCGCAACCAGGCATCGAGAGAGTGTCGGTGCGCCTCTTTCAGAACGGTGTCGGCGGCCCCGCTGGCGGCGTGCTGGTGTTCGAAGCGATCGCCCTGCTCGGTGCGGCGTTCCCGACAGCACCGCCGGCACGGCCGTGGCCGGCAGCGGACAGCAAGCCCTCGCGCAGCAACCCGGATGGCGAGTTGTACAGCCGCGGCATGTTCCACGGCCCGCGCCTGCAGGGCGTGACGTCGATCCGCCGCTGGGCCGATGAAGCGATCGAAGCCGACCTGGTGACGATCGCCACGCACGACTATTTCCGCTTCACCCCGCAGCCGCAGTTCCGCACCGATCCGGCGCTGCTCGATGCCGCCGGCCAGGTGGTCGGCTACTGGCTGACCGAGCGCTTCGCCTGGGGCTTCAACTGCTTCCCGTACCACGTCGGCAGCTTCCGTCAGTACGCGCCGATGCCACCGGCCGGCACCAAGGTGATCTGCCGCTGCGACGTCAAGATGACCGATCCGCTGCGCATCGAAGCGCATCTCGACGTGCTCGATACCGACGGCCGCCTGCTGATGCGGGCCACGAACTGGGAAGACCGCAAGTTCACCGTGCCGGAGATTTACTACAGCTTCCGGATGGCGCCGCAGACCGCTTTCCTCAGCGAGCCCTTCCAGGCCGAAACCCTGGCTGCTGCCGGCGTCATCGCCAGACGCGTGCCGGCCTTCGACGATGGCTTTCTCG
>NZ_JAHFRY010000047.1:9290-30602 GCF_023266035.1 Nevskia sp.
GCTTCAGCATCTGGAAGCGGGTGCTCGCGAATCTGGTGCTGAACGACGACGAGCGCCGCGACTGGTATGCGCTGCCAGTCACCGGCCCACAGCGCGAGGCTTGGCTGCTCGGCCGCGTCGCCGCCAAGGATGCGGTGCGGATCTGGCTGCAGCAGAGCCACAACGTCACCGTCGCGCCCTCGGATATCGCCATCGCCAGCACTGCTGACGGCAACCTGCGACTGCTGCGCATCGACGGTGTCGCGCTGGCCGCGCTGCCATCGATCTCGATCAGCGAGCACGGTGGTCATGCGCTCGCGGCTTGCGCCGCGCCCGGGCTGGGCATCGGCATCGATTACCAGCGGCTCGATCGTCCGACCGCCGATGGCGCCCAGATCTATGCCGTCGGCGATGCCGAGCGGCAGCGCTTTCTCGCCGGGCTGGTTGATGCCGAACAGGATCGCGCCATTGCCGCGCTGACCAGTGCCAAGCGAGCTGCAGCACGCGCTGCCGGGCTCGCAGACCACTCGGCAAGCGCAGCAGACTGGCAAGTCGTCGATGGCGCCGTGCCGCGCGCGGCGGCGCCGGTCGGCGCGGTGCTGGTTCGCCATGCCGGCGCCGATCACGCCGTTGCATTGCATCTCGGGCCGAACGAAGTGTTCGCGCTATCACTGCTTTCGCTGTCAGCCAGCAGCGGCCCTCGCGCCGCTGTGGCCTAGATTCTGCTGCGCACTACTCCAACACCCCTGCTGTCAACCACATACGGATTCAAGGCGGACCTCCAATGACCACCAAGACCCTCTTCATCGGCATGGACGGCTGCACGTTCACCGTGCTGAACGAAATGACCCGCGACCTTCCTGGCGAAGGCATCACCATGCCGTTCCTGTCCGGCCTGATGGCCAAGGGCTCGCGCGCCAATCTGCGTTCCACGCCGAACCCGCTGACGCCGCCGGCCTGGACCTCGATCATGACCGGCCGCGGCCCCGGCCAGCACGGCGTGTTCGATTTCATCCGCGCCGAGGACAAGGGCGGCGAGGTCTACTGGACCTTGTACGACTCCCGCGATGTCGATTCGGAAATGATCTGGTCGATCGCCAGCCGTCAGGGCAAGTCGATCGCCGCGCTGAATTTCCCGCTGACCGCACCGCCGCCGAAGCACGTCAATGGCTCGATCGTGCCGGGTTTCATTCCGGCCAAGCATCTGCGCCGCAATTCGACGCCGGGCCTGTTCGAGCGCCTGAAGGACGCGATTCCGGGCTTCGATGCCAAGGAACTGGCCTGGGACTTCGACAACGAGAAGCAGGCGCTCGAAGTGCTTAACGACAACGACATGGAACAGTGGGTGCGCTACCACCTGCCGCGTGAAGAGCAGTGGTTCAACATCGCCGAATACATCCTGCAGAACGATGCACCGGATCTGATGGCGGTGATGTTCGACGGCACCGACAAGATCCAGCATCAGGCCTGGCAGTTCGTCGATCCGGCGCTGGTGCCGGCCGAGCGCACCGAGTTCTACAACCGCATGCGCGCCGTCTGCCGCGAGTACTTCGCCAACGTCGATCGCTACATCGAGAAGCTGGTGACCATGGCCGGCCCGGAATGCCAGGTGTTCTTCGCCTCCGATCACGGCTTTACCGCCACCGTCGAGACGCTGCGCATCAATGCTTTCCTCGAAGATCTGGGTTATCTGAAGTGGGCGGTGAATGACGGTAGTGAGCAGGCGATCCGTCGCGAAGCCAGCGACTTCGCCAATCTCGACTGGGCCAACACCACGGCCTATTGCCGCACGCCATCGTCGAACGGCATCCACATCCGCGTCTCGACCAAGCCGGGCGAGCCGGGTATCCAGCAGGCGGACTACATCCCGTTCCGCGACAAGCTGATCGAGGATCTCAAGACCCTGCGCAACGACGACGGCGAGCCGGTGATCGTCGACGTGCTGAAGCGCGAGGAATGGTTCCCGGGCCAGCACATGGAGCGCGCCTGCGATCTCACCCTGGTGCTGCGCGACAACGGCTTCGTGTCGATCCGCAATCTGAAGCCGGTAGTGGTCAAGCGTCCGAGCCCGGCCGGCACCCATCACCCGGATGGCATCTTCATGGCCTACGGCAAGGGCATTGCCGCCAATGGCCAGGTCGACCGCCTCGACATCCGCGACGTCTGCCCGACCCTGCTCTACAGCCTGGGCCTGCCGGTGCCGAGCGACTTCGAGGGCAAGGCCGCCGAGCCGTTCTTCACCGCCAACTGGCTGGCCGAGCACCCGGTCAAGATCGGCAAGCCGACCATCGGCGCTGGCGAAAAGGCCAAGGCCGAAGACATGGACGAAGAAGAAAAGCGCCAGATCATCGAGCAGCTGCAGATGCTCGGTTACATGGAATAACCGGGCAGAAATTTTCCGTGACGCTCGCTGAGAGAATGATGACCAAGCAAGAGGGCCTGTCGGCCTCGGAGCTGCTCGATTTTGGTGTCTGCATCGACGACGGCAACAACAAGGTGTTCGAGTTCCGCTTCGAGCGGCCGGCGATGATCCACGGCCATCGGCTGAAGGCTTGCTCGATGGGAGCCTTCGGCTTCTATAACGCGGCCGGGCTGGCAAGCGCCTACCGAACCCAGTTCGGCCGCTATTCGCAGGTCGGCGAGTCGACGATCGTCGGCCCGCCAGAACATCCGATGGATATGTTCAGTACCCATCCGTTCGCGTTCTCGCGGCCGTCGCACATGCCGAAGATGTATCAGATGAAAGACTTCGCCCGACTGTCGCCGGACGAAAGCGCCGGGCCATCGTGGGCCGATCACGGAATGCCTGCGGAAACGGTGATTGGCCATGAGGCTTACATCGGCGCCGGCAGTTTCGTGAGGCGCGGCGTGACCGTCGGCATTGGTGCCGTGGTCGGTGCGCGCAGTGTCGTCACCCGCGACGTGCCGCCGTATGCAATCGTCGCCGGCTCACCGGCCAAGGTCCTGCGCTATCGCTTTCCGGATGCCACCATCGAGCGCTTTCTGAAGCTCAAATGGTGGAATTACGATCTCGCGCCGATCAAGCGCGAAATCAATTTCGCAGATGTCGAGCGCTCGCTCGATCTGCTCGAGAACAAGGTTGCCGACGGCGCCTTGGCCAAGCTGGTCCCTGATACCTTCGTGGTCAGCAGTGTCGGCAACCGCTACACGCTCGAGAAACTGGCTTCACCGCTCTACTAGAAATCAAACCTGAAAAATGTCCGATACCCACGACAACTACGTCAAGCAGCTCATCGTTCTCCTCGAGGATTTCACCCAGGACTGGGATCACGAGTTCGAGGGCCGCATGGATGCCAATACCCGGCTGCTCGGCGATCTTGGTTTCGAGTCGATCGACATCATCCAGCTGGTGGTCGCGATCGAGGAAGACATCTCGAAGAAGAAGGTGCCGTTCGAGAAGCTGCTGATGAAGGACGGCCGCTATGTCGACGATCTGAGCATTGGCCAAATCGCCGATTTCCTGGTCGGTTTCGTCTGAGTCAGACGCTGGCCGAAGCCCGTCACTTCGGCCAGCGTTCGACGCACAAAAAGAAGCCCGGACACTTGCGTGTCCGGGCTTCTTCCGTTTGACGCCTGAGCGTCAAGCGATGCCGGCCCTAATGCTTACACTTACTTCGCCCGGCTGGTAGCGTCCGCGACGCCGCAAGCGGTGAGCGACACGCGCTGCTGGCGGTCGATCAGGCCTGCCGCTTCGTAGTCACGTGCCAGTTTGGCCACGCACAAGCCGTAGCTGCGCGGATTGCTGATCGCCTGACAGCTCTCGACCTCCGGCAGCACCAAGGCGCCATTGGCCAGCGCACCCGGCACAGTCGACGTGCACAGGCCCAGCGCCACCGGTTCGGCCTTCCAGCCGATGTCGAACATCAGCGCTGGCGTCAGGTCGAGGTTGCGGCTGGCGCGCAAGGTCGGCGTGATCGCAGGTTCCATCAGCAGGTTCGGCGTTGCCGCCGTATCGAAGTGCGAGATCGACGAACCCGGCTGCACCACACCCGGCGCAAACAGACGGACAAAGCCTTCTGCTGCACCCGCGCGGCGCGTAGCGTCCGAGAAGTACTGCGCGCTGACACCCGGCAGAGCAGCCCGGATATCGGCACCATCCTCGAACGAGATGCCCAGCACCGGGATGATGATCGTCGGATCAGCACCGCCCGGTGCAATGGCGCCAGCGCCTGGCGCGTTGTTGGCAATCAGCAGCGCCACCGCTCCAGCCGCCTGCACATTCGCCGCTTTCACTGCGAAGGGGCAGGTACCACGGTCGACCAGCACCACCTTGCCGCGAACATTGTTGATCAGCGGTCCGCAAGCATCGCTGGGGTTCGGCGTGCCGTCATTGTCGATGGCGGCGACGATCGAACCCACTTTCATGCTCGGCGACGGTGGCGCACCAAACGACGCCGTGCCGAAGTCCACTTCGCGCGACAGCTTGCCGCTGACCCGCAGACCCTCATACGGTCCGAGGATGCCCAGCGATCCCGCCGTCACTTTCGGGCCATCCCAGACCACGCGGCCGGTGTTGACGCCAGAGAACAGCAGCTCGTCCGTGTTCATCAAGTCCCACTTCTTGCCGAGGTCGAGATCCAGCGTGTTGGCCGTGTAGACGTCCGGCACGTCGGCCAGGAAGGTACCGTCCAGTTCGCTGACGAAGTTCTGGAAACCGAGACCATGCGCAACTTCGTGCATGAAGGTATTCAGGAAGTCGATCGCGCCCTGCGGCGGCGCATTGTCCAGACCGTAGTAGAAGCCTGGCCCGGGAATGCAGTCCGCCTGGCCGACGGCACCGTTGAAGTTGGCGACGATGTCGGCGTAGCCTGGATCGAGATCCTCACCGGCAAGGGCATCGGCAATCGCACCGCCGTACCAGTGACCGGCCAGGGGCGCATTCGGGAAGTCCGAGAACACCGACGTGGCACCGGCCTGGGCAAGAACACCACCGGCGGCAGTACAGGTCAGACGGGCAAACGAACCCTGGACGACGATCGGAACATTGCTCTTCAGCACGCTGCCCCACAAGGTCAGCGCCCGGTCATAAGCGATCAGGCGCTGCTCGCCGAGCGTGGTGCCGGCATTGCCGCCGACCGGCGTCGCCGGCGTCGGATCGTTGAAGCCTACACCCGGGTCGTCGACATTGAACAGCACCAGTTGAGCAGCGCTGACCGGCAGCGCGAACAGTGCAGTACCCACGGATACCGCAAGAATCAGTTTCTTGATCACGTGGCTTACTCCGTCGGCAGCGCGGCGCTGGCGCCGTGCTCCATGTCGTGCTTCTGGTGGTGGCTGGTGATGTTGCCATTGGCATCGCGAGTGGCCTCGATGCTGATCAGGTACTCGGCCGGAAGACGAACCGACTTCATGCCATTGGGAGCCACCTGAACCTGCACTGGCTTCGGTGCCCCCTTCTGCACCGAGCTGGCTTCCATCGCCTTGACCTCGGCTGGCGTCGGCAACCGCAGTGCGCCGGTTTCAGCGTCACGCATCACCCGCAGCGACTCGGTCGCGCCCCCCACATTCGTTTGCTGGATTGCTGTCTCGCCAGCCATTGCGGCTGGCGCTGCCGCCAGACCGCAGACCCACGCCATCGTTACCAGAGACGTTTTCATCGAACTCCCTCCGATCGAATTGATATCCACTAGATTTGATATTGGTTCAGGTGCTTCGCTCGCGATTGCCGACGAGCGTCGCTGCCTTGTTGTATTGCGATCCTTTCAGTTGGCCTTCGCACCGCATGATCCAAGCCATAAACGAGGAATCCGGTACGAAAAACGCGCAAAACTGCTACCTCCCAGTAATACACTGCGCAGGCTGATGGCAACAAGAGCGCACGAAGCCCTAATGCGGGTTTTCGAATCGATCAACAGCGCTTGCCAGCCGCCCATTCCATTCACCGCCGTCGCGAGCCAGCCCAGGTCGCGGTGTCCAGATTCCGATCGACATGCCTGACGCAAAACTGAACGACGTGACCATCGCCTACCAGCAGATGGGCGAAGGTCCTGATCTGGTGTTCGTGCACGGGCTCGCCGCCAGCCGCGCGTTCTGGTTCCTGCAGTACGCATTGCCGTTGTCCAAGCACTTCCGGATCACGCTGTTCGATCTCAGGGGCCACGGCTACAGCAGCATGCCGGCCAGCGGCTACGAAGCGGTTCTGGTCGCCGAAGACCTGGCCGGCCTGCTCGATCATCTCGGCATCGCAGCCTGCACCTTGATCGGTCACAGCTACGGCGGCGGTGTGGCGCTGGAATTCGCCGGCCTTTATCCGCAACGGGTCGCTCAGCTGGTGGTGCTCGATACCAAGATCAATGCGCTGCAGCCGGCGCAGCGGCTCAGCGATTCGCCGCATCTGTCACCGTTTGAGATCGAGGTGTCGCGCACCTCCGGCCATGACTGGGAGCAGGAGCCGCAGGTCGGCCTGCTGTTCCTCGAAGTGCTGGCGCGCTGGAAGACCAGCGGCGGCGGCTCGGAAGCCAAGGACGTGTTCACGCCGTTCGGCGAAGGCCGCGGCGCGCAACGCACCGCCAAGCAATTCGTCGAACTGCTCGACAACACCACGGCGATGCAGGAAGTGGTGCTGCCCGGCATCGATGGTCCGGCGATTGCCGCCCTGCCGATGCGCTGTCTGTGGGTCTACGGCGACTGGTCGCGCAGCATGCCGAGTTGCCGCGCATTGCAGGCGCTGCGCCCGGAAGGCGAGTTCCGCATCGTTCCCGAAGGCGGCCACTTCTTCCCGATCAGCAACGCTGCGCGGGTCATGGACTGGCTGCGGCCTTTTCTCGAGATCGAGGCTGCAAGCCCGCCCGGCACCAACGGCTGATCACGGCAGAAAACATGGAATCGGGTCGATTTTTTGCTGATACACCGCTCAAATGAGCGAATAATCACAATCAAACTCATTTCGTCATCGAAATTTTTAGAGGAATAATCTCCTGCTTCCCTTGTCAGGAGGCATTCCATGTTCGATACGAAGCCGGTGTCCCGTCGTCGTTTCCTGTCGCTTGCTGTTGCCGCTGCTGCTGCACCGGCTGGGCTACTGATCAGCCAGCAGTCTTTCGCGGCTGATTTGCCGGCGCTGTCGCCGGATGATCCAACGGCCAAGTCACTCGGCTATGTCGCCGACTCGTCCAAGCTGGATGCAAAAACCCAACCGGCGTTCAAGCCCGGCAGTGTCTGCGCGAAATGTGCGCTGTTCAGTGGCGCAGCGGGCGCGGCCAGCGGACCTTGCGGCATTTTCGCCGGCAAGGCCGTCTCGGCCAAGGGTTGGTGCCAGGCCTTTGCGGCCAAGCCAGCCTGAACGACGAATCCCGGGCCGTGCAATGCGGCCGGGGATTTCGCAGGGATTGCCAGCCAGTTCAACGGTAGTGGTAACGCTCCGCGAGACTCAGTACTTCCGGCGCAAAACCCGCGACCTCGGGTCGCCATTCCAACGCTCCCTGCAGGCTGTCCGTTGATCGCAACCGGCGCACGAAGCCGGGATCGGCAAGAAAGCTTTCGTCAGCGCCATACAAGGCGCTACTCGGCCCGAGGCCGGCAAAGGCGCTGAACTCCGGCCGCTGCATGGCGTTGATTTCGCTTTCCGCAGCAGACCAACCCAGCCATTGGCAAAGCTCGGTCAGCGTCGCGTCCGGGCGAGCCAGCAGCGCTTCCACATTCAGCAGGCGGTACTGAGTATCCGGCAGCCACTGGCCGGCGTCAGCGATGTTGCTGTGTACACGCAGCCAGGCCAGCTGCGGGTCGACTGCGGGCGGCGCAACCGCGTAATCCTTGTAGTCCGGGGCCACGAACAAGCGGCCCTCGAGCGCCGTCGCCGTCTCTCGACACCAGCGCCGGGGATGCTCGATCAGGTGCAGCAGGCGTACATCCGGCAGCTCGTCGAGCAGGCGATCGAGAAAATCCGGACGCCAGCCGAGCGCGGTATCGGCGCTGACCAAGGTCTTCGGCGCCAGACGCTGCACGAACTCGCTGAGCACCATCGAGCCCTGCCAGTCGCTGCGTCGGGCCAGCCAGCGTTCGGCATCGGCGATCGCCGCGTCCTGCTGCGAACCGAAGTGGACGGCGGCGATCGCCCGTCGTAATCCATGGGTGGTCACGCCGTCGGACAGCGCGCTGATCTCGCCGAGTCCGCCAACCGTCTTGGCCATGAACAAGCTCAGTTCCGGCAGATCCTGGGCGTGGCTGTGCTGGCCCAGCATTGCCGCCAGCCGCGAGGCATGAGCGCCGGGCGGCGCAACGATCAACAGCGGACTTTCGATCATTTCAGCGAGCCGGCGTTTCTGTTGTCGGCTTCACCGCCGGCACGCCGAGAAACACTTCGCAGCCGCCGCGATTGTTGTCGATGTACTTCCACTCGCCGCCTTCCTGCACCGCCACTCGCGGCCCGAACGGATTGGCAGTGCCGACGAACAAGCCGTGCTCGGTCGACGCAAAGTTGCGCACGCCCCAGTTGAACTTGTTGCCGAAGCCGCTGCGGGTCACGCATTCCCAGCGCACGCCGTCGTGGGTGCGCCACAGGCCGAAGCCGCCGTAGTTGCGGGTCAGATGTTCGATGCCCCAGGTGTTCATCATCTTGACGACGTCGACCGGCCATTTCTGCGACGGCATGAACGGCAGCGAGTTCGCCCACGAGAAAGTGCCGGCGTACAGGTATTCGCCGTGCGTGCACATGCGCCAGATGTAGCCGTTGAACAGATTGTCGAAGCCGGCCGTGTAGCCGGACAGCGACACCTTGGCGCCGTCCGGCGTCACCCGCGACTGACCGACCAGGATCTCCCAGCTGTCATCCGGCCAGACCCGGAGGATTTCCGCGGCACCGGGGCCGATCTTGAACGCCCGGTGATAGCCACCGTTGACGATGCCGGTGCCGACGATCAGCGCGCCCTTGAACTCGCACAGGCTGACCACGAGCTCGTTGTACGGCCCGCGCCAGGCACCGTGCTGCAGCACCTTCGTCCACTTGTACGGAGGGCCGCCGTCGCCGTTGGTCTTCCACAGCTCGAAGCCGGTGTAAGGATTGACGGTGCCGGCGTACAGATGGCCGTTGAACACGCCCATCTCGAACACCGTGAGGTTCTGCGGGTTGCCGAAGCTTTCGGGATTCGAGGCCTTCCAGATGCCGGTCGGCAGATCGTCGCTGCAGTAGATGATCGCCTCGGAACCGACGCATTCCTGCGCCTTGCCGCCGACATTGGAACCGGTCGGCGTGGTGTGCACGCGGCCCTTGAACACCTGCAAGGTGCGGAACGAGCGCACCGAAGTATCCCAGGGCGGGCGCTTGACGATGGTGAAGTTGACGCCGTCCTCGCTGCGCAGGATGTCTGGCGGCTCGGCCTGCACCGGCGCCCAGGTCGACACGTACAGACAGGGCTTGGCATCGCTCGGCCCCTGGAACACGGTCATGCCGCGCATGCCGACATAGCGCGGCACCAGACGCTTGATGGTGCGGCCGGGCACTTCCGGCGCGCGGAACATCATTTCCCAGTGATCGATCTCCGGCGTGTAGCGCCAGATCTGCACGCGCCGGTCGATGTCGTAGACGTTGTCTGGCGATTCCACCGGCCAGGGGCTGATGTCGGGTGGCGGATGCAGCAGCTTCATGCCCGGCATCGTCGCCCGGGTGGTGCCGACATACAGGCGGCCTTCGAACCAGGCCATGCTGTGGGCGTAGGAATTCCAGCCATCGCCGAAGCCGCTTTCGCAGGTCAGGCGAAAGTCGGCTTCATCGAGCCGGCCGTACTCCGGCGCCGTTGGGCGGCGTCGGGCGGCGGGGTTCACACCCCCGATAACGTCATTGGCCGGCAGGTTCATTACGGCAGCCAGGACCAGAATTCGACCAGGAAGAAGCGCAGCACGGGCCGCGTGAAGGCGACGATCAGCGGCACCCGCTCGGTCTGAACCTTGGCGTAGCCGGTCATCTCCGGCAGCAGCTTGCCGTCCGGATGATCGATGGCCATGACCACGCGCACCACCTTGCCGTAATCGTTCTTCTCGGCACTCGGAGCGATCTCGCGGATCACGCCGGGATAGCCATTGTCCGGAAACGCCCAGGCCTTGGCCCAGGCCTTGGCGCCGATATTGATGGTGCCCACTTCGGTTTCCGGCAGACGAATCTCGACCAGCAGCTGGGAGGTGTCCTCGACCGTCGCCAGCAGTTCGCCGCGCTCCAGGAAATCACCGACCGCGAAACGCAATTGGTGGGACACCACACGGCCGGCGATCGGCGCCTTGATCTGCGCGTTCTCGACCGCCTTCTGATGCAGTTCGAGCAGAGCCTGCTCGCGAGCGATCTCGGCATCGATCGCCTGCGACTGCTCGGGGCGGGTCGGGGCCGAAACCACCGCCAGATGCTTGCGGGCTTCGAGCAGGCGCTGCTTGTCGAGCTCGGAGATCGAGCGTGCGCGCTGGTAGTCCTGATCGGAAACCGCACGCTTGGCAAAGGCTTTCTTCAGTCGCTCGCTTTCGGCACCGCTGAACTCGATGCGCTTCTCGGCGGTCACCACTTCCTGGCGCGCCTGATCCACTTCTTCGGTCTTCGCGCCCTTCTTGGCGATCGACAGATTGGCGCGCAGGCGGGCCAGCGACGCTTCGCTGGACGCGACCGCGGTACGTTCTTCGTCATCGGTGATCCGGGCGATGACCTGGCCGGCCTTGACCTTGTCACCTTCCTTGACGAATACCTCGCGGATGTCGCCGGCGGTCAGCGCGCGAATGTCGGCACGGGCGCTGGGCAGCACGGTGAACTGGCCACTCGGCTCGTAGGTGTACGGAAACAGGGCGAACACCACGAGGGCGGCGATGATCACCAGATCCAGCTTCTTCGGCGCGGCCAGATTCAGCTTGCCGGCGCCGATCGAGCCGCGGGTGGTCTTGGTCCGGCGCGCACTGGTGAACACCGACCAGGCCATCAGCAGCACGACGATGACGACGCCGACGCTGCCGAATGCGCCGGACAGCCAGCGGCCCGGAAACAGCACCACCCAGACCAGCATCCAGAACGTGAATGCCGTACAGGCAAAGTAGTACCAGCGCATCACCGACGGCGACAGCCGCTTGGCCTCGTTCCACGGCCGCTCGTAGTTCATCACCGCGTACATCGCCTGCTCGCGCAGATCCGAGGCCTGGAACCACTGCACCAGCCAGTTGTAACCGTCGCGCTTGACCAGCGGATTGAGCTGCAGCAGGAAGAAGGCGCTGGTCAGCAGTGACATCGCGACCAGCAGCGACGGCAGGATCGAATGGTTGTGATGGAACACCAGCCACAGGCCGACGAACAGCACGAACAACATCAGCTGTGCGACCAGCGGACTGCCGACGATGCGCAGGCGCTGCTCGCGCGGCGCGCTTTCCGCCGCGCCGCTGGTATCGGTATGGAAGCGCGGGATCAGCGCGGTGCCGAGCACGATGCCGAACGCCGGCGTCGAACGGGTCTGATTGTGGATCGCCGCCGCGCGGGCGATTTCCGACAGCAGGTTCAACAGCAACACACCGCCGACGATGGTCAGCAGCAGCGGCCAGGGTTCGATCAGGCGAGCGAGATCGACACTCATCTCGAAGCGCTTGTTCCACATCACCGCGATGGCGCCAGCGACCAGCGCGAGCAGCGCCAGCAAGCCGACGATGCCGGCGAGCATCGGCAGATTCAGCAGGCCCCCAACGGGCAGCAGCGGACCCGCTGGCAGACGGATGCGCGGTGGTGCGACGACGCCGCGGAATGCGCCCCAGAGGCCGGTCAGCGAGCCCGGCAGGCCGGGGCCGGTCAAGGAGCCGGGCACTGTCGACGGCGCTGGCGTTTCCGAGCCCACACCGGTCGGCTTCGGCCCGCTCGACCAGCCGGCGATCACTGCTTCGCCATCGGTCAGCGCCGGCACCGGCAGCGGTTCGTGGCTACCGGCGGCGAGCAGATCGCCGATCGCCAGTTCGTTGCAGAAGCGTTCCAGCTCGTCAGCGCTGAGCTCGACGCCCAGCGTGTCCGCCGCTGCCTTGCGCACCGTGGCGGCATCGCGCGCGCCATCCATCAGGCGCGCCAGTTCGAACTCCGCCGGCTCGAGCCGGATCGGCCGGCCGTGACGGGCGCCGGTCAGCGCGTAGTAAAGGCCATCGGCGGACTTGGCAGCCGAGCCGAAGATGAATTTGCGAAACGGATGACGAGGGCTTTCCATCAGGAACTCTGAGCAAGCGAAACGGAATACGGATGGACCAAAACGGCGTTATTGCAGCGTGCTGTTGACGGCCAGCAGATCGGCATGACTCAAGCTGCCGGCTGCCGCGCGCAGGCGCAGCGTGTTGGTGATGGCGTCATAGCGCGCGGCGGCGAAATCACGCTCGGCCTTGTAGCGGCTGCGCAGCGCCAGCAGCAGTTCGCCATTGGTCTTGGTGCCGACTTCATAACCGACCCGCGTCGCTTCTTCCGACGCTCGGGTCGATTCGATGGCCCGCTTCAGCGCCTGCACGCGTGCGATGCCGGCACTGCAGTTCAGGAACGCGATCTGCACTTTCCGTGAAGCATCGTTGCGCTTGGCGGCTTCATCGGCCTGGGCGCGAGTCAGCCCCGCCTGCGCAGCACGAATCCCGGAGTTGACCGCGCCGCCGGTGTAGATCGGCACCCGCAACTGGATGCCGACGCGCTCGTCGGTCGCCCGGTTGCCTTCAGCACCGATGCCGTTGGAGATGCCGCCCTGCGCGTAATCGTAGGTGTAGGCCGCCAGCGCATTGAGCTTCGGCCAGCGCAGACCGTAGGCCTTGTCGACGTTCTTTTTGGCCAGTTCGACGGCCAGCTGGCTAGCCTTGACCTGCAGGTTCTGGGTGGTGGCACGCTCGATCCAGACACCGATCTGGTTCGGTTCCGGCGGGCCCGGCACGTAGGTCTCCGCCAGGATCTTGAGCACGCCGACGTCGCCGCCGGTCAGCAGCGACAACTGGGCACGCGACACCGACACGGCGTTGCGTGCCGCGATCAGCCCAGCGTCGGCCAGATCGAGCTGCGCCTGCGCCGTCTTCAGTTCGGCATCGGCCACCAGGCCGATGGCAGCCTTGTCGCGGGTCTGCGCCAGCACTGCTTCGATCGCTGATTTCTCCGAAGTGGCGAAGCGCAGTTCGTCATCGGCGGCAAGTGCGGCGAAATAGGCATCGACGACGCCGATGCGGAGCTGATCCTGGGCGTCGTAGGTGAGGATGCCGGCGCGGCTCACTTCGAGCGCGGCGGTATCCAGCGACAGGTACAGACCACGGTCGAACAACACCTGCGTCAGGCCGACCTGATAGCCAACGCTGTTGAACGAGTCTTCGCGATTGACGTCGGTACCGTTCGGAAGCTGCGGGCTTGCCCCGACGAAGAAACGGCCGCTGAGCGATTGGTTCACCACCGAGGCATCGCCGTTGACGCCGATCTGCGGCAGCAGCTTGGCCAGAGCCTGCGGCTTCGCTTCCAGCGCCTGCTGATAACCGGCGACCACCGACTGGTATTCAGGATTGCCGTCGAGCGCCTTGGTGTAGACCAGCATCAAGTCATCAGCTTGCGCTGAGGCCATTGCCGCGCACAGCCAAACCGATCCGCTCAACAGCGGACGCCACAGATTCTTCATGAGCTCCCAGTCCTCGACCCCGTTGAACAGGGCTTCATTAATCTTTGGATTATCACCCACGGATGCTGCCCCATGCGTGGTGAAGCTGCGATGTTTTTCAAACAATTCCATCCAAAGCTGAGGCCTGTAAGCAGGAATCGCGCCGGATGGCGGCAAAATTCAAAAATCGACCAGAGGACTGTGCAATTTTCCCGACTCAACAGACCAGCTTGGGCCGCATCGCCAGATAGCGAATTTCGGTCACCCGACCGTCCCCGTCCAGCCTCAGCTCGATGCCGCGCTCCGGGTAGACAAGCGACGCCACCCTGCCCTGATCCGGCCCCGGCGCACGCGCCTCGCGGCAGGCGGTCCGATCAGACAGAAGAGCGGATTCACTTTCCCTTCGCGCGGTTCCGGACAAGGCTTCTGCCTGCTCGACAACCTGCAGCGTTAACGCCGGCGTCAGTTCAAG
Source organism: Nevskia sp. (assembly GCF_023266035.1). Lineage (GTDB taxonomy): Bacteria > Pseudomonadota > Gammaproteobacteria > Nevskiales > Nevskiaceae > Nevskia. The sequence continues at coordinate 23,307 of NZ_JAHFRY010000047.1, forward strand.
AATCACCTGGCCGACCCGTTGCCGCTGCGGATCCAGCTCGGCCCGCAAGCGACCTCTTGGATCAATGCCTGGACCGTATTCGAGCTGCGGCTCCTCCTCAGGCTTGGCGCCGGTCATCACATCGACTGCCAGTCTGGCATCGCCCGATGGAGCGGACGTGACAGCCGGATGGCCGATCCGGCGCTGCCATTCCGCCACCGTCACCGAGCCAAGCTGCAGACCGTGATAGCGGGCGGGCTGCCAGGCGTCATCGTCGGCCTTCATCTCCGACTCAGCCATCAGCGGAGCCGCCGCCTTCGCAGCGCTGCGTGCGTGGAGAGCTGGCTCGTAGGCTTCGAGCTTTGGGACTTCGGCTGACGGCGGCGATCCGGCAACAGCGGCATCGGGCATCGTGCGGGAAGGCGTCGACAACGGCAGGGATTTCTTCCTGGCTTCAGCCTGCTCAGGCAATGGCGCAGCTGCTGCGCGCGGAGGCGCCATCATCGCCGCCTCAGCAACCGGCGGCGACGGCGCTTCCACCGCCACAGTCATCGCCTCGCTGGCCACTGGCAAGGCTGGCTCTCGCGGTACTTCGCGAAGCACCGCGATGCCAATCACCATCGACGCCGCGAGGCTCAGCGGCAGACGCCAGCGACGCAGTCGAGCCGGTTTCGCTTTCGCAGCTGGCGTCGACGATTGCGCAGCTCTCAGCACCGCCGCATCGAGCGCTTCTGGCGCCTTGATCTCGGCTGCCTCCTGGCGATAAAGCCGCGACAGCTCGCTGCGCCCGGCCAGGAAATCATCCAGTTCGCGGTCATCGTCCGGCATGGCTGGTGGCTTCGGTTCAGACATCGGCGAGCGCCTCCCGCAGTTTGGCCAGCGCGTAGCGCAGCCGGCTCTTGATCGTTTCGCGGCCGACGCCGCTGGCTTCGGCGATCTCATCCAGGCTCATGCCGCTTTCCTCGTGCAGCAGGAAGGCATCGCGCTGTTCCCGCGGCAGTGCGGCCAGCGCCTTGCGCAGACGCGCACCGCGCTCGCCGGCCAGTTGCTGTTCGTCGGGCCGCTCCTGCGCTGGCGCCCACAGCGCTGGCGGAATGCTGGTGCCGCCGTCTTCATCACTCTCATCAGGCAATGGCTCATGGCCCTGCGGTGTGCTGCGCCAGGTGTCGATCAGGCGGTTATGGGCGATGCGGTACAGCCAGGTCGCGAAGCGGGCGCGCGGCTGCCAATCCGCCCGCGTTCGCACCACGCCGATCCACACCTCCTGAAACAGCTCGCCGGCCAGTTCGGGCCGCGAACAGCCGCGCAGCAGATAGCGGTAGACAGCATCGCGATGACGCCGATACAGCGGCTCGAAGGCGCTGGCATCGCCGTCGCGGTAGCGCTGCATCAGCTGTTCATCGCTCGGCGCGGCGGCCAGCGGCTCGCGGACATTCAGTCAGTCATCTCCCCGTTCGGGCGATTGGCGGCAGTGGTCGATTTCAGGCTGGCAGCCAGCTTCACCAGTTCGACGAATTCTGCGCTGCGGCCGCTGGCCTGATCGGCCTGCCCCGTCATCGCCGATCTTGCCAGCGCCGCGGCATCACGCAACTCGTAGCGATCGACATACTCGCCGCCGCGCAGGATCTGCCCGTAGGCGGCGACGGCTGCCGCGAGCTTGAACGACGCCGAGGTCTTCAGCGCTGTCACCGCGTCGTCCGGGCGAATCACCCGCTCGATCAGCCGGCTGCTGGCATTGATGCCGTCATCCGGCTGCTTGTAGCGCAGGCGCAGGAAGGCCAGTTCGCCAGTCTTGCCGGTCACCGGCTTGCGCTGCTCGGCGCCATAGCGAAGACCATCGATCTTCTCGCCGCCGCTGCCGACGCGGGCAATCTCGTACAGCGCCGTCACCCGATGACCAGCGCCGATGTCGCCGGCATCGATCGCATCATTGTTGAAATCCTCACGCTTGAGCAGGCGGTTCTCGTAGCCGATCAGCCGGTACTCGGCGACCAGCGCCGGGTTGAACTCGATCTGGATCTTGACGTCGCGGGCAATCGTTTCCAGTGCCGACGCGCGTTCGTCGACGAATACCCGGCGCGCTTCGGTCAGGCTGTCGATGTACTGGTAGTGGCCGTTGCCGACGTCGGCGATCTGCTCCATCAACTGGTCGTTGTAATTGCCGGTGCCGAAGCCCAGCGTCGACAGCGCGACACCTGATTTCCGCTGCTCCTCGACCATCTGCTTCAGCTGCCGGACATCGCTGATACCGACATTGAAATCGCCATCGGTGGCCAGCAGCACCCGGTTGTTGCCGTCCGGCATGTAGGCCTGCTTGGCCATCTGGTAGGCGAGCTGGATGCCGCTGGCGCCATTGGTCGAACCACCGGCTTCGAGACGATCGAGCGCAGCGATGATCTTCGCGGTCTGGTTGCCCGGCGTCGGTTCCAGCACCACTTCGGTACGGCCGGCGTAGACGACCAGGCTGATGCGATCGCGCGCTGTCAACTCGTTGGCCAGCAGCTTCAGGCTGGACTTGACCAGCGGCAGCTTGTCCTTGTCGTGCATCGAGCCGGACACGTCGACCAGGAACACCAGGTTCGACGGCCGCGTCTCGCTGGCCTGCGGCTTCCAGCCCTGGATACCGATTGCCAGCAGTTCGGTGTTCGAATTCCAGGGCGTGGGCCCCAGTTCGGTGTGCAGCGCGAACGGCGTCGAACGATCCTTCGGACCGGCGTAGGCGTAGTCGAAATAATTGATCAACTCCTCGACCCGCACCGCATCGGCCGGCGGCAGGCGGCCTTCATTGAGCAGGCGGCGTACGTTCGAGTACGAGCCGGTATCGACATCGACGCTGAACGTCGACACCGGCGTTTCGCCCGCGCGGAACACCGGGTTGGCGGTCAGCGCGGCGTACTGCTCGCGATCGTCGGCCGGCTGTGGCTGGTACAGCGGCGCGCCAGGTGCGACCAGCGTCTGCATCGGCACGGGCATCGACTTGCTCAGTCGATATTTCTCGGCCCTCGTCGCTCCGGCTGCCTCAGCTTCGTTCGCCGACTTGGCGCGGACCACAGCCTGATCAGCAGCAGCCTGGGTCGACGGCTGCGGCGCTGCGGCAGGCAAAGCTTCCTGGTGTCCCGATTCAGCAGGCTGAGTCGTGGAGCAGGCGGACAGCGCGATCGCGGCACCGAACAGGCTGGCCGCGACAAAGATGGGCAAATGACGACGCATGGCGAGAACCTCCGTGGGGACTTGATGACTCAAACGGAGTCGCTGGCCCAACGGGGTTAAAGCTACGAAAAAATTCTGCCGCATTGGTCGAGCGGCAAAAAGAAAGGGAGCCAGCATTCGAACTGGCTCCCTCCTTCAGCCGCGCCGATCAGCCGTGTGCGGCTGCCAGGGTCGCGTTGAGCGTCTTGCTGGGCCGCATGACGGCTTCCATCTTGGCCACATCGGGCTTGTAGTAGCCGCCGATATCGGTCGGCTTGCCTTGCACGGATGCGAGTTCCTCGATGATGGCCTGCTCGTTGGCAGCCAGTGTCTCGGCGAGCGCCGCGAAGTGCTTCTGCAGCGCCGCATCTTCGGACTGCTTAGCGAGTTCCTGCGCCCAGTACAGCGCCAGGTAGAACTGGCTGCCGCGGTTGTCCAGCTGGCCGGTTTTCGGCGACGGGTTTTTATTGTTATCGAGGAGCTTGCCGGTGGCGGCATCGAGCGTCTTGGCGAGAATCTTCGCCTGCGGGTTGCCGGTCTTGAGACCGAGATCCTCGAGGCTCACGGCCAGCGCCAGGAATTCGCCGAGCGAATCCCAGCGCAGGTGGTTTTCCTCGACCAGCTGCTGCACGTGCTTGGGCGCGGAGCCGCCGGCACCGGTTTCGTACATGCCGCCGCCGGCCATCAACGGCACGATCGACAGCATCTTGGCGCTGGTGCCCAGCTCCATGATCGGGAACAGATCGGTCAGGTAGTCACGCAGGATGTTGCCGGTAACCGAGATCGTGTCCTGGCCACGGATCACTCTTTCCAGCGTGTACCGCATGGCACGCACCTGGGACATGATCTCCAGCTTCAGTCCCTTGATGTCGTACTCCTGCACGTACTTCACCACCTTCTGAATCAGCTCGTGCTCGTGCGGGCGATAGGGGTCGAGCCAGAAGACCGCCGGTGTGCCGGAATTGCGCGCACGCGTGACGGCCAGCTTGACCCAATCGCGGATCGCGGCGTCCTTGACCTGGCACATGCGCCAGATGTCACCGGTCTCCACGTTCTGCGATAGCAGCACTTCGCCCGTCTCGAGGTCGGTGATGTTGGCGACACCGTCTTCCGGAATCTCGAAGGTCTTGTCGTGCGAGCCGTATTCCTCGGCCTGCTGCGCCATCAGGCCGACGTTCGGCACGGTGCCCATGGTCTTGGGATCGAAAGCGCCGTGCGTTTTGCAGAAATTGATCATCTCTTGGTAGATGCGCGCGAAGGTCGATTCCGGCATCACGGCCTTGACGTCCTTGAGGCGTCCGTCGGCACCGTACATTTTGCCGCCGTTGCGGATCATCGCCGGCATCGACGCGTCGACGATGATGTCGTTCGGCGAGTGGAAGTTGGTGATGCCCTTGGCCGAATCGACCATCGCCAGTTCCGGGCGGTACTCGTGGCAGGCATGCAGGTCGCGCTTGATCTCGTCCTGATCGGTTTGAGGCAGCGTCTTGATCTTGTCGTACAGGTTGGCCATGCCGTTGTTGACGTTGACGCCCAGTTCGTCGAACAACTTGCCGTGCTTCTCGAAGGCAGCCTTGTAGAAGATCTTCACGCAGTGGCCGAAGACGATCGGGTGCGAGACCTTCATCATCGTCGCCTTGACGTGCAGCGAGAACATCACGCCGGCCTTGTGCGCGTCTTCGATCTCGTTCTCGTAGAACTCGCACAGCGCCTTCTTGCTCATGAACATGCTGTCGATCACTTCGCCAGCCTGCAGCGCGACCTTGGGCTTGAGCACCACCGCCTTGCCCGAGGCGGTGATCAATTCCATCTTCACGTCGCGCGCCTTGTCCAGGGTCATCGACTTCTCGCCATGGTAGAAGTCACCGCTGTGCATGTGCGAAACATGGCTGCGCGAGGCCTGGCTCCAGGGCGCCATGCTGTGCGGATGCTTGCGGGCGTAATCCTTGACCGCCTTCGGCGCGCGGCGGTCGGAGTTGCCTTCACGCAGCACCGGATTGACGGCGCTGCCCAGGCATTTGTTGTAGCGGAGGCGAATCGCCTTCTCCTCGTCGCTCTGCGGCTTCTCGGGAAACTCAGGCAGCGCATAGCCCTTGCCCTGCAGCTCCCGGATCGCGGCCACCAGCTGGTTCTGCGAGGCGCTGATATTGGGCAACTTGATGATGTTGGCGTCCGGCTCCAACGTCTTCTTGCCGAGTTCGGCCAGGGTGTTGGGGACCTTCTGCTCGTCGGTCAGGAAATCCGGAAACTCGCCGAGGATGCGCGCCGCGACCGAGATATCGGTCGTGTCTACCTGGATGCCTGCTGCCTCGGTGAAGGTACGAATGATCGGCAGGAAGGCGCAGGTGGCGAGCAGGGGAGCTTCATCGGTCAGGGTGTAGATGATCGTCGGCTGCGGAGTGCTCATGGTCTGATCGTTTTGATTGCGGTGGCCCCAGCTGGCGAAGTGAACATCAGGCTCCGCCGGATCTGGCCAGCGAAGCGCGTGCACTGCTGCTGGAGTCTTATGGGTGTCTTCGCAAGACTCTCGCGGACTTTCGATGGCGGCGGTCGGCGCTATCGACGACACGGCGCGATGGTGAAGGTCCTTCGGTATGGTACCCGGCCTCGGGATCGAATCAATGCCGAGGGCGCTCACCCTCGCCGATGGGCAGCGGGATCAGGCCAGGAAGGCAGCAGCATCTGCACCCGGCGATGGAAAATCGTGACGAAGCCGGCAAAGCATCGAAGCGACGAAATCGATGCAGATGATGTTGCTTTGCCGGCAACTTCCGTTAGAATGCGCGCCTGCCGAATTCCCTGATAGCTCAGTCGGTAGAGCAAGTGACTGTTAATCACTGGGTCGTAGGTTCGAGTCCTACTCAGGGAGCCACGCAGAAAACCAGCCCGCCTCGTGCGGGCTTTTTTGTGGCCCATGACCTGCCCTTTCGGCACCGGAAAGCCCCAAAAAAAGGCCCGCATGTGCGGGCCTTCGGTCACCACGGCAGTGCGTCAGCTGCGCGCGTATTCGTCGATGCGCTTCAGGCTTTCGACCAGTACCTTGTCGCTGGTCGCGAACGACAGGCGCATGTGGCCCGGCGTGCCGAATGCCGAGCCCGGCACCAGCGCCACCAGCTTTTCCTTCAACAGCGCGTCGGACAGCTGCAGATCGTCTTCGAAGCCCTTGGCCTTCATCAGGCCCGAGACGTCCGGGAACGCGTAGAAGGTGCCGTCGCCCGGCAGACAGGTGATGCCCGGAATCTTGTTCAGGCCATCGACCAGCAGGTCGTGTCGGCGCTTGAAGGCGACGGTCATCTCGGCCACGCAGGCCTGATCGCCGTTGAGCGCGGTTTCGGCGGCGACCTGGGCGATCGAGGTCGGGTTCGAGGTGCTCTGGCTCTGAATGTCGGCCATCGCCGTGATCAGCCACTTCGGCCCGCAGGACCAGCCCAGACGCCAGCCGGTCATCGCGTAGGTCTTCGACACCGCGTGGATCAGGATGGTGCGCTCGTACAGCTCCGGGCAGGCGTTGACGATGTTCGCGAACGGCTCCGGCGCCCAGAGGATCTTTTCGTACATGTCATCGCTGGCGATGATGATCCGCGGATACTTGAGCAGCACCTCGCCGAGCGCCGCCAGTTCGGCCTTGGTGTAGGCCATGCCCGAGGGATTCGACGGCGAGTTCAGGAAGATCAGCCGCGTCTTCGCGGTGATCGCCGCCGCCAACTGCGGGGCGGTGATCTTGTAGCGCGTCGAGGCATCGGTCGGCAGGATCACCGGCTTGCCGTCGGCGAGCAGGACCATGTCCGGATAGCTGACCCAGAACGGCGCTGGGATGATCACCTCGTCGCCCTCGTTGAGCAGCGCCTGGCAGAGGTTGTAGCAAGCCTGCTTGCCGCCGACCGACGCCAGCACCTGATTCGGCGCGTATTCCAAACCGTTATCGCGCTGATGCTTGGCGATGATCGCCCGCTTCAGGCTCGGCGTGCCGCCGACCGGCGTGTACTTGGTGAAGCCGTCGGCAATCGCCTTGACGGCGGCAGCCTTGACGTGTGCCGGCGTGTCGAAATCCGGTTCACCGGCGCCGAGGCTCAGCACATCGAGACCCTGCGCCTTCAGTTCACCGGCCTTGGCGGTGACGGCGAGAGT
>NZ_JAHFRY010000048.1:0-21198 GCF_023266035.1 Nevskia sp.
CTGGCGATCTACGATGACAATATCCGCCGTGGCACGATGCTCGGCGATGACGAATATTTCCCGGTCACTTCCGTGGAGTGGGGCGCTGATGCATCACAACTTTTCACCTACGACAGCAGCAATTTTAGTTTTGAGCTGTACGTCACCGAGGTTACTCCCGCGGGTGTCTCGATCGGGAAGCGTCTTCCGGGCTTGCCCGGCGGCTATGCCCTCGACCTTCACTACGCGAACGAGCTGATTTATGGTGACAACGGCGTTGTCATCGATCCGGTCAGCGGCTCTCAAGCCGGTATCTTCACCGCACCTGGCGACAGTTCTAATGCGAGCGACCCGCAAGAACTGGTTCCCGATCCGGCGCAGAACCGCGCCTACATGCTCAGCCAGAACTACGGCGATCCGAACGACACCTACCGGCTGACGGCCTTCGATATCGATCGCTATACCCCGCTGCGGACCGTCCAGATCACGCTGGACACAAGCGGTCGAAACAAGCTGCTTCAATGGAATGACAGTCTTGCGATCCTGAGCTACGCGGGCAATGTCTATCTTGTTGACGGTGCCGCGAAGCCTTAGCACTCTGCTCGAACCCCGCGGCGGCGACCAAGCCGCGGGCGGGCCCTGGGCATCAATGCGGCACAGGTAATCCCAGGTTCTTCCACAGCCGCAAGGTCGGATCAGCCTGATTCAACGTGTAGAAATGGATGCCCGGCGAACCACCGTTCAGCACCGCTTCGCAGACCCGGGTGACGACATCCAGCCCGAAGTCGAGCAGTGCCGGCTTGTCGTCCTGCAACTGCTCAAGACGCAGGCGGACGTAGCGCGGGATATCGGCGCCGCAAGCGGCCGAGAAGCGGCTCAGCTGGGCATGGTTGGTGATCGGCATGATGCCGGCGATCACCGGAATCGTGATATTGGCCTTGGCGCAGCGTTCGAGGAAATCGAAGTAGGCGTCGGCGACGTAGAAATACTGGGTGATCGCGGCGTGGGCGCCCGCGTCGACCTTGCGCCGGAAGGCGTCGAAATCGGCCTCCGGGCTCAAGGCTTGGGGGTGCATCTCGGGATAGGCGGCCACTTCCAGCTGGAACGTGTCGCCATGGGTTTCCTGGATGAACGACACCAGTTCGTTCGCGTAGCGGAAATCGCCCGGCGCGCCGGTGCCGATGGCGGTCGCCGGCAGATCGCCACGCAAGGCGACGATGCGCTTGACGCCGGCTGCCTTGTAGCGATCGAGCAGAGTGGCGATCTTCGCGCGTGAGGAGCCGACGCAGGTCAGATGCGGCGCTGCCTCGATGCCGGTCTTCTCGACCACCTTGACCACGGTGTCGTAGGTGCCGTCCTGATCGGAGCCGCCGGCGCCGTAGGTCACCGAGAAATACTTCGGCTGCACCGCCGCGAGTTGGGCGGCGATGTTCGGTAATTTTGCGACGCCTTCCGGCGTGCGCGGGGGAAACAGTTCAAACGAAAACTGCGGTGCGACGGCGCTCACAGGCGTTTCTCGTAAAAGTGACGGTCATGGCCGTCGCTGTAGTTCTGGATGCTGCCGAAGCGGGTGTAGCCCAGCTTCTCGTAGAAACGCGGCGCCTGGAACTCGAAGGTATCGAGAAAGATGCCGCGATAATTCTTCTCGCGTGTCGCCCGTTCGGCCTCGGCCATCAGCGCCGAACCCAGGCCACGGCGGCGATACGGCTCGGTGATCACCAGAATATCCACGTGCAGCCAGTAGCTGCGCCACTCGCCCAGCAGACCGCCGATGAGGCGGCCTGCTGGATCCAGTGCAGCCAGTTGAAACGGTGCGAAGGGCGCGCGGCCGATGAACTGCTGGTTGTATTCCCGCAGCAGTTCGACGATGGCAGCCGCGGTATCGGTTTCTTGATCCGCGACTGCCGTGATCGACCAGGCGCCCGTCACGCCAGCCTCAGTAGCGGTAATGATCCGGCTTGTATGGACCTTCCACCGGCACGCCGAGGTATTCGGCCTGCGCGGCAGTGAGCTTGGTCAGCTTGACGCCGATCTGCTCCAGGTGCAGCGCGGCCACTTCCTCGTCGAGCTTCTTCGGCAGGCGATACACGGTCTTCTCGTACGTGTCCTTGTTCTTCCAGAGATCGATCTGCGCCAGCGTCTGGTTGGAGAAGGAGTTGCTCATCACGAATGCCGGGTGGCCGTTGGCGCAACCGAGGTTCACCAGGCGGCCTTCGGCGAGGATGTAGATGCTCTTGCCGCCCGGGAAGGTGTAGTGATCGACCTGCGGCTTGATGTTCATCTTCACCACGCCGTCGGCGCTGTTCAGACGATCCATTTGGATCTCGTTGTCGAAGTGGCCGATGTTGCAGACCAGCGCGTTGTGCTTCATCGCCTTCATGTGCTCGAGGGTGATGATGTCCTTGTTGCCGGTGGTGGTGACATAGATGTCGGCCAGGCCCAGCGTGTCTTCGACGGTGTCGACCTGGAAGCCTTCCATCGCCGCCTGCAGCGCGTTGATGGGGTCGATCTCGGTGACGATCACGCGCGCGCCGAGGCCACGCAGCGAGTGCGCGCTGCCCTTGCCGACGTCGCCGTAGCCGCAGACCACCGCAACCTTGCCGGCGATCATCAGATCGGTGGCGCGCTTGATGCCGTCGGCCAGCGATTCACGGCAGCCGTACAGGTTGTCGAACTTCGACTTGGTGACCGAATCATTGACGTTGATCGCCGGCACCAGCAGCTTGCCGGCCTCGACCATCTGGTACAGGCGGTGCACGCCAGTGGTGGTCTCTTCCGAGACGCCGCGCCAGTCCTTGACCACGCGGGTCCAGAAGCCGGGACGCTCCTTGGCAACCTTCTTCAGCAGGTCCTTGATGACCTTGATTTCATGGTTGTCGGACGGCGTGTTGACCCAGTCCGAACCGTTTTCCAGCTCGTAACCCTTGTGGATCAGCAGGGTCACGTCACCGCCGTCGTCGACCACCAGCTCGGGGCCGGTCAGCGTGCCGTCGGGCAGGGTGTGGGTGATCGAGTCCAGCGCCAGATCCCAGTATTCCTCCAGCGTTTCACCCTTCCAGGCGAACACCGGGGTGCCGGCGGCGGCGACGGCAGCGGCGGAGTCGTCCGAAGTCGAAAAGATGTTGCAGCTGGCCCAGCGCACCGAGGCGCCGAGGTGGCCGAGGGTTTCCAGCAGCACGGCCGTTTCCTTGGTCATGTGCAGGGAGCCGGTCAGGCGCACGCCCTTGAGCGGCTGCAGCGGCGCGTACTTGGCGCGGATCGACATCAGGCCGGGCATTTCTTCTTCGGCCATGCGGATGCGCTTGCGGCCGAATTCGGCCAGCGAGAGGTCGCGCACCTTGAAGTCAGTGAACTTTTCAGCGGGTTTCAGGACAGCATTCATGAGCATCGCTCCAGTGTAAAAATCGATTGGAACGGGCGCCGTTGCTGAAAGCCTGCCCCCGAGCCTGGCCGTCATCGCGTGGCGACGGTCGCAGCGCCCCTCGGGAGTCGTGGCCGACATTGTATTCGCCTATGCGGATAAAAGGATAGGCAGGAGCCGGACTGTTTGACCGGCGGCCCGGGCCAGCCGTTTCCTGGCCAACTCGGCATCGGCTTTGCGTACCAAGGACCATGGACAACTCGACCAGCGACACCCGTAACGCCCGCAATGCCGCCGATGCCCCGCTGCGCGAGAACGTGCGCCGCATCGGTGCGACGGTGGGTGAAATGCTCGCCGAGCAGCACGGCGCGGCGTTTCTCGACGGCGTCGAAACGGTGCGCACCACGGCCATCCGTCGCCGCGAAGGCACGGCCACCTCGCAGGAGCTTTCGGCGCTGCTGTCCGATCTGCCGGTGGTCCAGGCGGAATGGCTGACGCGGGCGTTCTCGACCTACTTCCAGGGCGTCAATATCGCCGAGCGCGTGCACCGCATCCGTCGTCGCCGCGATTACGAACGGGCCGGCGCTGCCGCCCAGCCGGACAGCCTGCTCGACGCGCTGCACACCCTGAAAGCGGCCGGCGTCAGCGCCCGCGAACTGTTGCTGTGGCTGGGCCGGCTCGATGTCGAACCGGTGTTCACCGCCCACCCGACCGAAGCTGTGCGCGGCTCGATACTGGAGAAGGAGCAGCAGATCGTCCGCTGCCTGGTCAACGAATTCGATCCCAGCCTCACCGGCCCGGAACGCGCTGCCGACTGGGGCCGCCTCCGCGTAGCGCTGACTGCCAGCTGGCAGACCCGCGAAACCGCCGCGGCAAGACCCACCGTGCAGGACGAATGCGACCACGTCGGCTTCTATCTGAGCGGCGCGATCTACAACATCGTGCCGGCGTTTTACGAAGCCTTCGAGGATGCCATCCGCACCGTTTACGGTACTGAAGTCGAGATGCCGCGCCTGCTGCGCTTCGGCTCCTGGGTGGGCGGCGACATGGACGGCAACCCGAATGTCGGTGCCGACACCATTGCCGATACGCTGAAAAGCCAGCGCGCGCGGATCCTTGAGCGCTATTCGGCCGAGGTCGGCGAGCTGTCCGATAGCCTGAGCCAGACGGCAGATCGGGTCGATGTCGCCGGCGAACTGCTGCGCCGCATCGCCGCTTACAAGACGCTGCTGCCGGAAGCCGGCGCCGCCTTGAAGCCGCGCCACGGCGACATGCCGTATCGCCTGTTCCTGGCCTTGATCCGCGCTCGTCTGCGGGCGACTGCCCACGATGAAGGCGGCGGCTACGAGAACGCCGAAGCCTTCCGGGCCGACATCGAACTGGTCGCCGAAAGCCTGCTCGCCGGCAAGGGTCTGAACGCCGGCTGGTACGCGGTGCGCCGCCTGCTCTGGCGGGTGCGGACGTTCGGTTTCCATCTGGCGCGGCTCGATTGTCGCCAGGATTCGCGGGTCCACGCCAAAGCCATCGACGCGCTGATCGGCAATCCGGAATGGGCGGACCTTGCGGGCGATGCGCAGACCGAAAGCCTGCGCCCTTACGCCGGTGCCAGTGCCAGCTTCGCCGCGTCTGATGACGCGACCGCCGTTCGCTGTACCGCGGTGTTCGCCACACTCGCCGAGTCGATCAACCGCTACGGCGCCGAGGCCATCGGCCTGTACATCATCAGCATGGCGCAGCGCGCTGCCGACGTGCTCGCAGTATTGGCGCTGGCGCGTCATGGCGGGCTGGTTGATGAGCGCGGCCAGGTGCCGCTGGACATCGCGCCGCTGTTCGAAACCGTCGACGATCTTCGCGCCGGCCCGGATACCTTGCGCGCGCTGTTTGCCGACCCGGTCTATCGCGAACATCTCGCCGCCCGCGGCGATCGCCAGGCGGTGATGCTCGGCTATTCGGACAGCGGCAAGGACGGCGGCACCGTCGCATCGAGATGGGGTCTGCAGCGCGCCCAGGTCGAACTGCTCGAAGCCGCGCAGGCCTTCGGCATCAAGCTCAAGTTCTTCCACGGCCGTGGCGGCTCGGCCAGCCGCGGCGGCGGCAAGATCGTCACCGCGCTGATGTCCAGCCCGCGCGGTTCGGTTGCAGGTTCATTGCGGGTGACCGAACAGGGCGAAGTCATCCACCGCAAGTACGGCATCCGCGCGCTGGCCTTGCGCAGCCTCGAACAGATGGTCGGCGCCACCTTGCGGGCGAGCTTGCGCCCGCGCATTCCGGAAGCTCGCGAAGGCGCCTGGCGTGAAGCGATGACGGCGATCTCCAATCACAGCCGCACGGCCTATCGCGGCTTCGTCGATGCGCCCGATTTCGTCGACTACTTCCGCACCGCCACACCGATCGACGTCATCGAAAAGATGACCCTAGGCAGCCGCCCGAGCCGCCGCGGCACCATGGTCGGTGTCGAAAGCCTGCGCGCCATTCCCTGGGTGTTCGCCTGGACGCAATGCCGCTCCGGTCTGACCGCCTGGTACGGCCTCGGCAGCGGTCTCGAACAGGCCGCCGCCGAACTCGGCGAAGCGCGGTTGTTCGAGATGTCACGCGACTGGGCGTTCTTCCGGGTGCTGCTCGACGACACCGACATGATCCTCGCCAAGTGCGATCTCGACATCGCCGAACGCTTCTCGAAATTGTCCGGCCCGCTGCACACAGCCTTCTTCCCGATGATCACCGCCGAGTTCGAACGCACCCGTCACTGGGTGCTGCGCCTGCGCGGCCAGGAAACGCTGCTGGCCAACGAGCCCCGGCTGGCCGAATCGATCCGCGTCCGCAACCCCTATGTCGACCCGATCAGCTTCCTGCAGGTTGATCTGCTGACCCGCTGGCGCGCGTCCGGCAGCAGCGACGACAGCTTGCTGCGGGCGCTGGTGGCGACGGTGAACGGCGTTGCGCAGGGTTTGCAGAACACAGGTTGACGACGGCACCCACAAAAAAGGCCGCATCACTGCGGCCTTTTCGTTTCAGTGATGAAGCCTTACTTCAGCTTCTTCGCCGCATCCTTCAGCAGCTCGGCCTTGTCCGTCTTCTCCCACGAGAAGGCGGTGAAGGTTTCGCCGTTCACCGTCATTTCGTAAGGCTTGCGGCCGAAGTGACCGTAGGCGGCGGTGGCCTGATACATCGGGTGGGTCAGGTCGAGCATCTTGATGATGCCGCCCGGGCGCAGGTCGAAATGCTTGCGGACCAGCTTCTCCAGCGCTTCGTCGCTGACCGTGCCGGTGCCGAACGAGGTCACGAAGATCGAGGTCGGTTCGGCAACGCCAATGGCGTAGCTGACCTGCACTTCACAGCGCGAGGCCAGGCCGGCTGCAACGATGTTCTTGGCGACATAGCGCGCGGCATAAGCGGCAGAACGATCGACCTTCGACGGATCCTTGCCCGAGAATGCGCCGCCGCCGTGACGGGCCCAGCCGCCGTAGCTGTCGACGATGATCTTGCGACCGGTCAGGCCGCAGTCGCCCACGGGGCCGCCGATGACGAAGTTGCCGGTCGGGTTGATGTGAAACTTGGTCGCCTTGCTGATCCACTTTTCCGGGATCACCGGCTTGATGATCGATTCCATGACCGCTTCGCGCAGGTCTTTCAGCTTGATGTCCGGGCTGTGCTGGGTCGACAGCACGACCGCATCGACGCCGACGGCAACGCCGTTCTCGTAGCGCAGCGTGATCTGCGACTTCGCGTCCGGGCGCAGCCAGGCAAGGCCGCCCTTCTTGGCCTTGCGAATCTTCGACTGCTGTTCGACCAGGCGGTGCGCGTAGTAGATCGGCGCCGGCATCAGTTCCTTGGTCTCGTCGCAGGCGTAGCCGAACATCAGGCCCTGGTCGCCGGCGCCGATGTCCTCGGCAGCCTTTTCCTTCTTCTTGGTGCCGTCGACGCCCATCGCGATGTCCGGCGACTGCTTGCCGATGATGTTCAGGATGCCGCAGGTGGCGCCGTCGAAGCCGACGTCGGAGGAGTTGTAGCCGACATCGATGATGACCTTGCGCACCAACGCTTCGAGGTCGACCCAGGCGGAAGTCGTGACTTCACCGGCGACGATCGCGACACCCGTCTTGACCAGGGTTTCGCAGGCGACGCGGGCGCGCTTGTCCTGGGCGAGGATCGCGTCGAGCACGGCGTCTGAAATCTGGTCGGCGAGCTTGTCCGGATGGCCTTCGGAGACGGATTCGGACGTGAAGAGATAGCTGCTCGTGGCTTGAGTCACTGCGGGTTCCTCGTGTGATCGGGTCATGCGGATAAGCAGATAGCGTAATGCAAGGTGGTGACCCCTGCATAAGAACGAATGCGCCGGGCCTTGTCGCCAGCTTGGCCAGGCGAGGGCAAGGCTACAATCCGGCGCACTGCGCGGTGAGTGTGCCGCGCCCCTCGATGCAAGGAGATGACATGGCGCTGACCCCATCGACGATGCTGCCGCTGGCGACGCCGGCGCCGGCCTTCAGCCTGCCGGACACCGTCAGCGGCCGCAGTCTGTCGCTGGCCGAGCTGCAGTCAGACCGCGCGACCGTGGTGATGTTCATCTGCAATCACTGTCCTTACGTGATCCATATCCGTGACGGCCTGCTGAAGCTGGCGCAGGACTACATCGCGCAGGGCGTTTCGTTCGTCGCGATCAGCAGCAACGATGCCGCGAATTACCCGGATGACGCGCCGGACAAGATGGCGGCGCTGGCGCAACGGGAGCACTTTCCGTTTCCCTATCTGTATGACGAGTCGCAGACCGTGGCGCGCGCCTATCAGGCGGCCTGCACGCCGGATTTCTTCGTCTTCGACGGCGTAATGAAACTGGCCTACCGCGGTCAACTCGATGATTCGCGTCCGGGCAATGGCAAGCCGGTGACCGGCGTTGATCTGCGGGCCGCGCTGGACGCTCTGCTGGCAGGACGCGCGGTTGGCGAGAACCAGATTGCCAGTGTCGGTTGCGGCATTAAATGGAAACGCGTTTGAGCCTCCCAGGCTGGCAGCTGAACCGGTGCGCCGCGCGCACCACTTCGAGGCAATAACGATGACCACGCAGGACCAGACTTTCGATCTCGCCGTGCTGGGCGGCGGCAGCGGCGGCATCGCCACGGCGCGGCGTGCAGCGCAGTACGGGGCCAAGGTGGTGTTGATCGAGCCGGCGCGCTTGGGCGGCACCTGCGTCAACGTTGGCTGCGTGCCGAAAAAGCTGATGTGGCATGCCGCGCAGATCGCCGGCACCTTGGCCGAAGCGGCCGGCTACGGCTTCGAGCTTTCCGCGCATGGCCACGACTGGTCGACGCTGGTCGAACGCCGCGAGGCTTATATCCGGCGCCTGAATGGCATCTACCGGGACGGGCTTGATCGCGATCGCGTGAGCCTGGTCGAAGGCTATGGTCGTCTGCTGCCGGATGGCCGCGTCGCTTGCGGGGACACGGTGATCGCTGCGCGCCACGTATTGATCGCCACTGGCGGCAAGCCGCAGCGGCCGACCATTCCCGGCGCCGAACTGGGCATCGATTCCGATGGTTTCTTCGCGCTGCAGGCGATGCCGAAACGAGTCGCTGTGGTCGGCGCTGGTTATATCGCCGTCGAGCTCTGCGGCGTGCTGCGCGCGCTTGGGGCGGAAGTGACGCTGATCGTTCGCGGGCAGCGCTTGTTGAGCAGCTTCGACGCCATGCTCGGCGAGGCCTTGAGTGCGGAATTGGTGCAGCAAGGCGTGCACATCCGCTACGGCTGTGAGGTGCGGCGACTCGAACGGCAAGACGGCAGCCTGAGCGCAAGCCTGAACGATGGTGCGGCCATCGCCATCGACACCTTGATCTGGGCGACCGGTCGCCGTGCCAATACCGAAGGGCTGGGGCTGGCCGAAGCCGGAATCAAGCTCGATGACGCCGGCCATGTCGTCGTCGACGACTGGCAGGACAGCAGTCGCGAAGGCGTGCACGCCGTCGGCGATGTCACCGGCCGCGTGCCGCTGACGCCCGTGGCGATCGCGGCGGGGCGTCGGCTGGCCGATCGTCTGTTCGATGGTCAAAGCGAGCGCAAGCTCGATTACGCGAACATCGCCAGCGTCGTCTTCAGCCATCCGCCGATCGGCACGGTGGGCTTGAACGAAGACGCTGCACGGAAGCAGCACGGTGATGCGGTCAAGATCTACAGCACGCGCTTCAAGGCGCTTTATTACGGCCTGCTGGAGCACAAGCACGAGACGGCGATGAAGCTGGTCTGCGTCGGGCCGGAGCAGAAAGTCGTCGGCGTGCACGTGATCGGCATCGGTGCGGACGAAATGATCCAGGGCTTTGCCGTTGCAGTGCGGATGGGGGCCAGCAAGCGCGACTTTGATGACACCGTGGCGATCCATCCCACCAGCGCCGAAGAGTTGGTGACGATGCGCTGAGCGTTTGTCAGGCAGGGCGCGCCAGCGTCAGGCTCGCTTCATGATGCGGGACGGTTCATTCTTGAATCGTCGCTAACCATACGATTATTAAGGTTTTAAGACCGCTTCATTACCTTGCTTATTGCCGTAACAGGTCAGTAGTATTCGGCCTTCCCCGTTTCGCCGTGCAGCTTTGGTGCGAGTCTTGCGAGCACCTCGCCATACCCTCGGCGCTAAGAACCAACCTTTCGGAGTACCTCACGTGGCAGTCAGTCTCATCAATATTGCGGCCGAAGCCGCCGGCAGCATCAACCCGGCCGACCTTTCGATCATGAGCCTCGTGCGGCAGGCAGACCCGGTGGTCAAGGGCATTCTGCTGCTGCTCGGCTTTTTCTCCGTCTGGAGTTGGACGGTGATGATCGAGAAGTTCTTTGCTGTTGCCAAAGCCAACGGTGCCATCAATCGTCTCGAGAACAAGCTCGAGACCGGCACGCTGGAAGACATGATCAATTACTCGGACGACAAGCAGCATCCGCTCGCTTCGGTCATCGAAGCCGGCAATGCCGAGTGGCGCGAAGGTTCAGGCGAGCACAGCCACGAAGCGCTGCACGAAGTGCGTGATCGCATCGAACATGCGATGCGCCTGGAAATGTCCAACGAGATCCGCCGCCTGAACAAGGGCTTGCCGTTCCTCGCGACGGTCGGTTCGGCTGCTCCGTTCGTGGGCCTGTTCGGCACCGTGTGGGGCATCATGAATACCTTCACCGGCATCGCCGCCAACCGCGACACCTCGCTGGCGACCGTTGCTCCGGGTATTGCCGAAGCGCTGTTCGCGACCGGCATCGGCCTGGTCGCGGCAATCCCGGCGATCATGGCCTACAACAAGCTGTCGACCGACATGGGCCGCTACTCGGGCCGCATCGGCACCGCAGTGGGCATCTACGCCGGCCGTCTGGCCAAGCGTTTCGCCCCAGGCGCCAAGAGCTGACGCCATGGGCCTGAACGTAAAGGTCTCGTCAGGAGACGGCGAAGAAGGCGAGATGTCGCCGGTCGCCGAAATCAACATCACGCCGATGGTCGACGTGATGCTGGTGCTCCTGATCATCTTCATGGTCACGGCGCCACTGATGCTGCCGACACTTCCGATCGAACTGCCGAAAGCCTCTCTCGACGAGATGGGCAAACCGCGCGATCCCCTCATCATCTCGATCGATACAGCGAACGAGTACTTCATCAACAATGGCCCGCTGACCCAGCAGGTGCCCTTCGAACAGCTCGGTGAAGCCTTGCGCGCCATTTCGGCGAAGCAGGCTGATAACCTCGTCTACATCCGCTCCGACAAGGGCGTGGAATACGGCAAGGTCGTCGATCTCATCAGCCTCGTCGGCGCTTCCGGGTTCTATAAGGTTTCGTTGATGGCCGAAGCCCAGCAGTGACGGGCTGGAGCTATACCCAGTGAGCAATCCTCCCAAGAAGGGCAAGCAGACGTGGAGTACGGGACTGATCGTCTCGATCATCTTCCACGGCACGCTGATCCTGTTCCTCATCCAGCTGGTGCGACCGACGGTGAATCTGCCGCCGAAGGCCAAGAAACAGCTGATCGTCGAACTGGCGCCACCCCCACCTCCTCCACCCCCACCGCCGCCACCCCCACCGCCGCCGCCCACGCCGCCGCCGAAGGAACCGCCGAAGATCGTTCCGACGCCGTCTCCGACGCCGCCGCCGATCGAAGCACCGACGACCAACGCACCGGATGCCGTGGATGTGCCAACGGTGCCACCAGCGCCACCGCCAGCACCACCGGCACCGCCAGCGCCTCCAGCGCGGGCAGTCGGCACCGGCGTGCCTACGACGTACTACAACACGCTGCAGAGCGTGATCCAGCAGAACGTGCAGTACCCGGCCAAATCCTTGCGCAACGAGGAAGAGGGCGTGGTCAAGCTGCGCGTGCAGATCTCCCGCGATGGCTCGATCCTCGACGTGCAGCTGATTACCAAGTCGGGATTCATCGAACTGGACAAGGAAGCCAAGGAAGTGTTCAAGCGCATCGGCAAGTTCCCGCCGGTGCCGGCGACCGTGAGCCCGGAGTACACCGAGTTCCTCGTCGAGCTGCCGATCAACTTCACCTTGAACTGATCTGAAAAGCCGCTAATTACGGCTATGTCGTACATAAGAGGGGCCGACAAATGTCGGCCCCTCTTTTTTGGGGCTGGGCTAAAATGCAGCCCCGCTTGCAATTCAACGTACCGGGCCGCCCGCATCCGATGATCGTCCGGGGCGTGTCCGCGATCATGGCGATCCACCGACCTTCAGAGGAACATCATGGCAGTCAAAGTTGGCATCAATGGTTTCGGCCGCATCGGTCGCAATGTGCTGCGTGCTGCTGTGCAGAACTTCGGTGGTGACATCGAAATCGTCGCGATCAACGATCTGCTCGAGCCCGATTACCTCGCCTACATGCTGGCTTATGACTCCGTGCACGGCCGCTTCAAGGGCGAGATCGCGATC
Organism: Nevskia sp.; assembly: GCF_023266035.1. Classification (GTDB taxonomy): domain Bacteria; phylum Pseudomonadota; class Gammaproteobacteria; order Nevskiales; family Nevskiaceae; genus Nevskia. The sequence goes on from NZ_JAHFRY010000048.1 coordinate 12,231, forward strand.
AAGGACGGTGCGCTGTTCGTCAACGGCAAGAAGATCCGCCTGACTCAGGAACGTGATCCGTCCAACCTGAAGTGGGCCGACGTCGGTGCCGAAGTGGTCATCGAATCGACCGGCCTGTTCCTCGACAAGGTCACCGCGCAGAAGCATCTCGATGCCGGCGCCAAGAAGGTGGTGCTGTCGGCGCCGTCGAAGGACGACACGCCGATGTTCGTCTACGGCGTCAACCACAAGACCTACGCCGGCCAGGCGATCATTTCCAATGCGTCCTGCACCACCAACTGCCTGGCGCCGCTCGCCAAGGTTGTCCATGACAAGTGGGGCATCAAGCGTGGCCTGATGACCACCATCCACGCCACCACGGCAACGCAGAAGACCGTCGACGGTCCGAGCAACAAGGACTGGCGCGGCGGCCGCGGCATTCTCGAGAACATCATTCCGTCCTCGACCGGCGCTGCCAAGGCTGTCGGCGTCGTGATTCCGGAGCTGAACAAGAAGCTGACCGGCATGTCGTTCCGCGTGCCGACCTCGGACGTCTCGGTGGTCGATCTGACCGCCGAACTCGAAAAGCCGGCAACCTACGCCGAGATCTGCGCCGAAATGAAGGCGCAGAGCGAAGGTGCGCTGAAGGGCGTGCTCGGCTACACCGAAGACAAGGTCGTCGCGACCGACTTCCGTGGCGAGACCTGCACCTCGGTGTTCGACGCTGAAGCCGGCATCCAGCTCGACTCGACCTTCGTCAAGCTGGTCAGCTGGTACGACAACGAGTGGGGCTATTCCAACAAGTGCCTCGAGATGGTCCGCGTGGTGGCTGCGAAGTAAGCCCAGTACGCCACGACGGCAATCTGAACAGGGAATCGGGAATCGTTGACGCGATTTCCGGTTCCCTTTTCTTTTGGCCGATTCTGGCCAGCTCCCGCTACCCGATTTCCCCTTTCCGGATTCCGATCATGAAATTCAAGAAGCTCGCTGACCTCGATCTTACGAACCAGCGCGTGTTCATTCGCGCCGATCTCAACGTGCCACAGGACGATGCCGGCAACATCACCGAAGACACCCGCGTCCGCGCCTCGATTCCCGGCATCAAGTTGGCGCTGTCGAAAGGCGCGGCGGTGATGGTCACCTCGCATCTCGGCCGTCCTACCGAAGGCGAGTTCAAGCCGGCCGATTCGCTGGCCCCGATCGCTGCCCGCATGAGCGAACTGCTCGGCCAGCCGGTGAAACTGGTGCAGAACTGGGTCGATGGCGGCTTCACGGTTGCCCCGGGCGAAGTCGTGCTGCTCGAGAACTGCCGCTGCAACAAGGGCGAAAAGAAGAACAGCGAAGAACTCGCCGAGAAGATGGCCAAGCTCTGCGACGTCTATGTCAACGACGCTTTCGGCACCTCGCATCGCGCTGAAGCAACGACCCACGCGCTGGCGCTGAAGGCCAAGGTGGCCTGTGCCGGCCCGCTGGTCGCTGCCGAACTGGAAGCGCTGGGTGCTGCGCTCGGCAATCCGAAGCGGCCGCTGGTGGCCATCGTCGGCGGTTCGAAAGTATCGACCAAGCTGACCATTCTCGATGCATTGGCCGACAAGGTCGATCAGCTGGTCGTCGGCGGCGGCATCGCCAACACCTTCATGCTTGCGGCGGGCTTGTCGATCGGCAAGTCGCTGGCCGAGCCGGATCTGGTGCCGGAAGCGAAGCGCATCATCGACAAGCTGAAGGCACGTGGTGCTTCGGTGCCGATTCCGACCGATGTCGTCTGCGCCAAGGCGTTCTCGCCGACGGCGGTAGCGACAGTCAAGAAAGCGACCGATGTGGCGGCCGATGACCTGATTCTCGACATCGGCCCGGATACCGCGCAGCTGCTTGCCGAGATCATGGTCAGCGCCGGCACCATCGTCTGGAACGGCCCGCTCGGCGTCTTCGAATTCGATCAGTTCGCCAACGGCACCAAGGTACTGGCGGCGGCGATCGCCAAGTCATCGGCGATGTCGATCGCCGGTGGCGGTGACACCGTGGCAGCGATCGCCAAATTCGAGATCAGCGACCAGGTCGGCTACATCTCGACGGCCGGTGGCGCCTTCCTCGAATTCCTTGAAGGCAAGACCTTGCCCGCGGTAGCGGCACTGGAAGCGCGCGCCAACGGCTGAGATTCAGGGCTTTGTTAAAGAAAAAGGGCAGCCCATGGTGAACCGGGGCGGCCCTTTTTCTTGGATCTGCGGGCCTTACTCGCCAGCAGGCTTGTCGGCCTTGTTGGATAACTCGTTGAAGTAGGCGTTGGCATCGGCCACCGCCTTGTTCGAGGCTTCCGCGTGCTGATTCGCGGCCTTGCCGTGGACTTCGGAATAGTTGCGCACGCAAGCCTGATAGTCGGTCAGTGCGGCGTTGTACTTATCGGCCTTTTCCTTGACCGAGAACGCTTTGACGATCGGCGGTTGCACGCAGGTCGGCGGCGCTGGCGCGGTTTCCATCTCCAGCGGCGTGTAAGGCGTGAAGTTCACGTCTGGATCCTGGCTTGCGGGGGCAGCGGCCGCAGGGGCTTTTTTCTTGATCCGCGTAGCGGTCCCGGTTTCGGCGGCGGTCGGAGCACCGGACGGGGCAGTGGTCTGGGAAGTGTTCTGGCCCCTGGTCTGGGCGAAGCCGAGCACGGGCACCAGCAGCAGCGCGGCGATCAGGGTTTTCATTGAAGCCTGTTTCATGAATGTTCCTGGCCGCATGGCGGCCTGATTGCGAGGACAGCCGCGATCCTAGCAAAGCATGGGCGGGGCGGGCGTTGGGGTCATTCGGCTACACTGCCAGTCCTCCCTTTTCCTGTCATTCGGACCCGGTTTCCATGCGCTTCGAAGGTACTCACGACTACGTTTCAACCGATGATCTGACCTTGGCCGTCAATGCCGCCGTCACCTTGCAGCGGCCGCTGCTGGTCAAGGGTGAGCCGGGCACCGGCAAGACCCGGCTGGCGATGGAGGTCGCGAAATCGCTGGGCATGCCGTATTACGAGTGGCATGTGAAATCGACGACCAAGGCGCAGCAGGGCCTGTACGAGTACGACGCGGTATCGCGCCTGCGTGATTCGCAGCTCGGCGATTCCAAGGTCAAGGACATCGGCAACTACATCATCAAAGGCAAGCTCTGGGAGTGCTTCGAGAGCGAGACTACACCGGTGCTGCTGATCGACGAGATCGACAAGGCCGACATCGAGTTCCCGAACGATCTGCTTCGCGAACTCGACCAGATGGAGTTCTACGTCTACGAGACCAAGCAGCTGGTGAAGGCGAAGAATCGCCCGGTGATCATCATCACCTCGAACAACGAGAAGGAACTGCCGGACGCGTTCCTGCGCCGCTGCTTCTTCCATTACATCCGCTTCCCGGACAAGGAGACGATGCAGAAGATCGTCGACGTCCATCACCCGGACATCAAGAAGAATCTGCTCAAGGAAGCGATGGAAGCATTCTTCGGCCTGCGCGAACTGCCTGGCTTGAAGAAGAAGCCGAGCACGTCCGAACTCCTCGACTGGCTGAAGCTGCTGATGGCCGAGGACATCGATCCGGCGGCGTTGCGCGAAACCAGCGTCAAGAAAAGCCTGCCGCCGCTTTACGGTGCGCTGCTCAAGAACGAGCAGGACGTGCACTTGTTCGAGCGGATCGCCTTCATGGCGCGGCGTTCCAACTAGACCATCCGCTTCGAGAACCGGGAATCAGACCTCGGTTCTCGTGCAGCGAAGGCGGCTCAGGCGGCCTTTCGGAGCTGATCGAGCCTGATCAAGGTCGGGCCACGCATCACGTCGGCGATGCTGAACTTCTTCAGGCCATCGATGAAGCTGCGTTCGGCACGATCGAGCACGCCTTTGAGAATGCAGGCGCCGTGCAGCACGCAGGGGCCGCGCTCGCAGTCCGCCATCTGGCCGCTGCCTTCCATCGCTTCGACGATCTCGCCGATGCATAGCGCTTCGGGCGGGCGGGCCAGGCGCAGGCCGCCGTGCCTGCCGCTGATCGATTCGATATAGCCCAGCTTGCGCAAACCCTGCGCAACCTTGTGCATGTGGTGCGTGGAAACTCCGTATTTCCCAGCGATCTTCGCCACGCTGACGGGCTTGTCCTTGCCGGCGCCTGCCAGATAGACGAGCAGGCGCAGCGAGAAATCCGTGTAGAGAGAAAGACGCACTCCAAGCTCCAGTCGACTTTGTCGAAGCTTATCCCCAAACGATCGGAGGCAGGCAGCCAGATTTGCTCATCTGATATATGGCATTTGAATTGCTATATATTTAGCTGGGCTCATCGGGGGGCTCGAAAACGGGAAAATTCCATGGCGTCCGGACAAGCAAGAAGGCGCGTCATGCTGGTGTACGACGACACAGCGCGTCTGCAGGTGTTGGAGGCGATGATGGCGGCTGAAGGCCTGCCGGTCGTGGGCCGATTCGATCCTCTGGCCAATCTCGCCGTTGCCGTGGCCCAGCTGCAGCCGGATATGGTGCTGATCAGCGTCGGCGTGCCGAGCCACGAAATGCTCGAGCGCCTGGCGCGGCTGCAGCGTGACCAGCCCAGAGCCATGGTGCTTTTCGCGGACCAAAGTGACGCCGATACGACACGGCGCGCGGTGCAGACCGGCGTCAGCGACTACATCGTCGGCGGCTTGCATCCCGCGCGGCTGAGTTGCCAGCTCGAGGTAGCAGCCACGCGTTTCGAATGGCAGCAAAATCTGCGCGAGGAGCTTGATGAGGCGCGCATCCGGCTCGCCGATCATCGCGACATCGGCAAGGCCAAGGGCTTGATCATGAAGCGGCGCGAGCTGGACGAAGCCGAGGCCTATCGGCTCTTGCAGAAGATGGCGATGGATCGCAAGCAGCGGATCGGCGATTTTTCCCGCATGTTGCTGGTGGCAGCGGACGCCCTGTAGGCGCGCGAGTCTTGAGACAGATCGCGTGGCTCAATAATACGAGCCCGGCTTGAGCGCTGCCGTTTCGTCCCCAGATATCGTGCAGCGCCGCCGTGGCGCCCGAGATCGTCGAGGAGAACCGCATGCTGAACCGAATTTCCGCCCTGCTGATGGTCGTCGTGACCCTGGCGCTGTCCGGCTGCGGCTACAACACGCTGCAGTCGCAGGACGAGCAGATCAAATCTTCCTGGGCCGAAGTGCTGAACCAGTACCAGCGCCGTTCCGATCTCGTGCCCAATCTGGTGTCGACGGTGAAGGGCTTCGCCGCACAGGAAAAGGATGTGCTGCTCGGCGTGACCGAGGCGCGTGCCAAGGTCGGCGGTATCAATGCCACGCCGGAACTGCTGAACGATCCGGCCGCATTCAAGAAATTCACCGAAGCGCAGGGTGAACTGAGCGGCGCGCTGTCGCGCCTGCTGGTGGTCACGGAAAACTATCCGCAGCTGAAATCGGATGGCCTGTTCCGTGATCTGCAGGCGCAGCTTGAAGGCACCGAGAATCGCATTACCGTCGCCCGCAAGCGTTACATCGATTCGGTGCAGGCCTACAACATCACGGTGCGCAGCTTCCCGTCGAACCTGACCGCGATGGCCACCGGTGCCAAGACCAAGCCGAGCTTCGAAGTCGAGAACGAGAAAGCGATCTCGGCGCCGCCGAAGGTCGATTTCGGCAGCAGCCCGGCGCCTGCCCCAGCGCCTTGATCGGCCCCAAGTCCTAGCTGGCGATGATCCGCACGCTGAGTGCGTTGTTGCTGTCCGGTGCGCTGGCACTGGCCAGTCTTGCCGCGCCGGCCGACGTGCCGGCGCCGGCATTGGCCGCGCGGGTCACGGATCAGACTGGCACCTTCAGCCCGGCCGATCAGGCCGCGCTCGAAGCCAAGCTGGCCGCGCTGGAAACCCGCAAGGGCAGTCAGATCGCGGTGCTGATGGTGCCGACCACCGAGCCGGAAACCATCGAGCAGTACGGTCTTCGCGTTGCGGAAGCCTGGAAGCTCGGCCGCAAGGGTGTCGATGACGGCGCGATCCTGATCGTTGCCAAGGATGACCGGAAGCTGCGCATCGAAGTCGGTTATGGCCTCGAGGGCGCGATGCCGGACGCGATCGCCAAACGGATCATTCGCGAAGACATCGCGCCGCTGTTTCGCACCGGCGATTACGTGGGCGGCATCAACGCCGGTGTCGACCGGATGATCGCCGTCGCCGATGGTGAAGCGCTGCCGCCGCCGAAAGCGCGACGTGGCGCTTCGGGCTCATCGAAACATCCGCCGTTCGAACTGTTGTTCGTCGCCTTCTTCGTCATCTGGGGCGTGATGAGCGCGGTCAAACGCGCGCTCGGCACCGGGCTGGCGTCGATCGGCGTCGGCGGCATCGTCGGCGTCGTCGCCGCTCTATTGCTTGCATCGATTGTCGCCGGCGTGGTCATTGCCGTCGTTGCTGCGATCTTCGCGGCAATCGCCTGGAGCAGCGGCGGCGGACGCGGCGGTGGCTTCGGTGGCGGCCTCGGCGGCTTTGGCGGCGGCGGCTTCGGTGGTGGAGGGGGTGGTTTCGGCGGCGGTGGCGGCGGCTTCGGTGGTGGCGGCGCTTCGGGAGACTGGTGAGATGAGCCGCTCGACGAACCCGATCATCCGCTGGTCTCGGCATCTGTTCACCGGTGTGCTCGCCGTGCGCCGTGCCTTTCCGCCAGCGGTGATGAATCAGATCACCGACGCCGTGCGCGCCTGCGAAAGCCGGCATCCGGGCGAGATCCGCTTCGTCATCGAAGCCTCGCTGGAACCGCACGAACTGTGGGCCGGGCTGAGTTCGCGCGAGCGCGCGGTGGACGTGTTCTCACGCCTCAAGGTCTGGGACACCGAGCACAACAACGGCGTGCTGATCTATGTGCTGTATGCCGATCACGCGGTCGAGATCGTCGCCGATCGCGGTGTCGGCAACGGCAAGGTCGATCCGGGCGAATGGCAGCTGGCCTGCCAGCGCATGCGCGATCATTTCCGCAGCGGCGAGTTCGCCGCGGGCGCGATTGCCGGCGTCGAAACGGTGGCCGAGGTGTTGTCGCGTCACGCCTCTGGCCGCGCCGATGTCGGCAACGAATTGCCGGATGCGCCGCTGATCTTGCGCTGAAGTCAGTCTGCGCTTCAGACGAGCGGCGTCAGGTCGCTTTCGGTTACCCGCCACAAGTACCAGCTCCCCACCGAACGATAAGGCGCCCACTTCGCGGTCAGCGCCAGGGACGCTGCGTCATCGAGCTTGGCGCCGCCGTTGTGCAACCGGTTCAGGCCATTGCGCAGGCCGACGTCGCCGAGCGAGAACACGTCGAGTCGATCGAGCGCGAAGATCAGGAACATCTCGGCGGTCCAGCGACCGATGCCGGGTAGCGCATCGAGCACGGTGATCGCCGCTTCATCGTCCATCTTGCGCAGTTTGGGAAACGACAAGCTGCCGCTAGCGGCGGCCTCGGCCAGCGCCTTGAGCCATTTCGCTTTCGCATTCGACAGGCCGCAGGCGCGCAGCGCCTCGTGTTCGGCGCTGATGAAATGCAGCGGCAGGAAGCGCTTGCCGGCACCGGTGGCCAGCGCCACTCGTGCCTGAATGGTGTCGGCCGCCTTGATCGACAGCTGCTGGCTGATGATCGAATTGCACAGCACGTGGAACGGATCGCGACGGCTGCTGCCGATCGTGCACGGCCCGTGACGATCGATGACTCTTGCCAGCTTCGGATCGCAGGCACGCAGGTGGGCTTCGGCGCTGCGCAGCGTGTCGGGTTTGATCATGGGCGCGGACTGAGTGAGGAAGGCGGACTGCGACGATCGCCGCGCTAGAATGCCGGAAACCTTTCAGCGTCTTGTTCGCCATGCTTTTCGGATTTTTCCTGACCCTGCGCGCCGCTGGCCTGAAACCCGGGCTCGGAGAGTTCCTGACTCTGCTCGAAGCGCTGAAGCAGAAGGTGGTGATCTACTCGATCGACGATTTCTACCTGCTGGCGCGGATGACGCTGGTCAAGGACGAAAGTCATTACGACCGTTACGACCGCGCGTTCGCCGCCTATTTCAAGGGCGTGGAAGCGGTGTTCGACCTGTTCGCCGGCCAGATCCCGGATGACTGGCTGCGTCGCGAGATGGAAAAGCTGCTGAGCGACGAAGAGAAAGCCAAGATCGCTTCGCTCGGTGGCTTCGAGGAGTTGATGGAAACGCTGAAGAAGCGCCTCGAAGAGCAGAAGGAGCGCCATCAGGGCGGCAACAAGTGGATCGGCACCGGCGGCACCTCGCCGTTCGGCAACTCCGGCTACAACCCCGAAGGCGTGCGCATCGGCGGCGAAGGTGGCAACAAGCGCGCCGCCAAGGTCTGGGAGAAGCGCGAGTTCAAGAATCTCGACGATTCGATCGAACTCGGCACCCGCAACATCAAGGTGGCGCTCAGGAAGCTGCGCAAGTTCGCGCGCCAGGGTGCGCCGGATGTGTTCGATCTCGATGGCACCATCGAATCGACCGCGCGCAACGCCGGCTGGCTCGACATCAAGATGGTGCCGGAGCGCCACAACGCGGTGAAGGTGCTGCTGTTCCTCGATGTTGGCGGCTCGATGGATCCGCATGTGAAGGTCTGCGAAGAGCTGTTCTCCGCCTGCAAGACCGAGTTCAAGCATCTCGAGTACTACTACTTCCACAACTTCCTGTACGAAAGCGTGTGGAAGGACAACCGCCGCCGCCAGGCCGAGCGCATTCCGCTGTTCGACGTGCTGCGCAAGTACACGGCGGACTACAAGCTGATCTTCGTCGGCGACGCGACCATGAGCCCCTACGAAATCCTCTATCCGGGCGGCAGTGTCGAGCACTGGAACGAGGAAGCCGGCGCGGTCTGGTTCAAGCGTCTCACCGAGGCTTTTCCGCGCGCGGTCTGGCTGAATCCGGAGCACGAGGAACGCTGGGAATACACGCCGTCGATCACCGCGGCGCGCGAGCTGATCGGCGAAGACCGGATGTTTTCGCTGACCCTCGCCGGGCTCGACAAGGCGATCAAGCGGCTCAGCCATTGACCGGGTCTGCGGCCTGAACAAA
>NZ_JAHFRY010000048.1:21208-30049 GCF_023266035.1 Nevskia sp.
TATAGTCGGCGACGCTGCCGATTCGCGTAGCGCACAGAAAAACGGGGAGAACCACTCAGATGACCATTTCCATTCAAGCCTTGCTGCTGTTCGCCGCCTGGACTTTCCTGCTGGTGCTGGTGGTGTTCGCTTATCGCGGCGTTGCGCTGCTGACCGGCACCTCGATCACCTCGTGGCCGCGGGGCTCGAAGAATGCGAATGATCCCGGCTTCATCCAGCGCGTGGCGGATGCCCACGCCAACAGCCTCGAGAACCTGCCGATCTTCGCGGTACTGGTGCTGGCTGCCCAGGCCGTGGGCAAGCCTGAAGTCACGGCGGGGCTTGCGATGTACGTCGTCTATGCCCGCCTTGCCCAGAGCGGCGTGCACATCCTTGGCGTCAACACGCCACTGGTGCTGGCTCGCGCGACGTTCTGGACCATCCAGCTGGTCTGCTTCGGCCTGATGTTCTGGGGATTGCTGCGTTGAAATTGACGCGCGCCTTTCGTCGTCGCCTGCGCCGTGGCCTGATCTGGGTCGCGGCGCTGGCGCTGGTGCTGGTCGCGCTGATCAACAACTGGGTGGTCAACAATTCGGAAGCCTACGTCTATTCGAATTGGTCGCTGCTGCCGGACAACGAGGTGGGTCTCGTGCTCGGCACCAGCCCGTTCACGCGCAGCGGCAAGCCCAATCCGCAGTTCTACGGCCGCATCGAAGCGGCCGTGCAGCTGTACCAGCTGGGTAAGATCAAGAAGATCATCGTCAGCGGTGCCAATCCGGATTCCACCTACAACGAGCCGCGCCAGATGTGGCGCGAGCTGACCAAGGCCGGCATTCCGTCGCAGGCGATCACCATGGACTTCGCCGGCGTGCGCACCTTCGATTCGATCAGCCGCGCCAAGGCGGTGTTCAATCTCGAGCAGATGACGGTGATCACGCAGGAGTACCACGCCTATCGCGCGGTGTTCATCGCCAAGAAGCTGAACATCCGCGTCGCCGGTTATGCCGCCACCAGCGACAACATCGGCATGTTCAGCCGCACCTACATCCGCGAACTGTTTGCCCGCGTCAAAGCAGTGCTTGATCTCTATGTGCTGTCGACGGAACCCAAGTTCCTTGGTGGCCGCGAGGTGATCAACGCGGCGCCCGAAATCGAGATGCAGCCGCCGCCCTGAACCGTTCGTCGTCCATCCGGACCCGTCGTCCGGTGTGACACTCTTGCAAATCCAGAAAGATCGGATCACGATTCTTTCCATGGAAATTCGAGAATCCAGTTCGACAAGCTACTCCGTAGCAATCGGCGGCAAGCGCCGAAGCGCGCAGCCTGCTGCTGCAAGCGAAGCTGCCCCAGTGCTGTCGAAAGCCGTGGTTCGCGCTGCCGGGCGGCTCGCGCTGTCGCAGGTGCAACTGGCAAAGGCTCTGGGTCTGAGCCCGGCTACCGCGTCGCGACTCAATGCCGGGACCTGGACCCTGGCGCCGGACTCCAAACCTTGGGAACTGGCGACGCTGCTGGTACGTGTCTACCGCTCGCTCGATGCGATCACCGGCGGCAAGGTCGAAGCAATGCAGGCTTGGCTGCATTCCGGCAACAGCGCGCTCGGTGGCGAACCGGCGAAGCTGCTCGGCAGTTGCGAAGGCCTGATCCATGTCCTCCAGTATCTGGACGCCTCCCGCTCTCGCATCTGAGGCGGTCAGCCTCGAAGTGCTGCTCTGGCGGGTCGTCGAGGCTCAGCACACGGTGGCCACACGGGTGCTGGTCGACAGTCAGACCGAGCAGGAACTGCTCGAAGACATCCTCGAAGCGAACAAGCCCGCGGTGCCGGCCGAGTGCCGCACGCTCGACTACCTGCTGTTCACCCCGTTCCGCTATCCCTCGGCCCGGGGCGGCTCGCGGTTTCGCGAGGTGATCGATCAAGGCGTCTGGTACGGCGCCGAAACCGTGCAGGCCGCCTGTGCCGAAGTGGGTTACTGGCGCTGCCGCTTCGTCGCCGCGAGTGAGGGTCTGCGCTCGCTCGATGCGGTTGCCCACACGCTGTTTCGCGCCCAGGCCGGTGGCTTGACCATCGATCTCGGGATTCCCCCGTTCGTGGCCGATGCCGCGCAGTGGATGCATCCGGACGATTACAGCGCCTGCCGCAGCCTGGCACGCAACGCCCGCGCAGCCGGCGTGCAGTTGATCCGCTATGTATCGGTGCGCGATCCCGACCACGCCGCCTGCGCGGCGGTGCTCGATTGCCGCGCCTTCAGCGAGGGACGCGGCATCACCACGCGGCAAACCTGGTTCTTGAGCGCCGATGCGCAGCGCGCGTCCTGGATGCGCACGGGCAGCCGGCCATCACGGCCGGAAGCTTTCGAATTCGATTACCGCTGACCGGCTTCGGCCATCAGCGCCGCCACCCGCGCGCGCCACTCCGGTTGGTCATGAACGACCAGCGACAGCGGCATGCGCCGACGAACCACGTCATCGACGGTGCGCGCCATCTCGTCACGCACTGCAAGCACCACTTCCGCCGCCAGATACGGCGCATCCGGATGAATGCGTTCGGCCCAGGCGTGGTTCTCGTCGAGCAGCGCTTCCACCCGGCCGATGCCGGTGCCGTGACGCAGGCTCAGGGATCGCGCGACATCGGCAGCTAGCCCGCGCCGCGCCAGGCCGGCGACGGCTTCCGCCTGCCAGCCGCTGAAGTCGCCCAGCTCGCGAATCTCGTGCGGCGCGCCGGGCAGGGCATCGCGATCGCTGTGCGATTCGATCGGTTCGCGGCCGAGGCTTTGCAGCACGCGATCGACGATCTCCACTGCGTCGCAGCGCGCGGTCGTGTACTTGCCGCCGAGTGGCCAGACCAGGCCCGGACGCGGTTCCAGCACGGTGAATTCGCGGCTCACCGCGGCCAGGCTTTCGGCGTCTTCGGCTTGCAGGCTGCGGACGCCGGCGAAGCGGCCGATGATCTGTTCCACGGTCCAGGCCAGACCCGGCATCAGTGCGTTGACGGCGTCGATCAGGTACTGCGCCTCGGCTTCGGTGACGCCGACGCCGGTGGCATCGTCGACCGAGGATTCGGTGGTGCCGACCAGGGTCCGGCCGTTCCAGGGAATGACGAAGAACACGCGGCCATCCGAGGGTGCGGTCAGCAGGAAGGCATCTTCCAGCTCGGCAATCGCGGGCATCACCAGATGCACGCCCTTGACCAGTTTCACCGCTAGCTGGGCCGCCTGCTTGCCGTCGCTGCTGCCCATGCGATCCATTCCTGGCAGGCGATGCGCCCAAGGTCCGGCGGCATTGACCACGCAATCGGCCTTGACCGTGTAGACCTCACCGGTCTCGGTGTCGCGCAGGGTCGCACCGGTGCAGCAGTCGCCGTCGAAGCTCAGGCTGTCGGCGGCGACCGCATTGGCGCAAACCGCGCCCGCAGCCTGAGCGGCGGCGATCACGAACAAGGTCATGCGCGCATCGTCCTCCTGGCAATCGCCATAGCGCAGGCCGCCTCGGAGACCAACCTCGTCGAGATAGGGATGAGCCGCCAGCAGCTTCCTGCGCGAGAACGATTTGAAGCGCGGCACCGGCTGCTTGCCGGTGGCCAAGAAGTCATACAGCGTCAGGCCGGCGAGCAGTTGCAGACGGCCGACTCGCGCCCCTTTCCATACCGGCACCACGAAGTTCAGCGGCCGCACCAGATGCGGCGCCAGCCGCGACAGCACCCGGCGTTCCGCCAGCGCATGGCGGACCAGCGCGAACTCGTAGTGCTCCAGGTAGCGCAGACCGCCGTGGATCAGCTTGGAAGACGACTGCGAGGTGCCCGAGCCCCAGTCGTTGCGTTCGACGATCGCCACCTTCAGGCCGCGCTGCGCGGCGTCGCAGGCGGTCCACGCGCCGTAGATGCCGCCGCCGATCACCAGCAGGTCGTAATGCGCGTCGCGGAGTGCAGCGGTTTGTCGGATCAGCGGAAAGGCAGGGGTCATCGGCGCGGAAGATTCAGGAAGGTTTCAATCAGGTTTCTGGATTCGGCTGACCGCAGCCAGCCAGTCGCGCAGCGCCTGGGCTTCGGTCTCGTCGATCACGCCGCTGTCACGGGTCTGATTGATGCGCGTCGGCACGTGGCGCGACAGGCGGCTGACGCTTGCCGCGATCGCCCGCGCCTCGATGGCTTCGCCAGCACGCATCAGCCCAAGCGCCTGGTCGATCAGCGGCCAGGGGCTGGCATCGGCCGGCAGACCGACGCGCTCGCCGAGCCGCTCGCGCAGCCGGCTGTCGCCCTGCAACTGGTTGGCGACGCTGCGCTGCGTGGCTTCACGCGGTGCGCGACGGCTGGGGCCCAGCGGCAGCACGATGCGTCGCGTCAGCCAGGCCAGGAATGGCGACGACAGATGGCGGATCAGGCGATCCAGCGCTTCTTCGCAGGCGCTGAAGGCGTCGGTGCAGATCAGTTCCAGCACCGCGCGTTCGTCGAGATGGGCGCCGCCCTCGTCGTACTGACGCAGTGCGGCACTGGCCAGATAGAGCTGGGCCAGCGCATCGCCGAGCCAGGTGGTCAGGCTGCGCCGGGAGGCTTCGCGGACGGCACGAAGCGCGGTGTACGGCTTGCGCGAGCCGAGTTCGCTGGCCATCACGCTGAGGCCGACATCGGCCGCAAACGCGAGCGCGGCGCTGTAGCGATTGATCTTGCGCAGGTACTGGGTTTCCGGCGCGCTGCTGCCGAACAGCGGGCTGCTCGCGGTCAGGCCCAGCGCGAACGCCTGGGTAGCGGTGCCGAACAGATGGCCGACGTGTGACCACAGCGCGTCATCGAAACGGGTCAGCGCCGTGGCCGGATTCGGATCCTGCGCGGCGGCCAATGCCTGCATGAAAGCACCATGGCTGCGCAGCACACAGGCGCTGTAGACATCGGTACGGGCGACCAGCGCCGGTTCCAGGGTTTCCGACGGCGGTTCGTCGAGATCGGTCACCAGCCTTGCCGACAGGCCTTGATCAAGGCCGAGATCGCGCGCCGTCGCCGTGCATTCGCGAGCCTGGGCCAGACCCAGGGTGCGCGCGAACGCGGCGGCCGCGTAAGGCTTTTCGCCGAGATCGACGGCGCGGGCGGTCAGCGCCGCCAATGCCTGCGCGGCAGTGGCGCGGGCGGCCAGAGTGGCCAACGCTTCCTCGGCCAGTGAGCGTTCACCGAGCGACAGCCCGAACGGCGCATGCAGCTTGGCCAGGCTGCCAGCGGCCAGCGCCAACGCGGTGGCGGAGCCGGCGTGAATTGCGATGGGTGAAATCGCGTCGGCGACGGCGCGGCTCTCGGCACCCTGACGGGCGGCTTCACCGATGTGCTCGCGATCGCCGATCACCGCCTCCAGTGGCAGACGCAGCGGGCCACGCTGGTCACGCAGCAGTGCTGCGTCGAGCAACAGCCAGGTGGGCCCGGTCGCTGCACCCGGCCCGAGGCGCGCTTCGGGATCGCGCAGATCGACACAGCAGCCGACGATTTCCGCATCGGCCGTCAGCGTGATGTCGAGCGTCAGCAGCAACGCCGGACCCTCGTCGCCCGCTTCGATCACGGCATCGCCGGCAATGCCGGATTCGATGGTCTGCAAGTTGGCACCCGCAGCCAATTGCGGCAGCCAGCGGCTTTGTTGGGCCGGCGTGCCATGGCGCTGCAGCGCGGCGATCCAGGCCAGCCGCGAGGGCGCACCGATGCGTCGGGCGAGATCGCTGCCGGCGCTGGCGCTGAGCCGCATCAGCGCGGCTGACTGCGCCAGCGCCGACAGATCGCGCCCGCCATGCAAGCCATCGACGGCCAGACCGTGCAGGCCATAGGCGCGCAGCCGGGCATGGGCCGCGGGTGTCTCAGGATCGCGGGCGTAGCGGCTGCAGAACTCGGCCAGCGGGCCGTCGAGCAGGCTGCGCTCGTCCGGGGTCAGACGGGCGCTGTAGCTTTCGTGGAAACGGCTCCAGTCCGGCTGGCCGTTGAACAGCTCGGCTTCCCAGCCGGTGCCAGTGCCGGTCAGCGCCGCGAGCTGGCGCTCATCGAGCCGCGACAGCACCCGCCGAAAACCGGTGAACAGCGGTCGCGACAGCCATTCCTGGCGCAGCACCGGCAGATTCAGCGGCCCGAACACGATGAGGCCGGCGATCATCATCAGCGCGAAAGCGATCCAGGATTCGCCGAACACGCCGTAGAACAAGGTCACCGCACCGAGCACCAGACTGGTGGTGCGGATGCCGGCCCGGGCATGGGCCAGCGCGACGAAAGCGATCAGGAAAAACAGCAGCCAATAGGCCATGACTCAGGCGCTCCGGCTCAAGGTGATGATCAAGGGTTGCGCTCGCTCATTCGACGGGTGGCTTCGAATTCGTCGCCAGGCAGCCAGGCGATCGATTTCGGCAGGCTCAGCGCCTCCCAGCCAAGGGCCAGGCCGAAACGGGCCATCTCGACGCTCGATGAGAAATCCATGTTTTCGCGGAACTCGTCGCTGGGCTGGTGATAGGTCTTGGCGGTGTATTCGCGGCTCTTTTCCTGCGCCCATTCGCGGGTCTGGCCCACGTACTTGTCGCCCAGACTGACCGAGAACGCCGGCACGCCGACGCGGGCCATGCTGAAGTGATCGGAGCGGTAATAGCTGCCGGCCAGTGGCCGCGAATCGGCCTCGATGGTGAACTTGAAGGCCTTGGCGACCTTTTCAACCGAAGGATAGAAAGTCAGACGATCGGCACCGAGCAGTTTGACGCTTTCCGGCACGCCGAACGGCGCGAAGCTGTCGAAGTTCAGATTCAGCGTGATCTGCCCTGCCGGAATCGGCGGATGTTCGCCGAGATATTTCGAACCGAGCATGCCTTTTTCCTCGGCGGTCACCGCCGCGAAGATCACCGAATGCGGCGGCGGCTCTTTCACCGAGGTATAGGCACGCGCCAGTTCGAGCAGCACCGCACAGCCGGTGGCGTTGTCGATCGCGCCATTGAAGATGCGATCCATCTCCGGTGGGCCGGTCATCTCGGGCGCGACGCCCAGATGGTCGTAATGGGCGCTGTACAGCACCGCCTGCCGCGGCGCGGCCTTGTCGGCACCGGGCAGCATCGCCACCACGTTCGAGGATTCGAAGCGGCGCACATGGCTTTCGATGGTGGCGCTCAGCTTCACCGGCAGATCGAAGGCTCTGAACTCGCGAGTGCCGGCGGCCTTGATCGCGGCATCGAGATCGCGACCGGACAGCGCCAGCAGCAGGCGCGCCACTTCCAGCTGCACCCAGGACGCGGCCTTCAGCTTCGGCCGCTGATCGTCGGCCAGCGCCACCGATTCATTGCTCCACGAGCTTTTCACCACCGACCACGGATAGCTGGCCAGATCCTCGCGATGGATGATCACCGCGCCCAACGCGCCCCTGCGCGCGGCCTGCTCGAACTTGTAGGTCCAGCGCCCGTAATAGGTCAGCGCTTCGCCCTTGAAGAATTTCGGATCGGTGGACGGCGGCTCGTTGACGATGATCAGCGCCACCTTGCCGCGCATGTCCACACCCTTGTAATCGTCCCACTGGTATTCCGGCGCTTCGATGCCGTAGCCGACGAACACCAGCGGGGCATCGACGATCGTCGACTCGGCAAGGCTCTGGTCCGCCACCACGTAGTCATCGAACAGCTTGAGCGGCAAGGCTTCGCCCTCGTTGGGCACGAAGGACATGGTCGTCGTGGTCAGCGTCTGGGTGCCGGCGAAGCGCACTTTCTGCAGATAGCTGCCGTTGTCGCCGGCCGGCTTGAGCCCCGCCAGCGCGAACTGCGCGGCCAGATATTCGGCTGCGATGTCGCCACCACGGCTGCCGGTGCCACGGCCTTCGAGCAGGTCGCTGGACAGGAAGCGGACATGACTCCTGATGTGTTCGGCATCGATACCGGCCGCCGCCGCAGCGACTTCCGGTGGCAGGCCGGCACCGGTCGCAGAAGCGATCGGATCCGCGGCAAAGGCAGCGTTGCCGAGCGATGCGGCAAGGCCAAATGCCAGCGCCAGCCGGCAGATGAGGGAAGGATTCATGACGGATTCCGTTGCGGGTGCAGGCGGATGAGCTACCAGGCCAGGGTGGCGGGTAGCAGGGAACACTCGCAGAATAGGAAAAACCTTGGAGCGCCACAAATGGCCACGCCTTTCCAAACGCAGCCGGTCGCTGACGCGAGCCGTGATTACACCCCTGTCGATCGCTTGCTGCTGCAGGTCGGCAAGGGCTTGGGCTTGCTGGCCAGAGGGCCGTTTGCCGCGCGCCCTGCGGCGCCGATGTCCAGCCGCTACCCGGCAGAACGGGTGGCTGAAGCGCCGCTCGACGAGCGCGAGCGCAAGCACGCCGCCGGCCTGATGCGTGTCAATCACGCTGGTGAAGTGTCGGCCCAGGCGCTGTATCACGGCCAGGCCCTGGTCGCGCGCGATCACGAGGTCCGTGAGCATCTGCTGCGCGCCGCTGCCGAGGAGCGCAATCATCTGCAGTGGTGCGATGCCCGCCTGCGTGAACTCGGTGAGCAGCCGAGCGTGTTGAGCCCGCTGTGGTATGCCGGGTCGTTCGCGATCGGCGCTGCTGCAGGGCTGGTCGGCGACAAGGCCAGTCTGGGGTTCGTCGAGGAGACCGAACGCCAGGTCGTCGATCATCTGAACGAGCATCTCGGCAAGCTGCCGCGCCAGGATCGGCGCTCGCGGGCCATCGTCGAAGCGATGCGCGCCGACGAAACACGTCATGGCGAGGAAGCGGCGGCTGCCGGCGCTGCGCCGGTGCCGATGCCGGTGCGACGGATCATGGCCGGCGTCTCGCAGATCATGAAGTTCGGCGCCTATCGCGTCTGAATCCACCTTCCACGTCGGCCCGTATCCGGGTCGCGTCCAAGAGAGCTACCGACGTGACCAAAGTCTCT
>NZ_JAHFRY010000048.1:30059-30461 GCF_023266035.1 Nevskia sp.
CGTTGCGCCACGCGCCACGACGCGCATCGTCGAGCTGCACACGGCAAACCTTGCCGAGGACGCCGCACGCCTGCTCGCCGGCCTGCTCGCGGCTGATGCACGTACCGATCCGAAGTTCTTCTACGACGCCCAGGGCAGCGCGCTGTTCGACGCCATCTGCCAGCTCGACGAATACCACCCGACCCGGATCGAAGCCTCGATCTTCAGAGAAGCGCGCGAGGCGATCGCGGTCGAGATCAGCCACGCGCTGCCGGCGGGCTTCCAGTGGGTCGATCTCGGTGCTGGCGACGCCGCCAAGTCGCGCGACTGGTTATCTGCGCTGGCGCCACGCCGCTATGTCGGTGTCGACATCGCCGATGCCTGGTTGCGGCCAGCGGTGGCGCGTATTGCGGAGGCACATCC
>NZ_JAHFRY010000049.1:0-15822 GCF_023266035.1 Nevskia sp.
CGCTGATGACCGGCAGCGCCGTCGCTCTCGCCGGGCCGATCGGCTTTCTCGGCCTGATCGCACCGTATGCGGCGCGTGCCTGGATCGGCGTCTCACTCGGCCGGCAGCTCGGCTATTCGGTGCTGATCGGCGCCGGCCTGCTGCTGCTCGCCGATCTCGCTGCACGGCTGATCGTGCTGCCCTACGAAGCACCGGTCAGCGCGCTGCTGGCCTTGCTCGGCGCGCCGCTGCTGATCCTGATGGTGCGTCGCGACGCGCTGCTGTCGCTGAGCCGGATCGGCAGCGAGGCGTGAGCGCGGCCATGCCGAAAGCTGTGTGGCTGATCAGCCTGCCGCTGCTGGTGTCGCTGGCCGGGCTGGGCATCGGCGCGCCGCTGCTGTCGCCGCTGGATCTGCTGCAGGGCCTCGCTGGCGAAGGGCCACGCTGGCTGCAAACTCTGGTGCTCGATATCCGCCTGCCGCGCCTGCTCGCCGGGCTGGTGGTCGGCGCGGCCCTCGGCACTGCCGGCGCGCTGCTGCAGGCGCTGGCCCGCAATCGTCTGGCCAGTCCGGATCTGATCGGCCTCAACGACGGCGCGCTGCTGGCGCTGACCTTGAGCCTGCTGTGGAGCCCGGCCGGCCTGATCGCACCGTGGTGGTGTGCACTGTTCGGCTCGCTGGCGACGGTGCTGCTGGTGCTGCTCGCGGCCGGCGGCGTCGGCAGCCAGGGCTATCGGGTACTGGTGATCGGCATCGGCATCGGCAGCCTGCTGAAGGCCGGTTTCGATCTGGCGCTGGCCACCCTGCCGGTGATGCACGCCAGCGGCATCCATGCGTTCAGCGTCGGCAGTCTCAGTGGCCGCACGCCGGAAGTGGCGCTGACGGCCGCTGCACTGCTGGCGATCCTGCTGCTCGCCGCCGTGCCGCTGCAGCGCACGGTGGCGCTGTTCGGCCTGCCGGACGACAGCATTCGCAGCCTCGGCGTCGCGCTGCCGCGCCTGCGCCTGACGGTGCTGCTGCTCGCAGCCGCACTCGCCGGCCTGGCGGTCAGCGTGTCCGGCCCGATTGGCTTCGTCGCGATCGCCGCACCGCTGCTGGCACGTCGACTGATCGGCAACGCGGCGCCGCTGCTGTTTCCAGCCGCGCTGGTCGGTGCGGCGCTGGTGGTGGCGGCCGACACACTCGGGCGCCTGCTCGCCACACCGGCCGAAGTGCCAGCGGGGGTCGTCACCGGACTGATCGGCGGGCCGTTCCTGCTCTGGCTGCTGCTGCGGCGGACCTCGCGATGAAGCTCTGTATCGAAGGACTTTCCGCCGGCTACGCCGCACAGCCGGTGCTGCGCGAGCTGAGCCTCGAACTCGCAGGCAGCCAGGTGATCGCCATCGTCGGCGCCAACGGCTGCGGCAAGTCGACCTTGCTGCGCTGTCTGGCACGGCTGCATGCCGTCACGGCCGGCCGCGTGCTGCTCGATGGCGATGACCTCGCCACGCTCAAACCCGAGGTGCTCGCGCGCCAGGTCGGCTTCCTGCCGCAGTTCCCGCAGGCACCGGCCGGGTTGCCGGTGGCAGCGCTGGTCGCCTTCGGCCGGCATCCACATCGTCGTCTGTTGAATCGCTGGTCCGAAGCCGACGAAGCCGCCGTGCAGGACGCCTTGCGCCGCACCGATCTGCTGGCTTTCGCCAAGCGGCCGATCGATGAACTCTCCGGCGGCCAGCGCCAGAGAGTCTGGCTGGCGATGGTGCTTGCTCAGCAAACGCCGCTGCTGCTGCTCGACGAGCCGACCAGCATGCTCGACCCCGGCCATCAGGAAGCGCTGCTGGGGCTGATCCGCTCGCTGGCCGACGACGGCCGCACCGTGATCATGGTGCTGCACGACTTGTCCTGTGCCGCCCGCCATGCCGATCAGCTGGTGGCCCTGCACCAAGGCCGCGTGCTGGCCAGCGGCGCACCACGCGAGGTGCTGACAGCCGAGCTGGTCCACACGCTGTATGGCATCGACGCCCACATCCTGCACGCGCCGGATGACGGCGCGCCGGTCATCGTTCCCGCGCGCGCCAAGCCGCGCCCATCCTCCTACCTGGAAATCCTGCCATGAGCCTTGCTGCCCTGTCCCCGCCGCAGGAGCGCCGCCTGCTGTTGCTGCTCGCCGCGCTGCAGTTCACCCATCTGCTCGACTACATGATCCTGATGCCGCTCGGCGCCGAGCTGATGCAGGCCTTCGGCCTGAGCACCGTGCAGTTCGGCTTGCTGATCGGCATCTACACGCTGGCCTCGGCCGTGGTCGGTCTGCTCGGCTCGGCCTGGCTTGATCGCGGTGATCGCCGCCGGACTCTGCTGCGGCTGTATGCGGTGTTCATCGTCGCCACCCTCGGCTGCGCGCTAGCACCCAACCATGCGCTGCTGCTGCTCGCTCGCGGGCTGGCTGGCGCCTGCGCCGGCTTGATGACCGCGACGGTGATGACCTTGATCGCCGATCGCATCGAAGCACCACGGCGCGGCGCGGCGATCGGCACGGTGATGACCGCGTTCGGCGCCAGTGCCGTGGCCGGCGTGCCACTCGGTCTGCTGCTTGCGGGGCTGGCCGGCTGGCGGCTGCCGTTCCTGTTCGTGGCAACGCTCGCGACCGGAGTCTGGCTGCTGCTGTGGAAGCATCTGCCGGCAACGCCGGTGACGGCCGCGCCATCCGGCGTGAAGCGGCCGGGCCTGGCCGACATCCTCCAGCAGCGCAGCCTGCCGCTGGGCTGGCTGCTGAGCTTCGGCGTGGTGTTCGCCGGCTTCCTGATCGTGCCCTACCTCGGCGCATTCATGAGCGGCAACCTCGGCATCGGCCTGAACGGCATGGCGCTGGTCTATCTCTGCGGCGGCGGTGCCACCCTGTTCGCCGCGCCGCGCATCGGCCGCGCGGCCGATCGCTACGGGCCGGCAAGAACACTGGCCCTGCTGATGATCGCCAGCATCGCCGCGCATCTCGGCTTCACCCATCTGGTGCCGATGCCGCTGGCCGTCGTCTGCCTGACGTTCATGGCCTTCATGGTGCTGACATCACTGCGCGCCATTCCAGCGATGAGCCTGCTCGCTGGTCTGGCACCACCGGCACTGCGCGGCCGCTACATGGCGATCAACATGGCGGTGAGTGATACCGCATCGGGCTTGGGCGCTTGGGTCGGTGGCCTGATCGTCAGCGCTCCGGCCGGTGCGGCGCTGCTGAATGTCGAGCGGCTGGGCTGGCTGGCGGCAGCGATCACCGTCTTCAGTCTGGGCACGCTGGCGGTGCTGGTGAAACTGCGCGCCCGGCAGGCCGTCAGCGCGCTCGCGACAGCAAACTGACGCTTACCAGATCAGGTCGTCCGGCACCTTGAAGTCCTTGTACGGATCGTTCTCGTCGACCTTGTCGGCTTCGCGGTTGATCGTTGCAACGGCGCGTGGATCACGCTCGCGGATCTTGTCGGCAACCGCGCCCGGCACCAGCGAATAGCGGCCTTCGCAGCGGGCGATGCCGACCCGGCCGTCGATGATCTGCGCGCGCAGTTCCGGCGTCACGGCAATGCGCCGGATATTGTTCTTGTGGTCGACGAAGTTGTAGAGATCTTCGCTGACCACCGGCGGCAGCTTGTTGGCTTCGACCAGTTGCTTGATCTCGGCGTACCTGGCTTTCAGCGCCTGCTTTTCCTTGGCCTTGTCCATCAGCTCGCGATCCTTCGCGGCCTTGGCCTTGCGCGCCGCTTCGGCGGCTTTCAGCGCTTCAGCGTTCGGCGCCGGTGCGGTGATCTGCTTGCCGTGATTGTGCTGACCACGCGGCTTGCCCTTGCCGGTTTCGGCTTGCGCCTTCTCGGCCTGCTTCTTGGAGATGAGACCGGCCTGTAGCAGCTGGTCGCGCAGCGAAAGACTCATGGGGTTCGACTCGAAAACACGAAGGACGATGGCAGTCTGCGCGAGGCTTATTTCGCGCGGACCGCCATCGTCCTGATTCCGCTGGCCAGGCGCAAGCCTTGGCTGACGACAAGCGCGATTCAGACCAGGCGATAGTCGCGCAGTTCGAAGCTCGCCATCTGCCGCGCGAACTGGGTGGCGAAGCCCGGATACATCGTCGAGTTGAAGCCGTCGTCGGACAGATACCAGCTCTTGCAGCCCGAGTTCCAGTTGGTTTTCGCGAGCCGCTTCTGGATGCCTTCGTTGTACTTCTTCTGCGCATCGGCCCGCACGTCGACGTACTTCAGCTGGCCGCCGGCTACCTGGCCGACCGAGCGGACGATGTAGTCGATCTGCGATTCCATGTAGACCAGCGCGGAGTTGTGGCCGGGGCCGGAGTTCGGGCCGAAGGTGAAGTACAGATTCGGATAGCCGGACACCTGCACGCTCTTGTAGGCCTGCGCGCCGCGCGACCATTCGGCGTTCAGATCGCGCCCGCCGAGGCCGTGCACCGGGAACGGCGTGCCGTTCTTCGACACTTCGAAACCGGTGGCGAAGACGATGCAGTCGACCTGGTGCTCGATGCCTTCGACGCTGCGAATGCCCTGCTCCGAAAGGTTGGCGATCGGCCAGGAGATCAGCTCGCAGTTCGGCTGCTGCAGCGCCGGGTAATAGTCGTTGGTCATCAGCACGCGCTTGCAGCCGATCTTGAAGTCCGGCGTCAGCTGCCGGCGCAGCCAGGCGTCCTTGACCTGCGCTTCGCGAAAACGATTGCCCAGCAGTTCCAGCGCGCGGGTCATCGGCGTGTTCCAGATCATGCCGAGTGCCATCGACTCGTGAACCCAGTACATCGCTTCGCGCACGGCGGTCTGGCTGAACGGCAGCTTCTTGAACAGCGCCTTGGTCCACTCCGGAGACTGGAAATCGAGACGCGGCAGCACCCAGCCCGGCGTGCGCTGGAAGACCTTGACCTTGTCGGCAATCTTGACCAGCTCCGGGATGATCTGCACCGCGCTTGCGCCGGTACCGATCACCGCGACTCGCTTGCCGGTGAAGTCGTAGGAATGATCCCAGCGCGCGCTGTGAATCATCTTGCCCTTGAAGCTTTCGATGCCGCGCATGTTCGGAAGGCCGGCATTCGACAGCGGGCCTTGGGCCATCACCACCGAGCGCGCGATGATCGGGTCACGACCGCTCAGCGTCACCGTCCACAGGCCCTTGCCACCATCGAAGCTCAGCGCTTCGACGTTGTGCTGGAAGCGGATCAGCGGCAGCAGATCGTTGTCGCGCGCCAGGCCGCGGATGTATTCGAGGATTTCCCGGCTGCCCGAGTAGCCGCGCGTCCACTCGGGGTTCTGCGCGAACGAGAACGAATAAAGGTTGGACGGGATATCGCAGGCCGCACCGGGATACTGGTTGTCACGCCAGGTGCCACCGACTTCGCTGCCACGCTCGACGATGGCGACGTCGGTGATGCCGGCAGCGCGAAGGCGGATCGCCGCACCGAGCCCGGCAAAGCCGGCGCCGACGATCAGCACTTCCACCACCTTCGCGGCAACGGGATCGGCAGCGCGACGTGAACGACGGCCGGCGACGGGGGCTTCATCTTGGTACTGGGTCATCGAATGATCTCTTGCTTATGCGTGTGCTCATTTCCCTCTTGCGGGGGAAGGAGAAAGGCAATCAGGCCGCCGTCTTCCAGGTCAAACCCTTGACCCAGGTCGGCGTCGCCTTCAGCCAGCGACGCGGGTAGTAGTCGGTCAGGCGCACCAGTGCGTCGACCGGCACGTGGTACAGCGACTTGCGGTCGACCACCATCGCGCTCTGACGGCTAATGATCTGGAACCAGGGGTTGCGGCGTCCCTGCTCGGTGCGGCCGCCGATCTTCTTGTACTTGTTCATCGCTTCGTACAAGCGCTCTTCCTTCAGGCCGAGCTTCACCAGGTTGTCGCGCATGCGGTTGAGCAGCGGCAGATAGGCGGCGATGCCGATCAGCAGTTTCGGATTCAGCAAGGTGCCGGCCGTGCGCACCGCGAGCTGGTAAGTCTTGCCGTAGCCCATCATTTCCAGCACGTGGAAGCCGACGCCCAGATGGCGCGACTCGTCATCGTTGATCTTCTCGAATGCGGCGTGGCAGACCGGGTCCTGGACGGTGTCGAGCAGGAACTTGCACAGCGCGCCGTCGAGCGCGATTTCCAGGCTCGGGATCACCGAGCCGAGCACTTCCAGCGGCATCTCGTCGCTGTAGGTGTCCAGCCAGTCGATGACCAGCCGCAGGTTGATGTTCGGCTCCGGCAGGATCGGATTGTCGTGATCGCCTTCGAGCATGCCCCAGCGCTTCATCAGCGCCATTTCGACATTGGCGTGGCGCTGTTCTTCGGCGTGGAAGTAGCGGTAGATCTCAGCCAGCGTGTCGTTCGGCGCCTTCTTCGCCATCGCCGCGAACGCACGGGCGCCGACATGCTCGATCCACATCAGATCGGCCATGAACACTTTCAGCTTGGCGTACTGCTCGACGTTTTCGGTGACCCGTTCGCGCCCTGGCGCATCCCAGTCGATATCAGCCAGCGCCCACTGGCTGTTCTTGATCTTGACCAGCATCTTGTCGATGTCGAGTTGCATGGTTTCGGTTCCTGTTTTCGGGAGATTCGGGAGCGCGCTTCGGGCTCAGGCGCGATTGCCGGCGAGACGATTCAGCCAGCCGATGCCGCGGCCGTAACCGACCGGCGCGAAGCGCTTCATGCGCCAGATCAGCTTGGCGTCGACCTGCGGCAGCACGTAGAGCTGGTTGCGATCGAGCGCATCGAGCGTGGTCTTGGCAACACTTTCAGGAGTGACCGAGGTCCACTGCATGAGGCGCTCGGCCATCTTCGAGGAGCTTTCGCTGATCCGGCCGTCCTTGACGATGTTGGTGGCGATGAAGGTCGGGCACAGCGCGGTGATCTTGATGCCGGTGCCGGTGAACTCCGAGGCCAGCGTTTCGCTGAGCGCCAGCACCGCGGCTTTCGATACGTTGTACGGGCCCATCAGCGGCGCGGCGGCGAAGCTCGCCGTGGAGCCGACATTGACGATGCCCCCGCGGCCGAGCGCGCGCAGCTTCGGCGCGAACACATGGCAGCCGTGGATCACGCCCCAGAGGTTGACGCCGAGCACCCAGCGCCAGTCGTCGATCGGCGTCTCGCCAACGACGCTGCCACCGGCGCCGACACCGGCGTTGTTGATCACCAGATCGACCGGACCGGCGAGCCACTGTTCGGCTTTTGTGGCCATCTTCTCGACCTGTTCGAGCTTCGATACGTCGCAGGCGATGGCGGTTGCCTGGCCGCCGGCAGCACGAATCTGGGCGGCAGTTTCCTCGGCGGTTGCCAGCTTCAGATCGGCGCAGACCACGCGGCCACCGCGGGCGCCAAGTTCCAGCGCAAACGCCCGGCCGATGCCGCTACCTGCGCCGGTGACCACTGCAGATGCGCTTCTTGATACCTTCCTGCCTGCCATCATTGTTCCCCGTTCTTGGTCTTGTTGAATGTCAATGTCACGGAATGACAGTGACATTGAGTAATGGCAAGATAATCCGAGCTATTGTTCGGATTCAATTCGGAAACGGCAGGATGACGAGGGCGATGGCGAGGAAGCCGCAGCAGGAACGTTCCAAGGCGACGATGCAGGCGATCGTCGAAGCCGGCTTCATCAGCCTGCAGACCCATGGCCTGGCGCAGACCACGACGCGGCACATCGCGGACATCGCGGGTGTCGGCGTCGGGTCGCTGTACGAATACTTCCCGAACAAGGAAGCGGTGTTCAAGGCGATGAACGCGCACCTGACCACGGAGATCGTCGCCATGGTGCGCGCGCTGATGCCGAGCCTGGTGCGCCTGGAAATCCGGCCGATGGTGATCCGTCTGCTCGGCCATTTCCGCGAGCTGCTGAACCGCAACGACGGGCGCTATCTGAAGTACGCCGGCTTCTCGATGCATGCCGAGCGCAGCCGCCAGCTCGAAGCGATCCAGCAGCTGCTAGTCGAATTGATCATGCAGTACGCGCTGCACAATCCTCAGCTGACCCGGCTCAGGAACCTGCCGGTGATGAGCTACATCTTCATCCACGGCAGCGTGTTCACGATCATCCGCCACCTGAGTGAGCCGAATTCGAACATCAGCTTCGAGCAGCTCTCGGAAGGCCTGGCCGAGATGATCGCCAGCTATGCGGAAGCGGAACTGGCGAAGCTCGATGCCGCGCCGCGGTCCTGACTATTTCGCCGCCTGATCGCTATACGGCAGCTGCACGCTGAACTTAGTACCGCGGCCGAGCACCGAGGCCACTTCGAGCGGGACTTGCAGCTGTATCGCGGCCTGCTTGACCAGCGACAGGCCCAGACCCAGCCCTTCGCTCTCCGGATTCAACTGCTTGAACGGAGAAAAGATCGCCTGCTGATCGCTCGGAGAAATACCGACGCCGGTGTCGTAGACGCAAACCTCCAGCCCCTTCGATCGCCTTCGGCAGCCGATCAGGATGCGGCCGGTTTGGGTGTACTTGATGGCGTTGCCAACCAGATTGCCGAGGATCGAACTCATCAGCCGCCGATCGCTGAGCACTTCGGCGCTGGACGGCACCACATCGAGCTGAAGGCCTTTCGACGCGGCATGCGATATCCAGCTGGGGCCGAGCGCCTCGAACAGCTCGGCAATTCGGAAAGGAACATGCACCGGCGCCGCTACCGGGGACGAATCGCCGCTGGTAGCGGCCGTGACCAGGCTATCCAGCTGCTCGACCAGCGAATCCACCGCGCGCTGCGCCAGGCCGAGCTGTCGCGGCATCGAAGGATGATTCGGCGCTGCGAGCCCGGTAGCAATTGCATTGGAGATGATGCCCAGCGGCTGGCGAAGGTCGTGCCCTGCAACGGCCATCAGGTGCGCCTGTCTTTCGACGATATCCAGCGACAACCGCAAGGCCTTGCGCAGCTCCAGCAGCGCCATCGTCTGGCGCGCCAGCCCCTTCAGGAAGCCGCGTTGACCGTCGGTGAATTGACGCGGCTTGCGGTCCAGCACGCAGACCGTTCCCAGCGCGATCCCTTCGGACGTGCGTAGTACCGCGCCGCCGTAGAACCGCACGAACGGCTCGCCGGTCACCAGCGGGTTCTGCTCAAAGCGAGGATCCGCAGCCAGATCGGGGATTTCGAAGAACTCGTACTGGCGAATGGCGTGCGCGCAGACGGAAGCCGAAATCGGTGTTTCACGGCAGGCCAAGCCCTGCTCGCTCTTGAACCACTGGCGGGATTCGTCGACCAGGCTGATCAGCGCGATCGGAACATCCAGCGCAAACATCGCCGAACGGGTGATGTCGTCGAACGCGGGTTCTACCGGCGTGTCCAGCACGCGGTATTCGCCGAGCACCGTGACTCGATCCCGTATGGGTTCCTGATCGCTGCCCGTCATGATTGGCGGAAGGTGTGCTGGATGCGTCTGGGGATGAGTCGGGTGACCCTGTGGCTTCGCAGCGCCTCACTCGTTTCCGAACGCCTGCGTCACTGCGGGTAGTTCCTCATGATCTTACTTTGCCCGCCACTCCACCTGCAGGCGATCGGGAATCTTCCCCAGTGCACTGCCCACCCCCGGACAATAAAAAACCCCTGAGCTTGCAGAGGTTTCGATAAGTCCAGCGGTTACAAGCTGCGCAAAAATGGTGGGTCGTCTGGGACTCGAACCCAGGACCAACGGATTAAAAGTCCGATGCTCTACCGACTGAGCTAACGACCCCCGTTTCGCGAGGCGCGGATTATAGCTGCAACAGACTTGCCATCGGCGAGCGATTCAGGAAATGGCGTAGCGGGTCGGATCGGGCAAGCCAGCGGCGGCGAAACCCTCCCGGCGCAGACGGCAGGAATCGCAGCGGCCGCAGGCGCGGCCTTCATTGTCGGCCTGATAGCAGGACACGGTTTCGGCGAAGTCGACGCCGAGCACAGTGCCGCGACGAATGATCTCTGCCTTGCTCAGCTTGATCAGTGGTGTCTCGATTTTCAGCGCCGCGCCCTCGACGCCGGAACGGGTCGCCAGCTGGGCGACTTTCTCGAAGGCTTCGATGAATTCGGGCCGGCAGTCCGGGTAGCCGCTGTAGTCGACGGCGTTGACACCGATGTACAGCGCTTCGGCACCCTGCACTTCGGCGAGGCCCATGGCCAGCGACAGGAACAGCGTGTTGCGTGCCGGCACGTAGGTGATCGGGATGCCCGGCGTCTCGCCCTCGGGCACGTCGATCGAGCTATCGGTCAGCGCGGAGCCGCCAATCAAATCCAGGTTGACATGGATCAGGCGATGGGAGGCGGCGCCGAGCCTGGCCGCGACCCGCACCGAAGCGTCGAGCTCGGCGCTGTGACGTTGACCGTAGGCGACGCTCAGGCAGTGGCAGACATAGCCTTCGCTGCGCGCGATGGCCAGCGCCGTCGCCGAATCGAGTCCGCCGCTGAGCAGGACCACGGCGGAACGAGGTTTGAGCATTTGCAACTCCTGTCGAAGGGTTCTCTGCCATCCCTGGCGCGATGACGCATTTCTTGAACGACCGCCGGCCCAGCCATCCATGGCTGTGCGCGTTAGTACTGGCGGAGCAGTGCTCCGCCAGTACTAACGCCCCGGTTCCGCGCCCCAGAGCAGCTTGTGCAACTGCATCTGGAAACGCACGTGCAAGCGATCGGCGACGATCCAGTCGGCCAGGTCGCGGGCGGCGATCTGGCTCGCGCTCGGCGAAAACAGCACGGTGTGGCGCTCGCACAAACCATGCTCGGCGACGATGGCTTTCGCCCAGTCGTAATCGGCACGGCTGCAGAGCACGAATTTGATCTGGTCCTGCGGGTTCAGCAGCGGCAGGTTGGCCCAGCGGTTGCGCTCGACTTCATCGGAACCCGGCGTCTTGATGTCGAGAATCTTGACCACGCGGGGATCGACAGCGGACACATCGATGGCACCGCTGGTCTCCAGCGATACCGTGTAGCCGGCATCGCAGAGCGCCGTCAGCAGCGCCAGGCAGGCCTTCTGGGCCAGCGGCTCGCCGCCGGTCACGCAGACGTGGCGGACGCCGTGGCTGGCGACGGTGGCCAGCACCTCGGCCTGCTCGTGCCAGTGGCCGCCGTGGAAGGCGTAGGCGGTGTCGCAGTACTGGCAGCGCAGCGGGCAGCCGGTCAGGCGCACGAACACGGTCGGACAGCCGACGAAGGTCGACTCGCCCTGCAACGACAGAAAGATTTCAGTGAGCTTGAGACGCGTCGCCGATGCTGCCGGACGCGTCTGGCGTCCGGACTCGACGGCGATGGAACTCACAACTCAGCCTGCTCAGTGCAACTGGCTGAGCCGGGTGCGTGCCTGGGGGGCAGCGCTGGAATTCGGGAACTCCTTGATCACGCGGTTGTAGGCCGCCTTGGCCTGATCCGCTTTCTTCTGGTCCTGCTGGATGATGCCGGTCTTCAACAGCGCATCCGGAACCTTCGGACTCGCCGGGAATTTCTCGAGCAGCGAGCGATAGCTCGTCAGCGCGTTCGGATAATCCTTCTTGATGTAGTAGGACTCGCCGGTCCAGTACCAGGCGTTATCCGAGTAATTGCCCTGCGGGTACTTGGCGAGCATGGCCTTGAAACCAGCCGTTGCATCGTCGTACTTGCCGGCCTTGAGCTGGTCGAAGCTCTTCAGGTACAGCGCTTCTTCATCAGCAGCGGTGCTGAGCGGCACATTCGATGGAGGAGCCACCGTGCCACCGAACTGCTGCGCAGCGGGATCACCCGATACGCCACCGATGCTGCCATCGGCCGTTCCGATCGCATGCGCTTCGAGTGCCTTGATGCGGGCATCGAAAGAAGTGATCGCTTCCTGCTGACGCCGTTCCGACTGATCGAAGTCGTAACGCAGCTGCTCGATCAGGCCGCGCAGCTTGCCCAGATCCTCGCTGACCTTCTGATCGCGGCCGGCATCGACCGTGATCTGGCGTCGCGAGACTTCCGCGAGCTTGGTCTCAACAGCCTGCAGGCGTCGCTCTTCAGGACTCAGCGCCTGCTGGCCGTTGATCGGCCCGCCGTAATTGTTCGCAGCACATCCAGTCAGTGCCAGCACCGCAAGCAGCGGTGCCAGTCTGGCCGAACGAATGATGCGACGACGTGCAGCAACAATCACGGCGGCCGACATTAGACTTACTGACCGACGATTTCGACGCGGCGATTCTGCGACCACGACGCTTCGTCATGACCCATGGCGACCGGCTTCTCTTCGCCGTTCGAGGTCAGTTCGAGCTGGCTGGCGGAAACGCCGGCCGACTGCAGCGCGGCGCTGACGGCGGCCGAACGACGCTCGCCGAGCGACAGGTTGTACTCACGCGTGCCACGCTCGTCGGTGTTGCCCTGCAGCTGGGCCTTCGAGGTCGGGTTGGCGGTCAGGTAGCGCGCCCAGGCAGCGACGACGTCCTTCGACTCGGCCTTCAGATCGCTCGAATCGAAGTCGAAATAGACGATGCTCTGAGCCGAGGCCGGGGTGCTGGCGCCGGTGCTCTTGCCGCCAGCCGAGGTGGCAACGCCGCCCTGGGAGGTGGACGTCGGCGAAACCGCATCTGCCGGGGCGTTGGCATTCTTGTCACCGGTGCTGGAGCAGCCGGTGGCGATGGCGGCGACAGCGAGGGTTGCGCAGACGAACCACTTGTTGTTCAACATTTTTCAAACTCCTTGACGACGATTTTGTTGGCGATGATGAACCCTTGCGGGTGACAAGCTGAAGAACCGCAATAAAGCAGACAAATCAGGGCTTGGTGTACGGTGCCCAGGCCGGTTCCCGGACATCGCCGGTGTGCCGCAAACGTTGGCGGATGGAGCCATCAGTCGAAACCGTGGCGAGCTCGGCACCGGACGAACCTTGTCGTGTGTAAATCACGACCGCGCCGTTAGGCGCAAAACTGGGACCTTCATCCAGGGGGCCGTCGCTGACCAGGCGCATCACGCCCGTCGCGATATCCACAAGCCCGATACGATAACCGGAACCGTTGTAATTAACCAGTGCAAGAGTCTTGCCATCGGGCGAGAAGCGCGGCTGTTCATTGCGGCGGCCCTCGCAAGTCAGCCGCTTCGCTTCACCGCCGTCGATGCTCATCGTGTAGATCTGCGCGGTGCCGCTGCGATCGGACAGGAAGGCGACCGTGCGGCCATCAGCCGAAACCGTCGGCGAAGTATCGATCGCGAAGCTGTCGGTGAGACGACGGCGGCTCTTGGTTGCCAGATCGATGACGTAGATATCCGCGTTCTTCTGGAAACTCAGCGTCACCACCAGCTTGGTGCCGTCCGGCGTCCAGGACGGCGCGCTGTTGATGCCTTTTTCGCCGAGGAAGGTCACATATTCGCCAGTCGCCGGCGTCTGGATGATGATTTTCGAGCGCCCATCCTCGAAGGTCACATACGCGATACGGCGACCATCCGGCGACCACGACGGCGACAGCAGCGGTTCGAAACTGCGGGCGATCTCGCGCGGATTCTCGCCATCGGCATCGGCCCAGATCAGCTTGAACTGGCGGCGCCCGCCGGTCTGGATCGAGGTGACGTAGGCAATGCGGGTATCGAAGATGCCCTTGGTGCCGGTCAACTTCTCGTAGATCTGATCGGCCACCTTGTGCGCCATCGACCGCCATTCGGTCGCCCGCGTCGCGGTCGCCTCGATGGTCATGATCTTCTGGGTGCGGAATACGTCGTACAGCTCCGCCGTCGTTTTTGCACCACCACCCGGCAGGATCTGCACCTGACCAATCACCAGTGCTTCCTGGCCGAGTGCGCGCCAGGTGCGGTAATCGACCTGCGGCTCGGTCACCGGCAGCGGATCGAAACCTTTCATGTCAGCGCGCGCCAGCGACAGGAACTGGCCGCTGCGGTCGAGATCGGCGGCGACGATCTGGGCGACATCGACTGCTCCGCCCGGCGCCTGCTGGAAGGGCACCACGGCGATCGGCTGGGCCCGCTTGGACCCGCCGACCACGGTGATGTCGAGATCAGCCTGGGCCGCAAGACTCGCGATCAGCAGGCATCCGGTGAGCAGTCTTCTGAGCATGTCGTGATCCGTTTGTACGAGTAGGTCGTGAGGACTTACTGCGGTTTGAAAGTGATGTTGACGCCCGACTGGAACGCCCGAGGATCCTTGGGCAGCGGCATCGGGCTGGCTTTGTAGACAGCGCGAATCACCGAATCGTCGATCAGTGCGTTGCCGCTCGATTTCCGGATCGTTGCCGACTGCACGTCACCGGTTGCCGACAACTGCATGTTGACCACACAGACAATGCTTTGATCAGCCGTGCCGGGCGGACGGGTCCAGACACGCTGGATCGCCGCCACCAGCTGCGTGCCCCAGATGCTGACTTCCTGCGCGGTGCGTTCGGCCACCTCGGCACCCATCGCCGCCGACAGCTCCGCCTCCATGGCGCGCTTCGCTTCGGCTTCGCGCTTGGTCTGTTCGGCTTTTTTCTTCTTGTCGGCGGCGAGGCGCTTTTCCTCTTCCTCGATCGCCGAGCGCGCAAGATCGTCCTGGCGCTGCTTGTCTTCGGCTTCCTTCTTTTTCTTGGCGTCTTCGGCGACCTTCTTCTTGTCGGCGAGTTCGTCGGCCCGCTTCTTGAGCAGCGCTTCCTGCGCCGTCTTCAGCTCGGCGGCCTTCTGCTCGGCCGCTTTCTGTTGCTGCTGCTTGGCTTCCTGTTCCTGCTGCTGCTTGCGCTGGGCTTCGGCCGGGTCCGGCTTCGGCGGCTCGGGCGGCGCTTCAGGCTTCGCAGGCTCGGGGGCCGGCGGCTCGGGGGTCGGCTCCGGCTTCGGCGCAGCGTTCGGCTTCGGCAATTCGTTCGCCGAAATCAGCTGACCCTGGATGATCGACACCGGCTCGGGCACGCGGCCGCACTGCACGCCGCTGAACAGCAGCCCGAACACCGCGAGATGCAGCGCAACCGCTGCAACGATATGGCGCGTCTGAACCTTCATCCGCGCTCGGGTTTGGAGGAGGCTGCCCGTGGCACCGTCGGCGCATCGGTGACGAAGCCGATCTTCGCCGCACCGGCCGCCTGCAGCAGCGACATGCCGTTGGCGACCCGGTCGTACTTGACGCCCTTGTCGGCGCGGATCAGCACCATCGTCTGCGGCTTGTTGCGCAGGATCGCGCCAACCCGATCGATCACTGTCTGGTCTTCCAGCGCTTTCTTGGCATCGCCGCCGGCATCGAGGAAGTACTCGCCGCGAGCGCTGACGAACAGGGTCAGCGGCTCGTCGTCGGCAGACAGCGTTTCCGCCGTCGCCTGCGGCAGCTCGACATCGATGCCCTGGGTCATCAGCGGCGCGGTGACCATGAAGATCACCAGCAACACCAGCATCACGTCGATGTACGGCACCACGTTCATTTCGGCGCTCAACCGCCGCTTGCCCTTCTTGGGCGAGACCGAACCCGCCATCAGCCGGCCCTCGAACCGCCGCGCAGGCCGCGATCGACGATGCCGGTCAGCTCTTCGGCGAAGGTCGAGAAGCGATTTTCAAGGCGATCGACGCGGGCGACGAAGAAGTTGTAGGCGACGACTGCCGGAATCGCGGCGAACAGGCCGATGGCGGTGGCGATCAGCGCTTCGGCGATGCCGGGGGCGACCGAGGCGAGCGTCGCCTGCTTGACGTTGCCGATCGAAACGAAGGCATTGACGATGCCCCAGACGGTGCCGAGCAGGCCGACATAGGGGCTGGTCGAGCCGATCGTCGCCAGCAGGCTCAGGCCACCTTCGAGCTTCTCGGTTTCGCGGGCCATGACCACGCGCATCTGGCGCTGCACGGCGGCCAGCGCGTCATCGGGCGGAATGTTGGCGACCTGCTGGCGTTTGAATTCCTCGTAGCCGGCACGAAAGATCAACGGCAGACCTTCTTCAGGCTCGCCGCCACGACGATGGGATTCGTACAGGTCATCCATCG
>NZ_JAHFRY010000049.1:15832-23182 GCF_023266035.1 Nevskia sp.
GCCGGACCAGAAGCGCGTTTCGAAGGCGATCGCCTGATTCTGGATGCGCGACAGCAGGCCGCGCTTGGCGAGAATCACTGCCCAGGACGCCAGAGAAGCGGCAATCAGCACACCGATCACCAGTTTCACCGGGATGGTGGCCTCCAGAACCAGCTGTGTCAGCGAAAATGTGCCACTCATTCGATACCTACCCCTTGTATTCGGTTGCGGTTATGCAGCGCTGCTTGATGGATTGCGAGATGCAGCATTTTCCACTGCCTGGACGCGATTGCGAAAGCCGTCCGGCAGCGCGCAGGGCTTGAAACTGGTGGCATCGACGCTGACTACCTTGACTTCGGCCTCGGCCAGCAATTTGCCGTCGACATCGCCGAGTCGCAGTTGCTGCGTCATGACCAGGCTGGCCCGCTTCAGTTCCGCGATGGCGACCGTGACGATCAACTCGTCATCGAGCCGGGCCGGCGAACGAAAAGCGACTTCTACACGGCTGACCGTGAATGCCACCTGAACCTCATGACGCAGGCTTTCCTGAGAATAGCCAAGTGAGCGCAGCCATTCGGTACGAGCGCGCTCGAAGAATTTCAGATAGTTGGCGTGGTAGACCACACCGCTGACATCGGTGTCCTCGTAATAGACGCGCAGGGGCCACGAGAAGCCTGATGCCCCGTTCAAGGAGTGGGTCGACATCCGATGATTATCCCTGTTTTTTGCGGCAGCGCAGCAATTGACCCGTCAAACAAGTTCAAGTTCAAGGTTTTCGATCCGGCAGGGGTCACTCGGCACCAGTCTCCGCAAACAGATCCGGCTCGATCCGCTTGGGCAGCGGAATGCCGTAGTGCTGATAGGCCAGCCTGCCGACCATACGGCCTCTGGGCGTCCGCAGCAGATAGCCCTGCTGGATCAGATAGGGCTCGATGACATCCTCGATGGTGTCGCGTGCTTCGCCGATCGCGGCGGCCAGATTGTCGAGCCCGGCCGGGCCGCCATCGAAGCGTTCGATCAGCGCCATCATCAGCTTGCGATCCATCAGGTCGAAACCGTTGGCGTCGACGTCGAGCATCTTCAGCGCCGCTGCGGCAATCGCCGCGCTGATCACGCCGGTACCACGCACTTCGGCGTAATCGCGCACCCGGCGCAGCAGGCGGTTGGCGATGCGCGGCGTGCCACGGGAGCGGCGGGCGATCTCGTAGGCGCCTTCTTCGTCGATCGGCACTTTCAGGATCGAGGCCGAGCGCTTGACGATGGTGGTCAGGTCGGCCACCGAGTAGAACTCCAGCCGCTGGATGATCCCGAAGCGATCGCGCAGCGGCCCGGTCAGGCTGCCGGCGCGAGTGGTGGCGCCGATCAGGGTGAACGGCGGCAGATCGAGACGGATCGACCGCGCCGCCGGGCCTTCGCCGATCATGATGTCGAGCTGGTAATCCTCCATCGCCGGATACAGCACTTCCTCGACGACCGGACTGAGGCGATGAATCTCGTCGACGAACAGGATGTCGCGCGGTTCCAGATTGGTCAGCAGCGCAGCCAGATCACCGGCCTTCTCCAGTACCGGGCCGGAGGTCTGGCGCAGGTTGACGCCGAGTTCGGCAGCCAGGATGTGCGCGAGAGTGGTCTTGCCGAGACCCGGCGGGCCGAAGATCAGCACGTGATCCAGCGCCTCGGCGCGCGCGCGGGTGGCGCTGATCGCGATGCTCATCTGCTCGCGCACCGCCGGCTGGCCGACGTAGTCCTCGAGCCGCTGCGGGCGGATCGCGCGATCGACCCGTTCCTCGTCGCTGCGCGCGCCCGAAGAGATCAGCCGCTCCATGGGGCGGTCCGGCGGGTTGTCATCGTGGGTACGGGGCATGCCGCATTGTAGTGGAGCCCGACGCGAGCACGGACATGCCGCAGCGTTGGCAACTTCCGATCGACTTGCTGTCTCATCGGTGCAGCAGGCAGCGGACTATGGTGTTGTCAGCGCTTCAGCTCAGGCTTCATTCTCAGCAGAACCATCTCGTAACAACCCGAGGAGCAAAGGCATGAACAAGGTCAAGGCAGTCGTTGCCTATCACAGCGGCTATGGCCACACGAAGAAGCAGGCGGAAAGCGTTGCGGCGGGCATCAGCGGGGCCGGTGGTGTCGGCGTGCAACTGATCAATGTCGCCGACCTCAACGATCATGTCTGGACTGCGCTCGAAGAAGCCGACGCCATCGTCTTCGGCTCGCCGACCTACATGGGCGGCGTGTCGGCCGACTTCAAGAAATTCGCCGATGCCAGTTCCAAGCCCTGGTTCGGCCAGAAGTGGAAGAACAAGATCGCCGGTGGCTTCACCAACTCGGCGACCATGAACGGCGACAAGTTCTCGACCATCCAGTACATGATCACGCTGTCGATGCAGCACGGCATGATCTGGGTCGGCACCGGCATGATGCCGGCCAATTCCAGCAAGGCGACGCGCAACGACGTCAACTACGTCGGCGGCTTCTCCGGCGCCCTTGCCCAGTCACCCAGCGATCTCGGTCCCGACGAAGGTCCGCTGCCCGGGGATCTGGAAACGGCCCGCCTGTACGGTGAGCGCATCGCGCAGATCACCAAACAGTTCAAGGGCATCACAGGCTAGCCAGGACTACGGTGGGCCGTAGCTCACGGCCGCCAGTTCCACCTCGGCTTCACCAGCGGGCAGCATCAGCTTGACCACCTCGCCGGCCCGACGCTTGAGCAGCGCACGGGCCAGCGGGGAATCGATCGAGATGTAGCCGCGCTCCGGATCGATCTCGTCTGCGCCGACGATCCGGTAGCGCTTCTGTTCGCCGTGATCGTCGCGCACCTGCAGCCAGGCGCCGAAGTAGACGCGCTCCGGATCGCTCGGCACCGCATCCACCACCTTCAGTTCCGGCAGCCGCAACTGCAGGTAATGGACGCGCCGATCAATCTCGCGCAGTTCCTTCTTGCGGTAGATGTACTCGGCGTTCTCCGAACGATCACCCTCGGCCGCCGCAGCCGACAGCGCCCGCACGACCTCGGGCCGACGCACGCGCCATAACTGCTCGTACTCGGCACGCAAGCGCGCGGCGCCTTCGGCGGTGATGTACGGCGAGCTTTTCGGTGGCGGTTCCCGGTAGCGACTCATTCAGACAGTGTGGCTCGTTCAGCCCTCGCCGGGCGGCTTCAGCAGGCTGGCATGCACCCGCGCGACGAAGTCGGCACCCTGTACCGGGCCTCGCGCCCAGCGTGGATCGAGATCGGCGGTCAGCCGCGCGGCCTGAATCTGCTTCAGCGTCTGGCCTCGCTGCATCGCCGCCTGCACCCGGTTGCGCACGATCATCAGCATGTTCCTGTAGGCGATCAGCCGATCACGGCTGACCGGCTCGCCATGCGCCGGCACGAACTGCACTTCCGGCCCGCCGATGTTGATCAGCCGGCCGACTGCGCCAATCAGCCCCGATATCGAGCCGCCGCGAGCGACATCGATCGCCGGGTACTGGCCGGGCGTGTACAAGCGGCCGACATGCAGCAGGTGCGCTGCCGGAAACAGCGCTGCGCAAGCGCCGGCCACGAGGCCGCTCTGGACCCGGAACAGGCCGATCTCGTCGCCATTGAGATGAACCGTATCGCTATCGGCGAGCGCCACGATCAGCCGGGTCGGCGTCGCTGCCGACATCTTGCTGGAAGGCACTTTCAGCAGGCCGTCGAGCGTTGCATGAAGCAACCGGCCATTGGCCATGTACAGCACCGAACCGTCGCCCCGGCTCATGATGAAACCGGTATCCGGATCGGTATCGACGATCGCCTTCGGCACTTCGCCACCCAGGGTCGCAGCGATGAGCGCAGGTCGCTTGATGTCGACATCGCCGATCACCAGCAGGCCGTCGCGGCCTTTGGAGACGATCAGATTGCCAGTCGGCTGCTTGAGGATCGTCACGCCGCGATCAAGTGCCACCGCCGTGGCAACCGGAAACAGCAACAGCCAAGCGGCCGCCATGCCGAGGCGGCCTATCATTGGTACGGTCATCTCCCCTCCTCCCACTCGACGTTTTGTCTTGCTGTTTTTATTTTCCGCAGGCCTTAGGACCTGCTGGTAAACACCCGGCGACAGTGACCGAAATCACCGCCGACTGCGCCTAGCGTAACAGTGCTGTCATCCGCGCGATGCGTTCGGCCTGGATACGGTTCAGATTGCGGAACACCGTCGCGGCGATCGAGGGGTAGCGTTCGCGCAGTCTTTCGAGGTCCTGCGAGTTGAAGCGGAGCAGGCGTACCGGGCTGGTGGTGTCGACACTCGCGGTGCGCCGCTGGCCGAAATAGCCGGCCTCGCCCATCACTGCGCCGCGGGTCATCGTCGACAGCACCAGCCGTTCCTCGTTGCGTTCGATGGTCGCTTCCACGGCACCATCGACCACCACGTAGATGTCCCGCGACAGATCGCCTTCCTGGATGATCCGGGTGCCGGCCGGATGCTTTTCCAGCCGCGACATCAGCGCGAACAGCCTGGCCTGGCGCATCGACAAGCCCGACAGCAGCGGAATCGTGTGCTGCGGACTTTTGCCGAGATCGAGGCGCAGCAAGTCCCAGAGCGTGACGATGCGCAAGCGGGAACCGAGCGCCGGCGTCAGAGTCATGTCGACGATCCAGGCGACGAACAAAGTCCAGGCGGCCAGGCCGCCGAACTGCCGCTGGTTGTTGAGTTCCGAGCCGGCAAACACCAGGAAGCCCAGGCACAGACAGACCGTGGCCAGGGTGATCGGCCGCAGCACCGTGCCCAGCGCCGAACGCACCGCGCCGGCTTCGGTGCCCTGCTCGCGGGCATCGGCATTGAAGCGGGCCAGGAAGTGCACGGTGTCGTTGACGGCGATGCCGAGCACGATGCAGGCGATCAGGCTGGTGGTCGGGTTCAGCGGGATGCCGAGCGCGCCGAGCGTGCCGAAGTAGACCGCGATCGGCACGATGTTCGGCACCGTCGCGATCAGCCCCGCCTTGATCGAAGTGAACATCAGCGACAGCAGCGCACCGATGGCGACCACGGCAATCGCGATCGACGCCAGGTGGCCGCCGGCCAGCGCTTCGACGGCGCGGGTGGCAAGCACCGCGCTGCCGGTGAAGCGCGCATTGATCGGCGACGGCAACTCGGCAGCACGCGCCTCGGCCCGGCGCAGGAAGGCGCCGATCGCCTTCGAGCCATCGACGTTGAGCCGCAGCGAGATCACCGCCGTGCGGTACTGCGGATCGATGACCCGGTTCAGCGCCTCGCTGCTGGCAAACAGCAGGATCTGCTTGACCGCCGCGCCATCGGCCGGCACGCCGAAGTACAGAGGTTCGTTGTTGTGCAGCACCAGATTGGTCAGCTTCAGCTGATCGACAAAGGACACCGCGGCGCCGACTTCAGGCTGGGCGCGCAACCAGTCCTGAAAGCTGTCGACAGCATCGATCAGCGTCGGATTGGTCAGCGCATCGGGCGCTTTGCCGTCGATCAGCACGGTGACGAAATTGGCGCCGTTGAAGGCCTTGGCGACCGCTTCGAAATTCTGCCGGACCGGCGTGTCTTCATCGAAGCTGTTGATGAAATCGGCACCGCCTTCGATGCGGCTTGCGGAGAGGAAACCGCCCACGATCAGCACTGCCGATGCGCCGATGATCCAGCGCCGCCAGCGCAGATCGAAGCCGGTCAACAGCACTGCGAAGCGGCCGAACACGCGGGTGGCGATCGGCGGCGTCTCGCGATTGCAGCCGGTGGCGTTGAGCAGCGCCGGCAGGAACAGATGGGTCAGCGCGCCAACGTACAAAGTGCCGAGGCTGGCCAGCACCGCGAAGCCGCGCACGGCCGGCAGCGGGTTCAGCAGCAGGCTCAGGAAGCCGATCACCGTGGTCGTCGCTGACAGGGTCAGGCCGGTGGAGATGCGCCTCATCACCCAGTCGGCACGCTGGACATCGCGCACATCGGGCAGCTCGCTGCGCGACAGGAAATGCGCGGCCAGCAGATGGATCGTGTACGAAAGGCCGATGGTGATCACCAGCGGCGGCACGATGGCACTGACCAGGTTGAACTCGATGCCGAGCAGCACCGCCGAGGCCACCGTCCAGATCAGTGCGATCGCCACCGCCAGCAGCGCAGAAGCGGCCGCCATCGGGCTACGGAAGGTCACCAGCAGCAGCACGGCGATCACCGCGAACACCGCCGGCACGGTGAAGCGCAGCGTGCGATCCAGCGCGCCGCTGGTGGCCGCCCGGACCGGCAAGGTGCCGGTCAGATAAACCGCGTCGGCACCGCCAACCTCCTGCACCGCACGCCGCACCTGGCCGTCGAAATCGAGCGCCACGTACTGCTTCGGCGTCAGCGCCGCCGTGGTGCTCAGCGCAAACGCCGCCGTGGTGCCGTCGTCCGACACCAAGGTGCTGCGATACAGCGGATTGGCGAGGATCTGCGCGGCGAAAGTCTGTACCGCCGCAGGATCGCGCGCGGCCTGATCGGTGAACGAGGTGACATCGATCTCGTCACCGCTGGCCAGCAGGTTCGGGGCCGTCGCCAGCGAAAACACTTCGCTGACTTCCGGCAATTGCTTGAACTGCGCCGAGAGCCTGGCGATCCGTTCGAAGTTCTCGGCGCTGTAGACACTGGGCTCGAAGCGCACCGCAACGATCAGCGGATCGTCGATGCCGAAGGTCCTGCGCACCTGGTCGAGCACTGCGCGGCCGGGATCATCGACTGGCAGCAGCGCTTCGGCGGAGGGATCGATGTGGAAACGAACCGTTCTGCTGACCGGATCGATGCAGAGCAGCAGGCCGATGATGGTCGCCAGCGCCACCGCCAGCAGCACACGACGCGGATGCTGCGCGACCGAGCCGAGCCAGGCAACGGTGTTCATCGGGCGCCTGCGGCCTCAGTTGCCACGATAGAACGAGGTGGGATCAAACAGCCGCGACGGCAGTTCTTGCTCGCTGCCGACCACGCCGATCACCTTGAGCCGGGTGCTGGTGTTTTCCTTGACATCGCGCATCAGCAGATCGGACAGGTACCAGTAGCCATCGGCGCGCTTCAGGCTGTCGGCCGGCGCGCTGAGTTCCTTGCGCAGCACATTGCCCTCGAAGAATTCTGCCTTCAGCGCGACGCAGGTTTTCTGGTCGACATAGGCGCGAACGCGGCTGTAGCGGGCGCCGGAACCGGCCGGCGGCTGCAGTTGCAGCAC
Source organism: Nevskia sp. (assembly GCF_023266035.1). Classification (GTDB taxonomy): domain Bacteria; phylum Pseudomonadota; class Gammaproteobacteria; order Nevskiales; family Nevskiaceae; genus Nevskia. Next base: position 22,991 of record NZ_JAHFRY010000049.1, read on the forward strand.
ATGGACCGAACGCTGCTCGAGAGTCGTCGGCTTGTCGAGGCTGGCCTGGGAATCGCCGAACGCCGCCTGCAGCTGCTTCATGTCGTTGTAGCTGAAATCGGTGCCGAGCAGCGGCGCATCGGCGGAGCCGCCACTGATCTTGCGCACGCGTTGCAGTGCTGGCAGGAACAGGAAGATGTCGTCCTTCTTGCC
>NZ_JAHFRY010000049.1:23192-30374 GCF_023266035.1 Nevskia sp.
CCGCCTTCGCGCATCAGATAAGCCGCGCCATCGAGATCGCGCGGCTTGGAGATGCGCAGCAGCACGCGGATCAGGCCGCTGTCACGGCTGACATAGACCTTGCCTTTGAGCAGCCGCTCGGCACCGCTGCGATCGACCGCGGCCAGTTCCACTTCCTTGATCTGCAGCGACAGCGGAATGTTCGCCCGCATGCAATCAAGCACCTTCTGCGTCGCCGCATCGGCGTGCGCACTCAAGTTCGCCGCCAGCAGGCCTAAGCACAGCCATCGACCTGCATTCATCGTGATCCCCGAGTCCCTGACGACAAGACTACCGCGCTGCCGTGAACCAGGCAGTCCTTCAGCTTTTCGGTTTTGCCGCGTCGAACGCCGCCTGCTGCGCCGGCGTGGCTTCCTGCTGGTGCAGGCGTTTCCAGTCCGCATAAGGCATGCCGTAGACCCGCTCGCGGGCTGCATCGTCGCTGACCGCGACACCCGCCTCTTTCGCCGCCGCCGCGTACCACTTCGACAGGCAGTTGCGGCAGAAGCCGGCGAGATTCATCAGCTCGATGTTCTGCACGTCGGGGCGGGAATCAAGGTGCTTGAGCAGGCGCTGAAGCACGGCGGCATCAAGACGGTCCCGAAGTTGCTGGTCCATGGTCGTTGCAGGGTTCCGAAAGGGAAAATGATTGTGCGCGGATTGTGCGCGAAGCCCGGAACACCTGCGACTAAACTCCGCCCCTAGTCGTCAGAACGTCCACCATTCTCATGTCCTCTCTTCCCCGCATCGTCATCGTCGGCGCCGGCTTCGGCGGCCTCACTGCCGCCCGCGCGCTCGATGGCGCCGCTGTCGAACTGACTGTCATCGATCGCCGGAATTTCCATCTTTTTCAGCCACTTCTGTATCAGGTGGCGACCGCTGGCCTGAATCCTTCCGATGTCGCCTGGCCGGTGCGCGGCATCCTCAGCAAGCAGAAGAACGCCCGCGTGCTGCTCGGCCAGGTGAGCGGAATCGACAGCGCCGCACGTGAAGTGCTGCTCGATGACGGCCGCCGCCTGCCCTACGACTGGCTGATTCTCGCCACCGGCGCCACCCATACCTACTTCGGCAATGATCAATGGGAGGCACACGCACCGGGACTGAAGCGTGTCGATGACGCCACACTGATTCGTCGCCGACTGTTGCTGGCACTTGAACGCGCCGAGAACAGTGCCGATCTCGTCGAGCAGCAGCGGCTGATGACCTTCGCGATCGTCGGCGCCGGGCCGACCGGCGTCGAACTGGCCGGCGCCATCGCCGAGCTTTGCAAGCGCGTGCTGATCCATGATTTTCGCGCCATCGATACCCGCAAGGTCCGGGTGGTGCTGATCGAGGGCGCCGATCGGGTGCTGCTGTCGTTCCCGCCGGAGCTGTCGACTTTCGCGCTCAAGGAGCTGCAGAAGAAAGGCGTAGACGTGATGCTGAATACCAAAGTCAATGGCTGCGATCCGGGTGGCCTGAGCTTCGGCGATGGCAGCGGCCTGGCCGCTGCGACCATCCTCTGGGCCGCTGGCGTCGCGGCTTCGCCGGCCGCGCGCTGGCTCGGCGCGCCGGCCGATCGCGCCGGCCGCGCCCAGGTGCTGCCGGATCTGTCGGTGCCGGGCCATGAGCAGGTGTTCGTGATCGGCGATACCGCCACCGTGCAATCGAACGGCAAGGCCGTGCCAGGTGTTGCGCCTGCGGCCAAGCAGCAGGGTCAGCATGTGGCGAAAACCATCCGCGCGGCGCTGGCCGGAAAATCCGCGCCGGGGCCGTTCCGCTATCGCGATTTCGGCAACCTGGCGACCATCGGCCGGCATTCGGCGGTGATCGATTTCGGCTTCCTGCGCATGAAGGGCCTGATCGCCTGGTGGCTGTGGGGCATCGCCCACGTCTACTTCCTGATCGGCGCCCGCAACCGCATGCTGGTGGCCACCCAATGGTTCTTCAACTATCTGAGCTACAGCCGCGCGGCGCGGCTGATCGTCGGCAGCGATAACGATGCCGACAGCCACCGGCCGTTGCAAAGCCAGTCGCAGACCCAAACTCAAGCCAGACGATGATCCTGCCCGCCATCACGCCTCGTTTCGCCGCACTCGGAGAGCCGTACTCGACGGCCATCCCGGCCCGGCCGTTGCCCACGCCGAGCTTGCTGCACGTCAATACGGCACTGGCCGATCAGCTCGGATTGTCGTCATCGATCGCCAGCCCAGAGTTCACTGCGCTGATGGCCGGCAACACGGCGTGGCCCGGCTATGAGTCACGGGCCTCGGTCTACGCCGGCCATCAGTTCGGCCAGTTCGTGCCGCAGCTGGGTGATGGCCGGGCGCTGCTGATCGCCGAGATCGACGATCGCCACGGCCAGCCCCAGGAACTGCAGCTGAAAGGCGCCGGGCCGACGCCGTACTCGCGCCATGCCGATGGCCGCGCGGTGCTGCGCTCGTCGATCCGCGAATACCTGTGCTCGGAAGCCATGCACGGCCTGGGCATTCCCACCACGCGGGCGCTGGCGCTGGTCGGCTCGCCGCAGCCGGTGCGGCGTGAGACGGTAGAGACCGCGGCCGTGGTCTGCCGTGTCGCGCCGAGCTTCCTGCGCTTCGGCCATTTCGAGTTCTGGTACTACCGCGGGGAAACCGAGCGCCTGAAACCGCTGGCCGATCTGTTGATCGATCAACACTTCCCGGAGTTCGCCGGCAAGCCGGATCGCCACGCCTTGTGGCTGACCGAAGTGGTGCGCCGCACCGCCGTGCTGATGGCGCAGTGGCAGGCCGTGGGCTTCTGTCACGGCGTGATGAACACCGACAATTTCTCCGCACTCGGCCTGACCATCGACTACGGCCCGTTCGGTTTTCTTGATGCTTTTGACAGCCACCACATCTGCAATCACAGCGACGACAGCGGCCGCTACGCCTGGGATCGCCAGCCGGTGATCGGCCACTGGAACATCACCAAGCTGCTGCAGGCCTGCCTGCCGCTCCTGGCCGACGAACCGAGGGCTGCGGTCGAACGCGCCCAGCCGATCGCCGACAGCTATCCGGACGCTTACGGCAAGGCGATGTTGAAGCAATGGACCGCGAAACTCGGCCTGCGCGAAGTGCGTGACGGCGACGAAACCTTGATCAACGGCTGGCTGAATCTGCTGCAGTCCAGTCGTGCCGACTTCACTCGCAGCTGGCGGCATCTGTCGCGGGTCAAGGCCAATGAGGACGGACCCGCGCATGGCCTGCGCGACGAAATCCTCGACCTCGCCGCGCTCGATGTCTGGATTCCCGCTTACCGCAGCCGGCTGCGCGCCGAACAATCCGACGATGCCGAACGTGCCGTGCGGATGAACGCGGTCAATCCGAAATACGTGCTGCGCAATCATCTCGCGCAGCGAGCGATCGAACGCGCCGAAGCCGGTGACCTGTCCGAAGTTGCGACCCTGTTCGAACTGCTGCAACGACCGTTCGATGAACAGCCGGCGTTCGAGGCCTATGCGGCTGAACCGCCGCCGGAAGCCCGGATGATCGAGGTCAGTTGCTCGTCCTGAGTGGCGGCCGCGCTCAGAACGCCGCTGCGCGCACGAACTCCTCGACGCTTCGCGCCAATGCGAACAGGTCGTAGCCGCCTTCCAGACTGGCGACGAACCTGCCTTGGGTATATTCCTCAGCCCAGCCGCGGATGCGTGCGGCAATCCAGGCGTAGTCGGCAAACGTCAGATTCAAGCCAGCCAGCGGATCCTCGCCATGGGCATCGAAGCCGGCGGAAACCAGGATCAGCTCCGGCTTGAACGAAGCGATCGCCGGCGCCCAGCGGGTTTCGACAGCGGTGCGGAATTCAGCGCTGCCATCACCGGCGTGCAGCGGTGCATCGACGAGACGGCTGTTGGCCGGATCGCTGACCCAGCCGGGGTAGTACGGGTCCTGGTAGGTGTTGCAGACCAGCACGCGGGGATCGTCGCGGAAGATGTCCGAAGTGCCGTTGCCGTAGTGCACGTCGAAATCAAGCACCGCTACGCGCTTGAGGCCGCAGGCCAGCGCATGTGCGGCGCCGACCGCCACGCTGTTGAACAGGCAGAAGCCCATCGCCCGGCGTCGCTCGGCGTGATGGCCGGGCGGGCGCACGGCGCAGAACACGAAGCGGGCGTTGCCGGCCAGGACTTCATCGACGCCGTGGACCACGGCGCCAGCCGCGGCCTGCGCGGCTTCGGCGCTGTGCGCGTTCATGGCGGTATCCGGATCGATGCGGACCAGGCCCTGGGCTGGACGCGTCGCGAAGATGCCGTCGACCAGCCGAGGATCATGGACGCGGACCAGCGCCTCGCGCGGCGCCAGCGGTGCGGTGACGGTGCGGAACATCGGCAGCAGGCCGCTGGCGTTCATGCGGTCCTGAATCGCGTGCAGGCGGGCGATCGATTCGGGATGGCCGGCGCCCATCTCGTGCTGGCTGCAGGCGGGATGGGTGATCCACAAGGGAATGGCGGCGTTCATGACTGCATTTCGGGCAGCGGGCCGTTGGCTGTCAAGCTCGTCACGATCCAGCGTTCCTTCGCCCGTGATTTCGTGCTTTCCTTGCCGCCGTGAACAGCCCTCCCGATCATCGTCGGCATGAGTAACGAAGATCACCCGAATAGCGCGCCCGACACCTTGGGCGCCGCCGCGCGTCGCGTGCCGGTGCTCGACTGGCTGCTGCTGATCCTGGCGCTGGTGTCGATCGCGCTGCTCAGCTACGAAACCTGGGGCGACGTCACGCCGGAATGGCGCCGCTGGCTGATCCATGGCGATTACGCGATCTGCGCAATCTTCGCGGTGGAGTTCACCTGGCGCTGGTCGCGCGATGGCTGGACGCGCGGCTATCTGCTGCGCAACTGGTACGAGGTCCTCGGCATGATTCCGGTCTCCGAACCGGCGCTGCGCGGCTTCCGCCTGTTCCGCGTGGTGCGCATCGTCATCCTGCTGTCGCGCTTCGGCATGGCGGCCGATCGGGCGCTCGGTGACGAATTCACCTACCGGCTGGTCAACCGCTTCCGGGACAGCATCATGCGGGCGGTCGGCGGCATGATCACGCTCGCCGTACTCGCCGAAGTGTCGGACGTGCTGAAGCGCGGCACCTACACCCGCAACGTCGCGCGGGCGCTGGAGGAGAACGATCGCGAGCTGCGGGCGATGATCACCGAGAAGCTCAGCCACAACGCGCGCACCAAGACCCTGAGCCGGCTGCCGTTCTACAACGACATCGTCAATTCGGTGGTCGATGCGGCACTGGGGCTGGCGCACGATGTCTTGAACGATCCGCGTACCGACGAGTTGGTGGCCGACATCCTGCGCGAGAACGTCGATCAGCTGCGCGCCGCCGTCCAGGCCAAGGAAGACGCCAAGCATCAGGTGGTGTCACCCGTTGTTCAGGAATAGCCCCCGCCGATGCCAGACCTGGCTATCTTCGTGATAGGCAGTCCCGCGCGCCGGCTTGGCGCCCGGCGATTGCAGGAGAGGCAAACGCGGTGATCACAAGGCGCAAGCGCCGATTGGCTTTGATTGCGGTCGCCGCGGTACTGGCGGGCATCCTGCCGGCCGGGCTGATGCTGGCTGTCACCTATCGCCAGGCGACGACGGCCGCCGGTCTTCGTCTCGATCACTACGCCGCCGTGCTCGAAAACCATGCCGACGAGATCTTCGGTACCGCCGAAAACGTGCTGGAGACGATTGGCACGACCGTCGATCGCAGCTGCAGCCCTGCCAGCGTCGATACCTTGCGCAAGGCGGTCTACAACTCGCTGTACTTCCGTGAAGCCGGGCTGATCTATCGCAGCGCCGTGCAGTGCACCAGCGTGCGGGTGCCGGAAACCTCGATCCTGATCAGCAACGCCGATCTGCTGATCTGGCCGACCACCGGCATCCATATCGCCGCCCCCGATCTGACCCTGGAAGACGAGGTATCGATCACCGTGCTGCGCGGCATTGACCGGGTGCCCGGCATGGCGGTCAGCCTGATGATGAATCCGCGCCAGTTGCTGGAGCCGGTGCGGGCGGCGATCGTCGAGCAGCAGATCGCGCTGCGCATCGAACGCAACGATGGCACCGTGCTGTCGCGCGCCGGCAGCCTGCTGCTCGGCGATGACGATCCGGACAGCCTGGTCAGCAGACGCAGCTTCCAGCATTACCCGCTGCGCGCCGTCGTCGCCGGCAACCGCGACGCGCTGCTCGACGGCTGGTGGGAGAACGCCACGCTGTTCGTGCTGCTCGGGCTCGGCCTGTCGCTGCCGCTGTTCCTGGTGCTGGCCTACGTCGATCGCCGCGAGCGGTCGATGGATGCCCAGCTCAGCGACGCGCTGGAGAACAACGAGTTGCACGTCCACTACCAGCCGATCCACGAAACCGGCAGCCTGCGCACCGTCGGCGCCGAAGCCCTGCTGCGCTGGCAGCACCCGCAGCGCGGCATGATCCTGCCCAGCGTGTTCGTGCCGCTGGCCGAAGCCAGCGGCCTGATCAATCCGTTGACTGACTGGCTGATGAAAAGAGTCGCCGCCGACCTCGAAGGCCCGCTCGCCGATCACCCCGATTTCTACGTCACGCTGAATCTCAGCCCGGCGCACTTCAGCGATGCCGAACTGCCGGAACGGGTGCGCAGCATCTTCGGCAAGGCCTGCCGCGCCGGGCGTGTCGTATTCGAAGTCACCGAACGGGAGATGCTGTCGTCGTCGGACGATCTCGCCCGCACCGTCATCGACGCCCTGCGCAGCGATGGCGCCCGGGTGGGCCTCGACGACTTCGGCACCGGCTATTCCTCGCTGCGCTATCTCACCCAGTTCCACTTCGATCTGCTCAAGATCGACAAGACCTTCATCGACGCCATCGGCACCGGATCGATCACCGCCGGACTGGTCGACGACGTGGTGGCGATGGCGCGTCGCCTGGGCCTGGTGACGGTTGCCGAAGGCGTGGAGACCGCCGCCCAGCTCGAGCATCTGCGCAAGGTCGGCGTCGAGTATGTGCAGGGCTGGTATCTGTCTCGGGCACTGCCGATGGAAGCGCTGAAGGCCTATCTCGCGAAGCCCTAGGGCAGACCCGATCACGCGCCTGATCGCTGACCTAGGTGGCCGAACCCTGGAACCGCGCTGCTAGACTCCTGCGCCTGAGTCCACGCCACGAAAACGCCGCAATGAACGCCCCCAAGACTGAGGCAAGCGCTACCAGCCCGCTCGAC